>JAZDOU010000226.1:0-6470 GCA_043798385.1 Pseudomonadota bacterium
CACCATTTTATCGCCTGAAACCCGCCTGTCGACCCTCAGGGCCATTCGAGAAGTGGGATTAAAGCTGGCTCACCTGGTGGAACCGGTCGGTATTGAACACACACTTGAAGAGATTGCCGACTGTTTACTGAAGGCCCTCGCTCATGGAGCAAGCTTAACGGGTGCCATGGCCCGCGTGCCTGTGCCCGGTACCCCTCTGGCCGATTACGGCCCATTCCCCAAGAGGGAACTGGCTAAGATCATTGCGGTAACGCGAGTGGTGGCCGGGCCGAGGGCCACGGACATTTGCGTTCATCCTCCCTGCCTGGAAGGAATCCGGGCAGGAGCCAATACGGTCGTGGTGGAAATGGGTGCTGTTCCCCGGGAAATGGAGGAAGTTAAGTCCGAGTGGCGTACCTTTACTATTTCAGATGCCAAGGCCATGTTGTCATCGGCCGATTATGACCTGCCTACCCCCTCTATTTAAGGAAAAAAATTTATGAAAAGACATCGGTTTTTATCAGTAGTAATTTTATCCACGGTTATCTGCTTCCTACTGTCTATAATCACGATTAGCCTTAAAACATTTGCCCAGTCCGGCGGGGCAGTTACTTTCAGGGCGGGCACCTGGAAGACGGCCCAGACCATTGCCCCGTTTTTCTACGATCAATTCCTGCCCAAGGGGAGTTCAGTCGAGGTATTTACCTTTACCAACCCTGGAGACCAGAAAACAGCCCTCTTAGCCGGAAGCTTGGATATAACGGGGACTACCATCGTCCTCGCCATTACCGCGGCTTCAAAAGGGGAACCGATCGTGGTGGTTACCGCCCTTGCTGATAAATGCTCGGCCCTGGTTGTCAGGAAAGGGGGAGGTATCAGCAAGCCGGCCGACCTGAACGGGAAAAAGATCGGCTACGTCCCCGGCACCATGCACGATGTCCTTTTGCGCGAAACCTTGATCAAGGCCGGTCTCGACCCGGCAAGAGACGTTAAGCTGATCCGGATTGATTTTTTTGATATGGGCCAGGCCCTGGCCAGCGGAAATATCGATGCCTTCTTGAGCGGGGAGCCCTTTCCGACTATCGCCGTACTTCAGGGATACGGGGGGGTATTGGCCTATCCGTATTATGATGACTCGATCGGACCCATCAATGCCGGTATGATTGTTACCCGGGACTTGATCGCTAAACAACGCGATCTCATTCAGGCTATGGTAACCGCCCATGCCCGGGCTACCGAATACTTGACCAAGCAGCCGGACGTTTGGCTAAAGCGCGCCGAGGAATTCGGTAACCGCCCCGAGGTGCTGCGGGAATCGGCAAGGAATATCGCTTTGACCTGGAAGTTGGACGAAGACTATATCCGCCGGGCCAGGACGTTAGGTCAGCGGATGCAGTCCTTGGGTATGATAGACCGCCAACCGGATTACGAGAAGCTCTTTGACCTCTCCTTTGTCAGGCAGGCGCGACGGGAATTGGCCAAGGATTATAATCCAGCCAAATGAATTTATCCCCAATACCAGAGAATGGACACAGGAAGCTGAAAGCAGGTCATTTTCTGCCTTACTTGGTTCCGGCGTTGATCTTGGGTTTCTGGGAGCTGATGACGGCCAACGGTCGCCTGCCGGAGTATCTACTTCCCAGCCCTAAAACGTTGGCGCTGACTACCTGGGATTTTTTTTGGGGCACCCTTCATCGTTCAACATATTCAGGGACCTTTTGGAGGCATGCCCTGGCCAGCTCGGAGAGAGTGGCCCTGGGGTTTTTGCTTTCAGCGGCTATCGGCGTCCCGATGGGCTTGGCTGCCGGCAGCATACGTTATTTTGAGCGAGTAGTTGATGCGACGATTCATGCCATACGGGCTATTCCGGGGATCGGCTGGTTGCCCTTGGCCATCGTCTGGTTTGGTATCGGCACAAAGACCACCGTATTCCTGATTGCTTTAGCCGGTTTTTTCCCCATCTATGTCAACAGCGCTCAGGGGGCGCGACATGTCCGGCCTATCTGGAAAAGGGCGGCGCTTATGCTCGGGGCCAACCGTTGGACCTTGTTCACCACGGTTATCCTTCCCGGGTCTATGCCTTTGGTGGTGAGCGGTCTTCGAGTGGCTTTGGGACTCTCCTGGGCTTATCTGGTTTTGGGCGAACTGACCGGAGTCCCTGACGGGTTGGGGGCGGTCATAATGGACGCCAGGATGTTGGGGCAGGTGGACATCATTATTGTCGGTATGATCTCAATCGCCATACTCGGCCGGTTAAGCGACCGATTATTGATGTTTCTGCTGGATCGGCTGGTCTGGAGAAGGGAGATGGTTTAATGAGTATGAGAGAAAGGTGTTGCCTGCTGGTAGTCGAAGAGCTGAGTAAATCCTATGAAGTCCCGACCGGCCGGGGAGGCCGAATAGATGTCCTGGAGCGGGTGAACCTGTGCGTTAAGTCCGGCCAACTGGCCTGCCTGCTTGGACCCAGCGGTTGTGGGAAGACAACACTTCTTAATATCATAGCCGGTTTTGAAAGGCCCACCTCCGGATGCGTCCTGGTTAACAACAGAGAGGTCGCAGGGCCCGGATTCGACAGGGGGGTCGTTTTCCAGGAGGACGCCCTGTTCCCCTGGCTAACCGTCCGCGATAATATCGGCTACGGCCTTGTCCGGGCGGGTAACTCCCGGGATGAGATAACGAAAAAGGTCCATCGATTCATCCAATTGGTGGGTCTGGAAGGGTTCCCGGATTTCTATCCGGACCAACTCTCGGGCGGCATGAAACAGCGAGTGGCCCTGGCCCGGGTACTGGTCAATGCCCCTGACGCCCTGCTGATGGACGAACCTTTTGCCGCCTTGGATGCCCAGGCTCGGGGGGCTATGCAAAACTTCTTGCTGGAAGTCTGGGGAGCAATGCCTCAAACCATCCTCTTTATAACGCATGATGTGGATGAGGCGCTGATCCTTTCGGATCGCATCTATGTGATGACCGCCTTTCCGGGTTGTATCCTGGAGGAAGTGCCTGTTGATCTTCCGCGTCCCCGAACGGTGGAAGTTATGGCCACCCCCGCCTTTTTTGAGATAAAGCGAAGGCTGGTTACTCTGCTGGAACGGGCGGGTGCCGGTAAACGTCCTCTGAACATAATTACGGCCTGCCCGATTGAATCCAAACCGGCATCAATCAGCCAATAAGAATTGGATGTGCCGGTCCAGGAAGTGGTGCAGGTCATCCCATTTACCTCTATCTCCTCCGAAGATTGATCATAACGCACCCGGATCAGGTTTGGGCGGCTGATCGTACATCCGGCTTCACCGCGGCTGGCTCTACCTGGTGGCCACCATGGACTGGTTCAGCCGATATGTCCTCGCCTGGGAGACCTTGATCACGATGGAGACCGGTTTCTGCCTGGCGGCCATGGAGAAGGCTTCTGTGTCTAGAGATCCCGGAATCTTCAATACCGACCAGGGCGCCCAGTTTACCAGCTCCGCCTTCACATACATGCTCAAAAGGAAAAGATCAACATCAGCATAGTGGATTAAGAGTTGAAATATTTTTCGACTTTGAAAGCATTATTTCTCAGTTTTAGAATATCGTATATCAATGGTTCTCTATGCACCTAAAGCAGCCCAGTCAGGGGATGGGTGAGATGGAAAGGGCGTTGATTACCCCCTGGCAGCGGCATGCTGTGGCGAAAAGGATTTCGGGGCCGCTGTTACAAACCCGGTTGCGGGCCTCGAACATGGCGGCTGGTGTGTATCCGCCGACTCCTGGTGCGAGCTGTAGGCTTTGAAGCACGACCATTTTGTAAGGGGAGACATCTGCTTCAGCAAGGAAACGGAACATTTCACCTTTGCGCGGCTGGCCCGTTACGGTGCATCGCTCCAGCGGTTCGGGACAATCCTCAGGACACAGAAAATCTGCAAAACTCACATATAGTTCCAGGTTGAGGCCTCTGAAAGGGTTGGGAAGCAGATAAACCAGGGATTCCGGAACCTGCAAAATTTCAAGGCGGCGGGACGGCGGAAGGCCTTTTACCAGCCAACGAAATGCGAGATGAACCGGAATGCATGGAACCACCCAGTCCGGCATTTCCTCACTCTCCAGGGCTTCAACCAAAAAATTGGTTCCATCCGTGCAGATAATTTCACATGGCAAATTAAGCCCGGCAAGGCTTTCAGGGTTGGAGTCCACCAGAGTAATACGGGCGGAAGGATGTTTCTGATAAAGAATTTCGGCGGCGCGCACGCCGAATTTTCCGGAGCCGATTATCCAGTATTTTATGGGATCAGATACTGTTTTATACATTACTTCGATCACAATCTTTTAACCGGATTCCATTGTTTTTCAATAATCCCTTCAGGGTGCCGGATTTAGTACCCAGTTCTTGAACCGCAATAGCGAGCGCAATCCCCGTAGCTTGCTGCGGGGTTAGCGAGCGAATCAAAAATAGGAAAAAAGTCCTTACGGTCGAAGATTCCCCGTAACTTGCTGCGGGGAGCTTCAAAAGTTCACTTTTGCCGTTATCCTGCTATAGAACTCAATTGTGAACATGCAACAAAATATTCAGAAGTGTCAACAGGAAAAAGCCCTGTGATGCAGAGCTGCTTCAAAGTGAGAGCTTTAACATCCGATTAAAGGGTCTGGTAGGGGTAATGAGCTTTGGCATTCCCCAGGAAATTATTAAGGAAACTTATCAACGCCCCCTGATTGTCAACAAAGAGGCACAGGCAGAGACGAAATAACGGCTTCGTGGAGTTATATCCACTGGGGCTGCCCGGATTTAATGGGATCGAATTTGCTGCTGCTGGTGGAGTCTGAGTCGCATTCTTGCGGAATGCAAGCCCATCACCCCTGCCAGACCCGAACGTGAGAAATTCAAAGCTCTCAAAGTTACCCCACATGATGAGTGGGCTGCGCCTGACATTATTCCAATTGCATTCGAAGATAAAGTAAGCTAATTGTAATAATCCATGCAGTGTTTATATATTATTTTACTGTCCAGGAAGCAACGGGAGGGGCCTGCCGTTTCTCTGTTTCCGGACAGAATGTCATGATATCGGACCATGAGTGTTGGAATCCTGATTTCAATATCCTATCGACAGACCGGAAAGGGATGTGTACATGTTTATCGACTGGCAAGACAAACTGACACGAATCGGGAATCGGGTGGTGTTGTTCGATATCCCTATTGCCATGCACTGCCACCACTACAATATCAATCTGCATAAAATGCTTGAAGATAGCCTTGGCCTGGAAGGTGTTCATCTGATATGCAATGCAGCCGAAGAATCGATTCATACGGCGTTTAAAATCATGCTGGAGGAATACCCACTGATCAGAAGCGACAAGTCAAAGCTTGAATTCGTGGCCTCAATTTACCAGCACTGCGGGCTGGGAGTAATCAATTTTCAAGACATGGGGCCAAATGGCGGCAGAATCATCAGCCCATTCAGTCATCACGTGACCGGATGGCTGGCCAAGCATGGCCTTCGAAAAACACCCGGCTGTCATTTCACCCGGGGATGGATCGCCGGGGTTCTGGAAGCAATTTACGATCTGCCTATCGGATATTTTGAGGTCCGGGAAATGAACTGTAAAATGATGCGTAATGCCGTCTGTGTGTTCGATGTTCGGTTAAAAAGGGGGCGCCATGGCGATTGACAGCCTGAAAATCATCCGTGCAATTATGGAGGGGAGTAAAATTCGGGATGAAAAAGGGATCATTCCCTTGTTCGGGGTGTACCTCTCTTTGTATTTAACTTCCTATTATAATATGGTATCCTTCAATTTTTTATTACGAATGGGAAAATGTCGCGAGGAAGAAGCCGAAAAACTGCTCATCGGTGCTGCCCAGGAGTGTGGCTATTCCACATTTCATGGCATTCGGCAATCCTTGGAGTGGGAGGAATTGGTCCAGCCCATGCTTGAAACTGTCGATGACCAGATCGAAGGTTTTCTAGCGGTTGCCACCGCCTTCGGATGGGGAGGGGAAATAGAAGTGATCGATCTGATTCCGGGACATAGACTCCACTTTCGTGTGAATTAATAATACGAGTCTTCCGGTTATATGAAACGGCTGGGAATTGCCGATGTCGGGAAATGCTATATGTTAAGGGGTGTAGCGGCGGCTTTCATGGACTTGCTTTATGGGGACGCCTATCCGGACGGGTGTTTTACCTTTTCTGCCATAGAACCCTTTTGTCGAGCAAAAGGAGATACATTCTGTGAGTTCATTGCTGAAAAGCCATCAACTTAAAATCTCGCGTAAAGTCGGGAAGAATTGCGAAAAATTGGCCTGCTGGGAGTTTTTTTCCTGTTCCAAAGTTCTGTGTCCGGCTCATGGCCGCGATGAAGAGGATTGCTGGCATATTCAGCTCACACAGTGCTCAGGGAAAACCGAAGGGGATCTTTATCAAAAATTCTCCACATGCCTCGCCTGCAGCTATTTTCAGGAAAGGGGAAAAATGCATCCCGAGGGATGGGATGATTTTCTGGTTCGCCAGATCCACCCT
>JAZDOU010000241.1:0-8991 GCA_043798385.1 Pseudomonadota bacterium
CCAGGGCCTTCATTTTGGCTTTAGGACGATAATCGATCCACTGGATCTGATCTTTTCTGAAATTATACAGTTCCGGTATACGGTATTTTTGATAGACCGGTGTCAGTTTGTTCAGCATCCCTCCCTTATAGGGGTTGGTGACCACGGTATTGTTGTGTATTGCCACCAGATCCTTATAGCCGTTTTCAAGCAAGGTCAGAATGATCCCTTCCAGTTGCCAGGGAGTGGTGTTGGCGCTCAGAAAGGGAAAATGCCAGGAGATGTTGTCTTTGAGAATAACCGGACGGGTTGGATCAAGATGCTTTTTCAACTCGGCCAGCTCGCATATTCGGCGGATATCGTCGAAGACGGTTTCGGGTTTGGTCTTGGCAACAGCAATTTTTGATTTCATAGAAAAGACCTTTACCTTTACCTTTACCTTTATAATGGACTTGCAGGATGATTAAGATTTTTTTGTTAACCCTGTCTACCTTGCTTTTCACTCAGCACTTCCCTTTTAATCCGGTTGATGTGCCCCCGGCCGGAACCCTTCACTTCGCAACCCAGTTCGAAATATCTCCGGATCTGGTCGTCCTTGAGGATCCCAAAACAATCCACAATGGCCGCTGGTTTTCCTATCCATTGGACTACCTGGTCCGGATCCAGTTTCAGATAGGGTTGATGACGCACGGCCAGAACCACCGCATCCGCCCCTTTCAAGGCCTCAGGAAGCCCCTTGGAGACCCTCAGATTTGTTAATCCTTCCTGATTCCGAAAAAAGCGCGACCAACTGCTGTGAGTCGGATAGGCCTCCTGTTTTTCCATCTCCCACCAATGATCCACATAAGGATCATGGACCCTCACCTCGGATCCCATCTCGCTCAATTTTCTGACCAGGAGTTCTGAACCGCTGTAACGGGTATCCCCTACATCTTCCCGGTAGGAAATCCCCAGAACCGTAATCAAGGAAGAGGCCACAATCCGATTTTGGTTGCGCAGGGCATCCCGAACCAGTTGAGCGGCATGCAGGGCCCTGGTATCATTGATATCGATGGCCAAAGGGGTGATCTGGAAAATATCGTCCTGAAAACCCATCAGGTGTTTATAAGACCACAGGCCCAACCCACCGTCTTTGGGCAGGCAGTAGCCGCCGATCCCCGGACCGGGAAAGAGGATATTGCTATGGGTCGGCCGGACCTTGATGGCCTCTATAACCTTGATCAGGTCGACGCCGTTCCTTTCTGCAAAAAGGCTCCACTCGTGCATAAAGGCCAGTATAGTAGCCCGAAAACTGTTCTCAACGATCTTGCAGGTCTCACTCTCCATGGGACGTTCCAAGACCGTCAAAGGGAATTTTCCCACCTCTATGACCTCGGAGAGAAAACGAACCACCCGTTCCCGGGCCTGGCCATTGATGCCGCTGCAGACCCGCCAAAAATTTCGGATCGAGGCCACATATTCCTTTCCCGGCATGACCCGCTCAAAACTGTGGGCCAAGAGGGGATCTTCCGGAAGCCCCCGTTCTTCGAAGGCCTTTTTGATAAATGGGTAGGCGATGTATTCGGTCGTTCCGGGCGGTACGGTTGTCTCGATCAAGACCAGGGTATTAGGCGAAATTTTTTGGCCGATTACTTTAAAACTCTCTTCCAGAGCTTGAATATCGGCATTGCCGCTTTTGACATGACCTAACTCTTCTTTAAGAAAATCGCATTGGACATCCACCACCACCACATCGGCCAAGGACAGGGCCTCCATGGAAAAGGTGGCCGTCAGGGTTTTTTTCTCCAAGACACAGCGGCTTATTAAAGGGGCGACTTCCGGGTCTTCGGCGGCCACCGGACAGACACCCCGATTGATTAAAGGAATCTTCCAGAAAGACCTGGAGCTGGGCCGCTGCATGCCGATGACGAACTTGCCGGACCGGCCTTGGGGTTCAGTAGAGTCGGCGATCACCCCGGCCATCACTGCCCCGACAAAGCCGACCCCCATGACCACCACAATCTCCCGGTTCTGACGCCGCTGCACCTCTACCAGAGTGTGGAGTCGTTTATTTTCAATTTCCATATCTTCAGCGGTCGGCAGAGGAAATTTTTCTCCCGTGGGGGCGATGGAATATTCCATTGGTTGGTTAAACCTCCTTTAATTTTTGACAGGACTTATAGTCTGATTATAATTTCCGGATAAATTCCGGTTCAATTTCTACGGCTACGGCGCGGTTCAACAGCTCGACCCCCACTACAAATTTCCCCAGCTTTCCTTCACGGGAGATGAAGACTCCCTGCGCACCTTTTAGAGGGCCGGCTTCAATAACCACCCGATCACCCTTCCTGACAAAGGGGTGCGGAAAGAGCGGCAGCAGGCTGTCCACCGCAATCTTAACAGAACTGATCTCCTCCTCCGGGACAGGGGCCGGGGCCCCTCCCATGTTCAGGGTCCTGACTACCCCGTCGGTTTTCAATACTTCCCAATAAATCTTCAAATCCCAGGGAATACGGAAAAATACATAGCCGGGGAAAAGGGGCAGCCAGATCTTTTTCCTTCGATCCATCCGCCGGCTTAAGGTCTCGACTTTGGGCAAAAAGGCCTCGATAGATTTTTCGGTCAAGCCCTGGAAGACCTTCTGTTCGTAGTGGCTTTTGGTATATAAGGCATACCAGTTTTCTTTCCCGCCCATCAATCTTGATAACCCCGAGGAAACTTTTGATGCCAGGCCCAGGCCGAGGCGATAATGTCTTTCAGATCCGGATAAACAGGTTCCCAGCCCAAAGTCTTTCGTGCCCGCTCTGAAGAAGCCACCAGGACGGCCGGATCTCCAGGGCGGCGATCTCCCTTCTGATAGGAGATATCTCTGCCGGTTACCTCCCGGGCCGTCTCAATCACCTCCAAGACCGAAAAGCCCCGGCTGTTTCCCAAGTTAAAAATCCGCTGCCGGAGATGGTCCAATTTTTCCAAAGCCAGGACATGTGCCAAGGCCAGGTCCTGGATATGAATATAGTCCCGCAGACAGCTCCCGTCCGGTGTTGGGTAATCCATTCCAAAAACGGTTAGAGGGTCTGTAACCCTTTCTGTTGACGGGCCATGAAGTGCCATCAAGGCCCTCCGAAGGATCAGGGGAATCAAATGGGTCTCCGGTTCGTGGTCCTCTCCCAGCCTGTCTACAGCCCCGGCGGCGTTGAAATAACGAAAGGTGACAGCCTTTAATCCATAGGCCTGAGCAACCCAATCCAGGATCTGTTCAAAAATCAGTTTTGAATGCCCGTAGGGGTTAACCGGGAGAGTGGGATGGGTTTCTTCGATCGGCGTCGAGAGAGGTTCTCCATAGACCGCCGCCGTAGAGGAAAAGACTATCTTGGTGACCCCGGCGGCCCTCATGGTCTTCAAGAGGACCAGCCCCTTGGACACATTGTTCCGATAATATTTTTCCGGATCCTGGACCGATTCCCCCACCAGACAATAGGCCGCCAGATGAAGCACCGCCCCGATGGGATAGGAAGTGAAGATCTCTTTCAGGAGGGTCTCGTCCCCAAGATCGCCCTGAAAAAAAATCCCCTTGGGGGGCAAGGCTGAGCGGTGTCCCTCTTCCAGACTGTCCAGGATAACAACCGAGTGTCCTCGCTCCAGCAAGGTGTGACAGACTGTGCTCCCGATATAACCGGCCCCGCCGGTGACTAACACATAACCCATAAAAACCTTTCGGCACAAGGCCTAAGACCCAATATCCATGGCCTGAAACCAAGGGAAGGCAACCCTATATCATCCTCGAGCCCGGCGCCTTGAACCTGACACCCTTGATCATTCTAAACCTCATTTGATAAACTTATACTTAAAAATACACCACAGGGCCCGGAGGCCGTCTTTCCAGTTAATCTTTTTCCCTTCGGAATAGGTCCGTCCGGTATAAGAAATCCCGACCTCGTAAATCCGGCACCCCAAACGGGCGATCTTGGCCGTCACCTCAGGTTCGAAACCAAACCGTTTTTCCTCCAAAGTGATGGACTTAAGGACCTCCGAGCGAAACACCTTGTAACATGTTTCCATATCAGTCAGATTAAGGTTGGTGGTCATGTTCGAGAGAAGAGTCAGAATCTTATTGCCGACATAATGCCAAAAATAGAGTACCCGATGGGCCTCTCCTCCCATGAAGCGGGATCCAAAAACAACGTCGGCCTTTCCTTCCAAAATGGGTTTCAACAATCGAGGATACTCTTCGGGATCATATTCCAGGTCGGCATCCTGAATCACCACAATGTCTCCTCGAGCCTCCCGGAATCCGGTTTGTAAGGCCGCGCCCTTCCCCTGATTTTTATCATGACGGATCAGGCGAATCTTGCCTTCATCGGCCAGCTTTTGAGCCACTGTCAAGGTGCCATCTTGGGAACAGTCGTCTATAACGACAATCTCCCGGTCTATGTCCAAGGGAGAAAGGTCCACGGAGGCGACCTTTTCCACCAGGGCCGCCAAGGTCTCTTTTTCGTTGTAAACCGGAATGATAACGGATAAGAGCACAATTTCCTCGCTAATTCGGGTTATGAGGCTGACTGGGTCTGTTATTTTGTTCAGTTGATCCGAATATAGTGAGATTTTTAAGGATTGTCAAAATGAAAAAATCGAGCGGGGGAAAAACAGGTGTTGGGTTAGAATTCTTTCCCCTTTTCCCCAACACCTTGCAACTTAGTCCTTATCCAATCCCTTTGAGATCAGGACTTTATCAATTCTTTTCCCGTCCATGTCCACCACTTCAAAACGCAGGCCCTCCCATTCGAAATGGTCAGCCGCTCTGGGGACGCGTCCCATTTGCATCATGATAAAGCCGCCTAAGGTTTGAAAGTGTCCGCTCCCTTCGCCGGGCAATCTTACCAGGTCGAAGATCTCCTTGAATTCATCCACCGGCACCATCCCATCCACCAGCCAGGAGCCATCTTCCCTCTGGACGGCTTGAGGCTCGGCCGGCTGATTTTGGGAGGAGATCTCTCCAACGATGGATTCTAAAATATCATTCAGGGTTACCAGACCCTGAATCCCACCGTATTCATCCACCACCAACGCCAGGTGGGGACGTGACTTCTTAAACAATTCCAAAAGGTGCAGGGCCGGTGCATTTTCCGGGACAAAGAGGGGAGGAGTCATCTTTTCTTTCAGGTCCATTATTCGACTGGAAAGTCCCTGGTCCAGTAAATCTTTGGCCCGAACCACCCCCAGGACGTTATCTAGATTGTCCTGGGCTACCGGAAAGCGGGAATAGGGATGGTCCATAATCTTGACTCGATTCTCTTCTATGGGGGCATTTAAGTCCAACCAGACAATCTCCAACCGGGTGGTCATCAGTACCCCGACTTCCCGATCGGCCAAACGAAAAACACTTTTGATAATATCTTTCTCTTTTTCAGCAAAAACCCCGGCCTGGGTGCCTTGTTCGATCAGGACCTTTATTTCCTCTTCAGTGATGGGCGGTTCCCGGGAGGGCTGATAACCTAAGAGCTTTAAAACCCCCTCTGAAGAGATCGTCAGCACCTGGACCACCGGGTGGGTAATAGTGGCCAGCAAACGCAGGGGAACGGCTATGGCGGAGGCAATACGTTCCGGGTTGTTCAGGGCCAACCGCTTGGGGACCAGCTCCCCGAGAACAATAGACAGATAAGTAATACCAAGGACGACAATTCCCAGAGACAGGACTTCGCTATACCCTCTCAAATAGGGGACCCCTTTCAAATAACCCTCCAAAGATCTGGCCACCGTGGTTCCGCCAAAGGCCCCGGCCAAAATGCCGATCAGGGTGATACCCACCTGGATGGTGGACAAGAACCGGTTAGGGGATTGAGCCAGATCAAGCGCTACCTGGGCTCGGGTGTTGCCTTGATTGGCCCATTGCTGAAGCCGGACTTTTCGGGAAGCCACCACAGCCATCTCAGACATGGCAAACAAGGCGTTACAGATCATGAGCAGAAAAATAATCAGAATCTCCATAGAAAACTCCCATTCCTTTAAAATCCTCAGGTCCTGTTTCTTAGCTCAAAGCTGAAAGTTGTAAAAGAAACCGTTGCGTTGAGCTTTCAGCCTTGAGCCTATCTTCTAGTTCGAAAATAGATTCCTATGTTCACCATTAGCCTGGCTCTATTTTCATATTTCGTGGTGCCACGCCCCCAAAGGCGGGGCATGGCGGCTTAATAATCGGTCTCTGTTCGGTCTGGCCTGCCGCCAATAAAAAAAGCCCCCAGGGTCTAATCCTCAGGGGCTTATAATCAAAAGGGGCAAAAAAAAAATCGGGGAGGCGTCCATCGAATTAAACACATATCAACCCGTAATTATTATATTTTAATAAATTCAATTTCTTAGTATACCCCCAAAAATACCCCCAAAAATGTCACCCTTTAGGGATTTTATATTAAATCTTTTTCCAAGACAAAGCAATCCATATAAAAGAAGCCTTTCAAGATTCCGGCTTTACTATCGACCATTTTAAAACCGGCCTCTACCCCTTAGTCCCGACGGATGCCCCTTACCAGCCGCTAAAACCGAATCCGGTAGAGTCACCTTTTAAAGATTTTTTACCATACATGGACAAATAATTTAATAAATGTATGGTAACTTTTTCTTGACTATTATTACCATACAGGATATAGTTTTTTTAACATTGTATGGTAAACAATATGGATCCCATAAAAGGCATGCTCATTGAGGAGCTTAAAAATTCAATAGAAATGAGTGAAAGCTATGCCAAAGCTTTGGCTCGAATTCCCAGAGGCTCTCTGATTAAAAAAAAGATCAAGGGGCATGACTATTACTATGTTATTTATCGGGAAGGCGACAAGATAAAATGGGTATACAAGGGTTCCTTATCTGAAGGGGAAATTAAAAAGTACCAGGAGAATAAAAAATCCAGAGCCCAATATAGGCAGTTAATGGCGCGAGTGAATCGGCAGATTAAATTTCTTAGGGGGGCCATAGGTGACCGAAAGTCAGCGGCAGTTATGCAGCCGAATCATCGATAAACTGGGTAAGGCCGGGATACTGGAAGATATCATGCTTATCGGGAGTTGGTGCATCCCATTTTATGAATCCTACTTCCAAAATGAACCATTATCCATTGCCATTCGTACCAGGGACATTGATTTTCTCATCCCCAAGCCTGAGAAGATGCAAACGGAAACTGATGTCCCTGGATTTCTTGGAGACCTCGGTTTCATTGTAGAATTCACAAGTTCAACCGGCTGCATGAGATTGTTTCATCCTGACCTGATTGTGGAATTTCTGGTTCCAGATATCGGCAGGGGCAGACCAAGCCCGTTTCCGGTTCCCAAAATTAAGATAAACGCCCAGCCTCTGCGCTTTTTAAGTCTTTTGGCGGCTCGCACCATCCGAGTAAAAATCGGCGAATATCATTTAACCCTTCCCCACCACACCATTTTTGCCCTTCACAAGTTGATTATTTCTTCAAGAAGAAAGGGCAAAGATAAATCTTTCAGAGATCAGGAGACTGCGTTTAAGGTCCTCTCAGCCCTTGAAAAGAAGGGCGAACTGGAAGGTATTCGAGAAGCATTTGTTTTCCTTCCAGGGAAATGGCAGAAAGTGATTGGGCGTGTACTTAAAGATTGCGAGCCATCATTTCCATTCCTCTCAACAGCTTTAAAGGCCATCCTTTTATCTGAATCATAGGCTTGAAATAAGTCAATTCAGAAACAACGTCCCCTCTATTCAGGATTGAATTAGAATGGGGGGGCGGAATGGAGCAAAACTTCAAACTTAAAGTTGCCCTTAAACGCTTATCGCCACTGGCGTCCTTATCAGGTTTTTCACCGGCGTGTAAATATCCAGATCGGTCTCGGGGGTCTTAATGGAAATAATAAGGGAATAGCGAGCCTGTTTTGCCCATCGGCCAAGTTGATGGCGTTCGCGCCACCAGCCGATTACCGGATAAACAGCAATAAACCCTCTTTGGGCCAGTTCGACGGCAGTTCCAGTCCATCGGTCAGAGTGTATTGACCCAAGGGCTCTGAGGTCAGGCCCAAGAAACCATTTGGCCGCATCACTGCTTGATGGGTTCCCCAATTCTTCGTCACGAGCCAATTGATTGATTCTTCCTCTGAATTGATTTGGTGTTTCAGTTGGTGTCTTCACTTCAAATCGTAGACCATGGGAGGCATAGCTGTACCTTCTTGTCCAGCCTCTCCGGGCCGGATTTGGTTCAATAAAGTACGAAAGCGTTACCCTCATTTCAACTTCTGTCTCGCCGAGTTCTTCTAATTCTTGGATAGGCCAAGGTATATGATGGAGATTCAAGTCCCGGGTCTTAAAAGTATTATCAAACTTGTCAAATGGTTGTAGGGAATCTTGGGCGATCAAGGTAAGGGCATTTTGGGCACTCCACATGGCCTTATTCAAGTTTGGGACGCCAAATCCACAATACCGCAGAAGGGCCTCTTTGCTGTTTCGTCTTGTCAAAGGCTGAAATCTATTTTTCGTGGCCTCTGTCCAATCGGCGGAATGAACCAACAAGCCGCGAACCGTTTCAGGCCAATAATCCGGGTACTCTGCCCACAATACCGTTGACATCCTTGAAGCCAGCGCTGTGGCGGCACTGGTCTCACCGGTGACGACCAGGGGCTTTTGGGTAAATTGCCGGTTTGTGGTCAGCAAACGCAAACTGTCCACAAAATCTGCTTCTCCGTTGGTAGGGTCGGTGGCCATATTCCCGCCCTCCAAAACAATATCCGGTTTAATCGGCCATGGCCGTTGCCAAGCCATTGACGTACAACTGCATGGGCTTAGGTCTCCCTGTGGGGCAACGGGTATCCAACCAGGGTATTCTTGGGGGTCCATGTTGATTTTTTCGGTATATGCCCCGACAGTTAAGGCATTCCAGCTTTGCCCCGGATCATGAATTGTATCGGTCTGATTACTTTCAGGATAAAGATACCTGTTACTGAAATCGGTGTTCCCGGCAGAAACAACTATTAAACGAGACTTATCGTCATCGGCCCCGGAGGTTAATTTGTCTAAACAAGCGGACCAGGA
>JAZDOU010000258.1:0-9650 GCA_043798385.1 Pseudomonadota bacterium
GAGTTGACCGGGATACCACAGCGGCACCTTTCCATGATGGAACACGGCAAGCGGCCTATCGGAAAGAAAAATGCTCACCTGTTAGCCAAGGTTCTTAACGTGGATTACCGGGTTTTTCTTTAATTAGTTCTCATCCGGAAATGATCTTTCCGGATGAGAACATACCGTGGTCGATTTGTCTCCATGGCCAGTAACTCTTTGAAAAAGGGGTTTCTGGCCAGAGCTTCGAGTCAGAATCCAGGTGTTTCCATCCGGAAATTTGAATTTCCGGATGGAAACTAATTATGCTTTCCGGGGATAGGCCGACGGGCCGAACACGGGGACCTTTTACCGGGGAATGATAGGATATGAGGTCTGGAGAGAGCGTCGCACCACGGGCTGCAAATCTTAAATGTAGCCTTCCATCTTTCGTTGATGGAGTTTGTAGGGAAAAGGAGCCAGAGCAGTCCTTGAAACTTCCTTCCCTTCTCCCCGTACTGATATTCGAATGGAGATGTTAAAGTAAATCCAAATTAAATCCTTCCGAAGCCCTGAAGTAATACACCCGGGATTCCGAATTGGTATCCTTGAATACCTCCTCTTGGGTAATCAACGTCAGTCCGGCGTTTTCCATATGGTCAATGATGAACAGCCGTGCTCGCCACATGGCTTCAATCCTTCGCCCTTCATTAATGACTCGGCGTTCAATGTCCCGTGACTTTTCCTCCCGAGAGGGAAAGAAAACCCTCGTCGACAGGATGTTTGTGAATCCAGTCTTTTTTTCTTCTTTGATTTCCACTGCCAAGATCATTTTTGCCTCCTCATTTTCAATTTGATAAATTATAAAGATAGATAGAGGGACGGTCAAGGATAAATATCAGACGAAAAGCAAGGATTTCTCCGCCTCGGTTCAATCCTTGACTGGTGGAGGGGGCAGCAAGTCCTTTATGAAATCAACGGCCAGATCAATATAAATAAATTCAATGGCGCGCCTGGCAGGATTCGAACCTGCGACCTACGGATTAGAAGTCCGTTGCTCTATCCTCTGAGCTACAGGCGCCTGTTTATAATATCAACGAGTCGTCTAAGCTTAATACGTTTGGTTACTTTTAATTTCTAACCCGTTTAGACCCTCCTGATATTTTTAAATCTTTTTTAAGGCCCGGATATTACCATAATTGATTCAAAATAAAAAGGCCTTTCCGTCTATTTTAGAAAGACCTCCCGGGCAACCGTCTTTTCCCTGAGCCATTAGGCCAACAGATCCGCCTCTCCGGTGGAGGAGACCAGGATAGTCGTGGACAGGAAATTAACCAGTCCCATTATTTTTTTGTAGTATTCAAGGTGATTAAAAAATTCTATAATAGAAATCTATGGATATAAAAAAAATTCCCCCTCCTTAAATTCTTATTGACTTTTAAGGGTAAGACCAGTAAAAAGTTATCGGTCTTTAGATCTCTTCGTAGACTCCATCAAATAGCCTGGCGGAGGGTTCTCTCTTCTATTTCAAAAAATCTTCTGCTTCCAAATTGAGAGTTAGGTCTAATGTATGGCGGGACTAAAAGATCTCGTCTTGATCTATTTAGAAAATCAACCCGTTTTTTTCGCCCGGATTGAAAACATAACCCCGGATATTAAACCCGGCTGGGTACGAATGAATTTTTTGATTCTTCAAGTCCCGGTCTCTTTGGGAGAATGGATCCTCCTGCCGGAATATATTCAGGGCGAAGAATTCACTATGGGGGGCAAAAAAGTCCGGATCGAAGGCGTTGAGGTCCCTATGGGAGCTCCTAAGCCGCTTCCCCCCAAGCCGGCGGGTAAAGTCGTTTCTATTTAAGATCGAAGGCGAAAAAAATAATCTGATTTAAAACCTTTTTCAAGGGAATTTTTTTATGGAAGATATGCAGGAATTGTCCCGGACCTATCGTCGAATTCTTCAGCTTAAATCCAACCCGGTGGCCATCCGGATCATAAAAAACCATGAAGAAACGCCGGTGCAATTCAAAAATCCGGAAACACCTCTGCCCAGTTTCTGTTACGGGATTATGGAGGCCTTTAAGGGGAAAGGATTTTTTTTGAGACGGGGCGACGTTCGCTGTACCCTGGGTTTGACTGCCCTGGGGTTTAAGAAAGAAAGTCCAAAATCAGGAAAACATAAACCGCCTTCTCAAATCAGAGGTTTTGAAAATACAGAGGCGGTTCAGAATTCTTTTTCAAAGGGGATCAACTTGCCGGCAGGACAGACCAAAGGTGTGGCCATGAGCCCCTTGGGAAAGGCGGTTATGGGAGTCGATGTGGTTATTTTCAGGGTAAATTCGGAACAGGCCATGTGGTTGTTGACCGCCACCCAATATCAAACCGGGGCCAGCATCGATCTCAGCGTGGGAACCGGGTTCCGGGGGGTCTGTGGAGATGTTATCGTCTACCCTCTGCTTAATAAAAAAGTCAATTTAACCGTCAATGGGATAGGGGAGCGCCTATCGACCACGACGGGAAAAAACGAATTATTTGCCGGGATACCGGCCGGCCTGCTCAAAAAAATTGCCGTTAATCTGACTGAAATTTCTCACCAGCCCCACTTTAAATACTATCATTCCCCAAAGGGTTTCCTGAGAGCCGCTTCTTTGCGGAACGGGCTCCGGCTTTAAGGGCCCTTAGATTCAAATCCAGCCATTCCTTTTTCAAATGAGCGGCCAATGTTTTGGTCAGAGAGTGGAGGGACACCTGTTGTGTACAGACCGCCAGGGCCCCCAGGGCCACCATGTTGGCCGGTTGCGGGCTTTGAGCCACTTCCAGGGCGATCTGAGTCAAAGGCAAGGAGATCAACTGCGTAGTGGGAACTTCCTTGACCAGCCCCGAATCGACGATTAATAGTCCCTTTTTTTTCAGATCCAGAAAATTAACATCCAGGGCCTTTTGATTCATGGCCAGCAGGACGTCCAAGTGGATGGCCTTGGGGTAGTCGATCTCCTCTTCACTGATGATAATGTCTGATTTACTGTCGGTCCCCCGGGCCTCCGGGCCGTAATTTTGGGACTGGACCACGAATTTATGCTCCTGCAAGGCTATGGCTTCGGCCAGAATCAGACCAGCCAGAATCAATCCCTGCCCCCCTGAACCTGCCAGGCGGATTTCATATCTGGGAACCATGGGCATCTTTTTAATTTTCCCGGTTTTGGGTGAGGGTCCGTGCCCGGGCCTTGACCTTTTCGTATTCGTCTAAAAATCCGGGGGCTTCTTTGTCCATCAAGACCCCGATGGTGAATTTCCCCTCCATTTCTTCAGGAGGAAGCTGCCCGGCCTTTTCAACGGGAACGGCAAAGTCACGTTGCCACTCCATCATTTCCACCGCCGAACCCATCTTGTTTTTTCGACCAAAATAAGTCGGGCAATGGGTAATGATCTCCAGCAGGGAAAATCCCTTTTTAAGCAGGGCCTTTTCAATGAGTTTATAGAGCATCTCGGCATGATAAACAGTCCCCCGTCCCACAAAGACCGCCCCGGCGGTGACGGCCAACTCAGAAATATTAAAAGCCGGTTCGATATTGTATAAAGCGGTTGTCGTGGCCATCTTTCCATAAGGGGTGGCCGGAGAATGTTGTCCGCCGGTCATCCCGTAAATGCTGTTATTGATAATCAGGGCCGTCAAATCGATATTTCTTCGGGCAGCATGGATGAAGTGGTTTCCTCCAATCGCCAGGGCATCTCCATCTCCCATAATGACGATGACCTTTAATTTCGGATTGGCCATCTTGACGCCGGTGGCAAAGGTCAGGGCCCGTCCGTGGGTGGTATGAAGGGTATTAAAATCCACATAAACACTCATTCGACCGGAACAACCGATTCCTGAGACCAGGACAATATCATCTTTGGCATAATCCAGGTGATCAATAGCCCGGATCAAGGCCCCCAGGACAATACCGTTTCCGCAGCCCGGGCACCAGACATGGGGGAATTTTTTGTCATGACGCAGGTAGTGATGGATTAATTTGGTGATGTCTTTCATGGGATCAGTCTTGAGACAACCTTTTCAAAATTTCCTGGGGGGTAATCAGGGTGCCGTCAAACTTGTTCAGGGTCAGGACCCGACACCGGCCTCGATTGACTCTTTTTACTTCTCGGGAGATCTGCCCCCAATTCATTTCCGGGACCAACAGGGACTGACAGGAGATGGTCACCTTTTCAACCGCCGCCCGTGGAAATGGGAAGAGGGTCAATAATTTCAGCAGCCCGACCTTTTGCCCCATCTCCCGGGCCTGACGGACGGCATGGAGGGCCGAACGGGCTACCGAACCATAGGCGACGACGACCTGCTCGGCGTCCTCTAAATAAAAAGATTCCACCCAATGGATGTCGGCAAAATGCTCGCTTATTTTTTGCTGCAACCGTCTTTGAAAGGCGGAAACTTCATCCGGCCGATTAGTGGGAAACCCCCTGACATCATGGATGAGACCGGTCACATGGTAGCGGTAACCGTCTCCAAAAGAGCTCATGGGTGGGATTAAACGTCCTTGGGTTTCAAAAGGGACAAACCATTCCGGTGGGACGGTCGGGCGGGTTCGGTCGATCACCGGGAACTCCTTTGCTCTGGGAAGGGTAAGAACCTCCCGGGTATGAGAAACCACTTCATCGGACAGGATGATGACCGGTGTCCGGTATTTCTCGGAAAAATTGAAGGCCTGGCGGGTTACTAAATAGCAGTCCAGGGTGGTAGAAGGGGCCAAAACAATGATGGGATGATCGCCATGGGTACCCCAACGGGCCTGTAAGACATCGCCCTGGGCCGGACCGGTAGGCAGGCCGGTACTGGGACCGCCCCTCATGACATTAACAATAACACAAGGGATTTCAGCCACACAGGCAAATCCAAGGTTTTCCTGCATCAGGGAGAATCCCGGGCCGCTGGTGGCCGTCATCGCCTTGACTCCGGTCAGGGAGGCCCCAATGACCGCCCCCAGACTGGCGATTTCATCTTCCATCTGGATAAAGGCCCCATCCAAGGCCGGCATTTTTTGGGCCATGAGTTCCAAAATCTCGGTAGCCGGTGTTATGGGGTAACCGGCAAAGAAACGGCAGCCCGCCGCCAAGGCCCCTTCGACAATGGCCTCATTTCCCTGCCAGAAGACTTTTTTAGGTTTATCGGGGTTCATGATTTTCGCTTTCCGGATCTTTCAGGGAGATGGCGAAATCAGGACAACGCAATTCACACAGCCGGCAGCCGATACAGGCCTCCGGATCAGCCAGATAGGGATTCCCGTCGGCATTTTTTTGTAAGGCCTTGTTGGGGCAGAAAGCCGTACAGATGCCGCAATTTTTACACCAGGCGCGATAAATTTCGATTTTAGGGGCCGCTTTTTTCATTAAAAAATTCCGGAAATCAAAACCCGCCCATCAGGTTGGGAAGGGTCGAGGAAACGTTTCAGGACCCATTGTCGAACCAGTTTAATTAGAACGGTCAGGAAAGTCAAGTAGTCGGGATAATTGCCCCCTTCATTTTATTAGATCGGCAACTCTATATGTAAAAAAATCCTTTTCCTCATTCGTCACACCGGATTCCGTCCCATAGGGGTCTACATCCCGGAGGGCGAAGGCCGGTGTCCAGTAAAGATCTGGATTCCGGATCAAGTCCGGAATGACAGCATTTAAATGTTTACTTGCCGGAGTAATAACTCACTTATTGTTGTGAAGGAGATTTTCCAAAAAGCAGGGACGGAGGGTCTTTTTTATTTCTGGGTTATTTCTTCCGCCAGTCCGGTTTTTTCATTGAGGACCCGGATTGCCTTGGACCAATCGATCTGGCTGGATAAACCTTTTTCCTGGGCCAATTGCTGGACATGTTTCCAATAAGAGAATGGTTTCTGGTAGCTGTTGGCATGGACTTCCAGGAATATCTTTCTGTCCGGAGTAACCGCCAATTTCAGGGGTTCATAGACGATCGTTATCGGCACCCCGATTTTTATGCGGCCGTAAAGATCTTCGATATCTTCGGTGATCATTCGAATACAACCGTGGGAGGTGGAATGCCCGATACTTTCAGGCCAAATCGTGGCGTGAATTCCGTATCCCGGGATCGACAAAGGGAGCCAATATTTACCCAGGGGATTGTCCGGCCCGGGTGGGACCTTTTCTAAGACGATTTTCCCTTCTCGTTTCAGTTCCTCCTGGATGGATTTCGGGACAGTCCAGACGGGATTTTTCGATTTGCCGGTGATGGTAAAAATTCCCAGGGGAGTGGGCCAATCGGGTCGTCCGAGTCCAACGGGAAAACGTTTAATAATGACGCCCTGCTCAAAAAGATAGACCATATGGCCCGGAATATTCAGCAATAGACCATCCCTAACCGGGGCCTGAGGGATGATATGACGGTTGTTGGCCACCAAACGTTGTCCGATGTTCAATTTATAGGGAGGGTTGATAAGATTTCGTGAGGCCAGAACCTGCCAGGTGGAACCGTAGCGCCCGGAGACGGAATAGAGCGAATCTTTGTTTTTAACCGTATACCAATGTTCACCCCCCTGGACTTCTGAGAATATCGGCCAGGAGGGTTTGTAAGACGATCCCAGGGCAGGGTGAGACGATAATTCTCCAAAGAGAATCAGCAAGGCCCAAAACAAAGCCGAAGGCCGGCCTTTTATCCGGGAGATTGGTGTTGAAAGGGAATTAACCATTGGAATCCCTGTATTTTCGTATTGGGAATAAATAGTTTTCTTTGATTAAGATGTCAAGAAATAGTTTAGGGATCTGAAAAACCAATAGCTTGCCTGGTGCCCCTTGGAATAGGCTTGCCCCCCTTCACTTTCAGTTAATTATTGAATAGAAGAGCATTTATTAACAGGAAGGGACGAGGGGTCTTTTTTCAGGGTTGTCCAAAAGGCAATCCCCGACCCGATACCGGCCCAATAGGTTAACTCGATTGGATGCAGGGCATTCACCCAACCTTATCTGGAACGCCTGTGTAGGCCTGCTCTTAAAGATTATTAAAAATTTGGCCCGGCAAAGAAGCACTGGCTTTACGGTGGACAACCCTGAAAAAAGACCCCTCGACCCTTCCTGGTTCGGATATATCATTGTCAAAAGTGAAGGGGGCAAGTTGGAATAGGGGATTGACCCCTAAAGGGATTTAAACTAAGATAGTTTCCATCCGGAAACCAGAAGGTTCCGAATGGAAACTCAGATAGCCTGAAATCGATGCAGGAAATTAATTCCGGGAAACGGACTCTCAACACCGTCCTGGGGAGTGTGAATACATGAAACAATTCTTTTATCCGTCCAGTATAGCGGTCATCGGTGTCTCGACTTCTCCTGATAATTTAGGGAGAAATATTGTCTCCAATCTGGTTGAATTTCAATTTAACGGCCGGTTTTTTGCGGTCGGCCCCAAAGGGGGGATCCTCTTTGGACAAAGGATTTATACCGAGATCGGACAAATAGACGCCGAGATCGATCTGGCCGTCATCTTAACCCCGGCCTTGACCGTGGTGGACCTCCTGAGACAATGCGGGGAGAAGGGGATCAAGCGGGTAGTCATAGAATCAGGAGGATTCCGGGAGTTTGCCAAAGACCGGGCTCCCTTGGAAAAGGAACTATTGGAGGTGGCCGAGAGATATGGAATCCGCTTTATCGGGCCTAATGGGATCGGCAATATCAATATGGAAAACGGTCTCTGTCTGCCTTTTATGGTCATGCACCGGGATATGCGCCCGGGCCATATCTCTATTTTGGCCCAGAGCGGGGGCGTGGGCTTGAGCTATATGGGCTTTCTATCCAGTGAGAACATCGGGATCAATAAGTTCGTCAGTATGGGCAACAAACTAAATGTAAACGAAAACGATCTCCTGGAGTTTTTGATCCAGGACCCGGGGACAGAGGTCATCTGTCTTTATTTGGAAGGGATCACCGATGGACGGCGGATGATGGAGATCATCAGTCGTTCCTCCAAACCGATCATTATCCACAAGTCCAACATAGGCCCTGTCAGTGCCCAGATCGCTTTCTCCCATACGGCCGCCCTCCTTTCAGACAACAAGGTGGTGGAAGCGTCCTTAAAACAGGCCGGGGCCATCCGGGTCCACGATTTTGAGGAGGCCATTAATTATCTCAAGATTTTAACCCTGCCGCGCCTGAAAGGAAACCGGCTGGCTGTGGTTTCCCGCTCCGGAGGGCATGCGGTGGTGGCGGCCGATTCCTGTTCCAAATATGGATTTGTGCTTCCGGCTTTTCCTCAAGCCTTTTTTGCAGAAATAGAAAAACATTTTCGGGCCAGTGTGATTAAATTATCCAATCCCCTCGACCTGGGGGATCTGTTCGATTTGCCTGTTTATGTCCAGATCGTCGAAGAAACCATCCAACGGGAGGATATCGATGGCCTCATTCTTATTCATGTCTATCGGGCCGAAGGGGAAAGAGAGGGATCCCGTAAGTTGATCCAGAAGTCCGAGGAGTTGAGTCAACGTTATCAGAAACCGGTGGCGGTCTGCATTTTTTCGGAAGACTGGGAGCTGGCCTACATCAAAAAACACCTCACCATGCCCATCTTTCTCTCTCCGGAAAAGGCCACCCAGGCCCTCCATCTCTCCCTGCGTTTCAGCCGACAAAAGGTGCAAGGCCTGAAGTCGGATGACCCGGCAGAGGCCCTTAATCGGACCGGCGTAAGCCGAATTTTCGCCCTGGCCGCGGCAGAAGAGAGGCCTCTAAACCTTTTCGAAGGGTTGGAGGTCCTGTCCCATTACGGGTTTCCGGTGATTCCCTTTGCCAAGGCCCAGTCTCTGGAGGAAACCCTGGAGAAAGGTCAGGAATTGGGATATCCTCTATCATTAAAACTGGCTATCCCCTATATTGCCCACAAATTTGATGTTGGAGGCGTCATCCTTCATATCACTAACCAGGAAGCCCTGGCCGCGGCCTATTATCAACTTCGGGAAGTGGCCCAGAGGGAACTGGGGGAATTGGATCATTTCACCGTGGTGCTCCAAAAGATGAGCCCTAAAGGGAGAGAGATCATCCTGGGTGGAAAACAGGATCCTACTTTTGGACCGGTCATGCTTTTTGGAATCGGGGGAATCTATGTGGAGGTCATTGGGGATGTGGTCTTGAGAGTGGCCCCCTTAAACCGGGTTGAGGCCCGAAACATGATCCATGAAATCAAAGGGATTAAACTCCTGCAGGGGGTTCGGGGCCAAAGACCTTCAGACCTTGAAGCGGTTATCGAGACCCTTATGAGCCTCTCCCGGCTGTTGGTCGATTTTCCCGAGATCGCTGAAATCGATATCAATCCCATTATGGTCTATGAAACAGGCCAGGGCTGTCAGGTCTTGGATGTCCGGCTGGTGTTGAAAAAGTAAAAACGGGTCACTGACAGCGCCCATCCGAAAAATTTTTTCCCGATGAGGATTAACCAAACTATTTGAAATTCAGGTGTCTGGGGGTCTTATTTTTGGAGTTGTCCAAAGGGGAGTTAAGAGTCTCCAATCCGGCCGGAATGGCTAAGTTTGATTCGAGGCAGGGCATTCACCCCTCGGCTTCCAAATGGAAGCCTTCTTTTTAACAATATCCAACCTTGGCCCGGCAAAATAAGCTCATGGCTTACGGTTGCACAACACAAAAAATAACACCCCCAGACACCTGAAATAAAGTTAGAGATAAATCCTCAGATCGTACTTTGTAAGAATCTA
>JAZDOU010000263.1:0-4609 GCA_043798385.1 Pseudomonadota bacterium
CATTGAGGTTTAATAATGATCTTCAAATTTGACAACCGGAACTTAACCATTCGATTTTTAATTCCTTTTTTGCTATATTTCGAATCAGATAACTCCAGATTAGGATTTGGTAAAGTGCGCTAATACCCCCAACCCGTACCAGCCGGAACCAAAATTGGATATACGAAATGTATTAAAACCCTTGGTTGGTCCGGGTCAACGGCTTGTTCTTTAATAAATTCTTTCCATTTTGCATAGAATTTTATTCTTAAGTCGTTTCCATCCGGAAATTCTAATTTCCGGATGGAAACACCTCGATTTCGGCCGGTCGATTTTATCGACCTATGCTAAGGTCCCCATTCAGGGACCGGCCGGTCGATTTTATCGACCTATGCTAAGGTCCCCATTCAGGGACCGGCATGAAGCTCTCGCCAGAAACCCTTTTGAAAGGGTTTCTGACCAAAGAGGATAGCCGGCAGATGTATGTTCTCATCCGGAAAGGTCGTTTCCGGATGAGAACTAAGTCACTAATAGCCCGACAGGAACACCGCCTTTAAGCATTTGTAATCCCTCGTATGAACTTTTTTTGGCCAATGCTGAGACCGATATGATATCTTGGGCTTTTGTATAAAACAGGATTCAAAGCATAATATGACCAGAATACGGATTTTACTGATACTCTTTACCCTCGTCATCAGCCTATTAACATTATTCATTTATATAAAAATGGACAAAACGGGACTTTCCTGTGTTTATTATTACGAAGAAGAATCCAAAGGTCCACCGGTCTATACCGGTCGCCCCCGTGCTGTAGATGTAGGGTTGACCAAGCCCCTGGACCTTAGACCTTCTTCCCAATCCCCCTTAACATTCTGCTTTAATGGGTTTTTTAATCTCGCTAAACCAGGAGGGGAGTACGATCTGTGTATTGTATCTAATATTCCCGTTAAGATGAACCTGGGAGGAACGTTTTATCAATTTCCAAATTTGAAAACCCAAGATAAACCGAAGGGATGGATCGTAACCGCCTCTCCCCTGGGGACGCCATACAAGGCCATAGATAATATCCACCAAACCCGTTGGGATACCGGCCGTCCCAAACAGAGCGGTGACTGGTTTGCGGTGGAATTTGGGAAGGATGAAAAAGTATTGGGTTTGGTTTTGGATAATTCCGGATCATCCGACCGTGATTGCCCGACAAAGTATACAATTGATGTGGCGGTAACCAAGGGGGCTGATCAAAAGGTGGGTCAGGGCAGAGTTGCAAGTAAAAAAGCTCGAGCCGTAGATATCTGGTTTGAGTCTGTCCGGGCCAGATATTTACGCGTTACCCAGTTGGAAGATGATCCGGTTTATTACTGGTCTATACACGAACTATATATGATTACGGAAGACTCCCTCGAACAAGGGGCCGTCAAGGTAAATCTTTCCGATTTGGAACCTTTAAAAATAGAAGGCTCCTTTACTCCACGGCCTTCAGGTTTGGAGGAGGATTTTCAGATAGTACAATTCTTTTGGAAACCCCCGGGAAAGAACTGGGAAAGAGTCCCCCAATGGGCCTTAAGTCCTGATCCTGTAAAAGGTTTGAGGCCTTGGGGGGCCAAAGGCGTAAAGGTCCTTATAGTAATTCTACCCTGGATCTGGGCCCTTTTGGCGGCCCTTTGGGTGGCGGTCCTTATACCAAAAACAGACCCCCCCCCAAACAAAGAGGATAGGTAGAGAACAATATGTTTCGAACTCGGATCTTTTCCCCGGTAATACTATTGCTGACCCTGAGTATTATCGTTTTCCCTTTCCTCTTTTATGGAAAAATTTTTTCTTTTTATGGGTTTCTTTTCTCCGGAAATTTATTAAGCCCTTTTCTTCTTATTGGTTTTTCAATCATAGCTACCGGTGGCCTGTGGGTTTTTGAACGAACAAGCTGGGGTAGGCTCATCAAAACCAGGATGGCGCCCCTCCGGCCCAAAATCCCCTTCATGTGTTTGATCATTTTTCAATTCGCCCTGGCTATCTGGTTTATGCGCTGGGTGAATCACGGAATTCTTGTTCATGACGATCATGGAGATACCCTTTATGGTCTTCACATACTGGAACAAGCCTTTCCAGGAATAGTGAATTACAATCCTTTCTGGAATGCCGGGGCGTTGGAATGGGAACCTATCCGTCATGGCACATTAAATCTGTTTTTTATTACCAGGCCTCTAAGATTGTTTTTCTCTCTTCCCGAGGCCTATAGCCTGATCATCCCCCTTATTTTTATTTTTGGTTTGCCCTGGCTGATTTATTATAGTCTCGGCCTCATGCAATTTTCCCCTTTGGCCCGCCTATTGGGGGTTATGATGGCCTTCTTGCCCCATCTTCAGTATGCCTACTGGATGGAAGTCGGATGCATGCCCGCAGTGTTAAGCTCCGCCCTGTTTCCGGTTATTGTCCTGACTGCTGTCCGCTTGTTCCTAATGGAAGAACCCAAATGGCGGCATTTGATCTTGCTGGTGACTTTTTTATCCCTGGCCCTTATGTGGATGCCCTTTGTGTTTATTCTGATTCTCCCCGGTTTGATCCTGCTTTTATTTTTTCAAAAGAAATTTCGGGGAAAACCTCTGCTTTTTGTCGTTTTGGCCTTATTGAGTTTGGCCCTGCTTAATTACCCCTGGATTTACTCCTTTTTTAAGCATTATCACGTTCAGGATTTTACGGCCCGTTCATTTTCCTTGGGAGGAAGAGTAACCCTGGGAATTTTTTATAAACCCCTTCTTGTTTTTTTTTCAGCATATAACTCCTTTGATCCTCATCCCGGGAATTGTCGGGCTATTTTTATTAAACCCTCCCCTCCGTACGGTCATCCTGGTTTGTATTCTCAACCTGTTATTGATGATGACTCTAATGGATTCTTTTTTTAAAGGATATGAGCTTTTTCGTATGGATGTCCCTCTTTCTTTTCTTTTACTTATTCCCGCAGTGGGCGCTTTTGATCGAGTGGTGTCCCAAAAATCCCCCGGAAAGCTGGTGATCGGGCTGCTGGTTACCCTTATTCTTTTCCAGGGCGGGGGTACCCTTCTATTTTATAGCCAGCGAATAGAGAATAGACGAATACATAAGGCAGAACCCCATGTTTTGGCCTTGGCCAATTGGCTGAACGGCCATACGACTAATGTGGGCCGCATTCTTATCGCCGGCCACATCGTCCATGATTTTGGAGGTCATGCCGCCTTTATGCAGTTCCTTTCCAAACGGCCCATGATTGCTGATTTTTACTACGATCTTGCCAATCCTTTGGATATTACCCTGGCCAAATCTCTCCGTAGCAAACCCTTGCCCGAATCAGGGGCCTTTCAAAAGGCCCTTTCCTTGTATAATATCACCACGATTGTGGCCCTGAATGCCCCCGAGCACCAGAAATGGGGGGCTTTTCTAAGCAGTCAACCTTTCCTTCGGGAAATCAAAGCGCTGGATGCCTTTCGGATTTACACGACAAACAGTCCTCCCTCTTATTTTCTAAAGGGGTCCGGCCGGGTGGAGTTTCATTTTAATAAACTCCTTGTTACCCCTTACCAGGTAGGGCCGATGATCCTGAAATTCCATTATTTCCCTGGATTAAAATCCCCCGAAGGAGTCAGGATAAAACCCTTTCCCATCAGTCCGGGGGTAAATTTTATAGAATTAAATATCCAGGATCTTCGGCCGATCGCCATGACCTTCCGATAATGTTCTTGGGGGACTAAAACAATTTGAGTTCATGGATAGACCAATAATACACCGGGTCCTGGCCTTCCTGAAGCAGCCTGAGGTATCTTAGAGAAACGGGAGGAAAGGAATAACTGGTTTTTTCTCCACTTATTTTCAAAAGGGTTTCGCCTGTCCAATACAGTTCCTTCTGTGTTGTAGTCTTGATCTCCTGCCAGGAACGTCCATCCGGAGAAGATAAAAATCTGAGCGAACGAGGGTAATCATTAACCGATTGACTTACTAATAGGCTGCATCCTTTGATTGATTGGATATTTCCTAAATCAATTTGAAAATATAACCCCGGCTCCTGGGGTCTTCCACTGGTCCAACGCGTTTTTAGATTACCGTCAATGGCCTTTTTCGCATCCGATGTATTGGCATTAGAGGACACTTTTACATCCTTAAGAGAAAGAGAGGGTTGGCCTTTAGAACTCATAAAATCATAATAGACCATAAAGGGTCCTATTTCTTTTTTGCGATAAAGGTGACCAGCCTCTTGCAATATTTTTTCTAAGGATTGGTTCTCTTTTTTTTCAACGACCAAGCCCACCTTTGGAGTAAGAGCGGCCCCTATAAACCTGTCGGGCTCAGGATCACTTTCACCGTTATCTCCCAAAAACAGATTTGAAATAACGGCACCGATCTTCCCTTGACTTTTAACTCGTATAACGGCCGAAAGCCAATGACCGGTATAGACAAAATCGACTTTTTGAGTCTTTAAAAAGGCCAACAGGTGGTCAATCTCCTCTTCATTGGGAAGTGCGGTCCTTATATTTCCGATGTGGTTTTCCGGACTGAATACAGATAATTCATTGATCGACCAGGGATTATCATTTCCGTTAGCCAATAAATTGATTTTTATAAACCGGCAACGATGAGGAGGGAAGACGGTTTCAATTCTTCC
>JAZDOU010000264.1:0-4237 GCA_043798385.1 Pseudomonadota bacterium
TTTTAACAGGAAGGGTCGAGGGGTCTTTTTTCAGGGTTGTCCAAAAGGCAATCCCCGACCCGATACCGGCCCAATAGGTTAACTCGATTGGATGCAGGGCATTCACCCAACCTTATCTGGAACGCTTGTGTTGGCCTGCTCGTAAAGATTATTAAAAATTTGGCCCGGCAAAGAAGCACTGGCTTTATGGTGGACAACCCTGAAAAAAGACCCCTCGTCCCTTCCTGGTTCGGATATATCGTTGTCAAAAGTGAAGGGGGGCCGGGGTCTTTTTAATTGCCCCCCTTCCCTTTTGACAGATAGTGATCCGATTTAAGAAGGGGGGCCGGGGTATTTTCAATATTGACATCCCGTTGACATCAAACTAAGATTGTTTCTTCCTACCCGTCACTCGTTACCTGTCAGGAGGTTTTATCCATGTTTGGCATTGGAATGCCGGAACTGTTAGTCATTCTGGCCGTGGCCCTGATTGTCCTGGGTCCGAAAAAACTGCCGGAGTTGGCCCGTTCCATTGGAAAAGGGCTGGCCGAATTTAAAAAATCAACCGAAGACCTGAAAGACAATTTTAACCTTGGGGAAGACCTCAAAGAGGTCCAGCAGGACCTCAAAGATATGGTCGATCCCTCTCATTACATAGAACCCTACGAGTCCCTTCCTTCGCCCCCTGACCATCAGGAAGAAAAGACTGAGGCCGACCCGATCCCCGAAACTCCGACCCCTTCCGCCCCGAAAGCCCCCGATGCCTGACGTAAAAATGCCTTTTACCGCTCACCTGACGGAACTCAGGAAACGACTGATTATCTGTTTCGTGTCCATAGGGATCGGCTTTTTAGGGGCCTATGCCTACTCGTCCCAGATTTTTGAATGGCTGGTTCAACCCCTGATCGCGGTCCTGCCACCTGGAGACAAACTGGTCTTTACGGCCCTGCCGGAGGCCTTTTTCATTTATTTAAAGACCAGCCTGATTGCCGGTATCGTCTTGGCCTCTCCAATTATTTTTTATGAGTTGTGGATGTTTGTTGCCCCGGGATTATATCAGAAGGAGAAAAAGTTCGTCTTGCCTTTTGTAATGATTTCCACCCTGTTATTTGTGGGTGGGGCCTTGTTCGGTTATTATGTGGTGTTTCCGGTTGGCTTTCGTTTCTTGGTCGGGTTTTCCACGGAAAATATCCGCGCCCTGCCTTCCCTTCAACTATATCTTACCTTTTGTCTGAAACTGCTGTTGGGTTTCGGGCTGGTCTTCGAATTGCCGGTCCTGGCCTTTTTTTTAGGCTGGGCCGGAATCATCAATTCCCGGATGATGGCCAAAAACCGGCCCATTGCCATCCTGATCATTTTTGTGGTCTCCGCTATCATTACCCCGCCCGACGTGGTCTCCCAGATCATGCTGGCTGTTCCGCTGTATCTGCTTTATGAAATCAGTATCATAATCGTTAAATTTACCGGAAGAGAAAAAAAAGAAAAAATTGATTAGTTTCCAATTCGGAAACGAGGATTTTTTTGTCCTGGCAAGGAAATCAAGGGGTCGCTTGGGCAACCAGGGGGTGGCGCGGAGGCGACCATGGGGTCGCCGCACAAGCCAGCCTGCAGATTGACACCGCCAGGGCGAAAAAAGACCGTTTCCGGATGGACACTATTTAAACTTTCTATCCAACTCTTCGATAAAGTCCTTTAAGGTTTTAGCGTTCCGGCTGAAAGCGGGCGGTTGATCCTCGTCGGCAGAGGGGAAAGCAGAACCGGAAATCTCTTTCGTCTCCCCCGAAACCCGTTGGGGAGATTTCCGGGAATACTTCATGATAGAGGATTGATAAACGATTTCTTCAGTCCTTTCCAGGGAAGGCTGAAAGGATTTTATTGGTGGGGTCAGCCCCTTTTGATACATTAAATAGTCATTTAAATACCGATCAAAGGTAAACATACCTTCATTCTTCCCGAGTTGAATGAGGTTTTCGATCTGATGCAATTTATTTTCTCGAATCGTCCCCTTCAACGATTGGTTCCCCAGGAGTATGGAAAGAAGGGGAACACGAAAACCGAATTTATCTAAGAAGGTCAGTTTTTGAATGACCAGCCAGGCCAACGTAGACGCCAGGCGGTGACGGATATCATCCTGCGTTTCCTGGTGAAAGGCGTTTAAGATGCGATGCAGGGCCTCCTCGGAGCTGCTGGCGTGAAGGGTGGCGATGATCAGATGCCCCGATTCGGCGATATTAAGCGTCAACTTGATCGTTTCCGGGTCCCTGATTTCCCCGACGACAATCACGTCCGGGTCTTCCCTTAAGACATCCAGGAGCCCCTGTTCAAAACTGGGCATGTGGGTTCCCAATTCCCGCTGTTCGACGAAGGACTTCTTGGATACAATCCGGTACTCAACGGGGTCTTCGAGTGTGATGATGTGGTGGGCATGGTTACGGTTGATTTCATCGATTATAGCGGCAATAGTAGTGGTTTTCCCTACTCCGGTGGCCCCGCAGATCAAAATCAGTCCGGACTTGAGTTTGCCGATTTCTTTCAGAGAAGGGTGAAGGTTCAACTGCTCGATAGTGGGAATGGTCCCCGGAAGAATCCGGATGGCCAGGCTCAACCCCCTGGTGGTATTAAAAAAATTGATCCTCAAGCGGGCCATTTGTAGACTCATGGCACAATCAAGGGAATCGCGTTCCCGAAGCTGATTTAATTGTCCGGGGGTCAGGAGGGTTTCAACTAAGGTGTCCACTTCCTGGTAATTCCATTTAAGATTGGCTTTAAATTTCAGGACCCCGTTGATGCGGTAAACGACCGGGTGCCCGCCGGTGATGTGGATATCGGAGACTCCCAGACTCAAGGCCGAGGCAATCAGACTTTCAAATTTTTCCATGGTTTGTTTCACCGCTAAAAACGCCGGCCGGGTCAGATCGAGGCCAGCTCGTCCATAATGGTTATTTCCGGTTTCCCGGAAAATAATTCTGCGCCCCTGCTCATTAAGGCTTTAAAATGAGGGGTGTTGGAATGGATGCCCAGGGCCTCTTTGTCTCTGTAACGCTCCATGATGACCAGGGTATTGGGAGCGGATTTTGAGATATTGAGGGTATAAAAAAGCGTGCCCTCCTCTTTCCCTACTCCCACCATCAATTGTTTGAAGGCTTCGATGGCTTGATTCAATTTTTCTTCTTTGATTGGAATCTTGGCAATGATCGATATCATTATCTGGTCTCCTTTAGGGTGGGTGTTGATTGGTGTCCGTCTGGGGCTAAGCGAATGTTTAATTAATCTTTTGATATGATTATTCTGAGATCTTCCCTTTTGATTGTCAAGCAGAAAACTTCCCCTGCCCCCTTGCAGTCTTTCCCTTTTTCCTGTAATAATACTCAGCAAACATTTTGCCTCCGTCTGTTCAAGAAGGAAAACCCGTGACCAAGACAGAACCTGACTATCTTCCTCATTCCACCGGCTGTTTTTTATGCGGGGATGAAAACCCTTGCGGGGCCCGCACCCGGTTTTTTGTCCAGGACGAGGCGGTCAAGACCCGTCTCGTGCTGCCCCAGCATCTAAATGGCTACAAAGATATCGCCCACGGAGGGGTCCTGGCCGGATTGCTTGATGAAACCATGGGCTGGGCGGCAACGGTCTTCAGCCTGGGACATCCTTTTTATGTTACCGGGGAACTGACCATAAAGTATCTGGCCCCGGTCCCTGTGGGGCAAGAGATTGAAATCATCGGCCGGATGGTTAAAGATGCCGGCCGGATCGCCTATTGCAGCGGGATATTATCCCACAACGGGAAAGAGTGCCTGCGCGCCAAAGGAAAATTTCTCCCCCTCAGCGATGAGGCTACTGCCGAAGTAATCCCTTACCTTAAGTTTGATTTCTGTCATAAATACAAGTCCCTTTTTGGCCGGATAAAGGGATAACTCCCCGGCTAAGCCCCCGGCTATTTTGGGAATGGTTGTCCTGAGCCTATTGATTCTTCAACAGACTTCCGGCTTTTTCCACGAACTCTCTTATCTCAGGCAGTTTGTTTTTAACCGTAACGATATTTTGCCAGCTCACCTTTAAATATTGGTGGACCATCTCGTTCCGGTGTTTGACAAGAGGTGCCACTTTCAAAACGGCCTCTCCCAAAAATTCATAACAGGCCAACAGGGTATCCTTGTTTCAATCCACGCCCCCGCGCGGGGGGCGACCCCGAAGACTTTCCACGTTCAGGTGGTCGTAATGTTTCAATCCACGCCCCCGCGCGGGGGGCGACATAAGTCCG
>JAZDOU010000276.1:0-3733 GCA_043798385.1 Pseudomonadota bacterium
GGCCAACGAAGATTTTTTACAAAAGGCGCCCCAGGAAGTGGTGGGCAAGGAGAAAGAGAAGATCCGCTCCCTTGAAAAAAAGATTGAAAAATTGGAGAGTCATTTAAAACGGATTAAAAAATTAATGGCCGCCTGAAAAAATAGATTCCAGAATTTATAATCCTTTTTAGGGTTTTAAATCTAAAATTGTAAATTTTGGAAAAGAAAGCTGTTAGTTGATGGGTTTGAAAAAGTAACCCCAGGAAATAGTTAATAAAAAGTTTTTGGCACAATAAATGCTTCATATAAAAGCAAGACGATGTTACAGGACGGCTTATAAGCCTTTTGTATAAAAATCATAATGAAGGAGGTGAGTATCTATGAAGAAATTGATCGTTTTGACTATGGCTTTGGTTTTCGCTATGACCGTGTCTTTCGCCATGGCGGCTGATCCTAAAAAAGAAGAAAAGAAAATGGATAAACCTGCTGCTACTGAGCCGGCTAAGACTGAACCAGCTAAGGTTGAAGAGAAGGCCGAAAAGAAAGCCGTTAAGAAGGTAAAGAAGGCCAAGAAAGCCAAGAAAGAAGAGGCTGCTAAAAAAGAAGAGCCAGCCAAAAAAGAAGAAAAGCCGGCTAAAAAAGAAGAAAAGAAATAATTTATCTTCTGAATAGACAAAAACAGGTGAAATTGGGATTCCCAGTTTCACCTGTTTTTTTTTAGGCCAACCAAAAGTCCATTCGATCCGCTTTTAGCAGAAATTCAATTAAATCAGAACGGATTTGTATCCCCCAAAGTAATCCCCTCCGCTTACAATAATAATCCCTTGAAAACTAAAATGAACCTGTGCTAAGAGAGAAGACGATTTAGTTCGAAAATAGAACCTGGGGTCCACCGGTCCTCGGTCTTATTTTCATGTCCCGGCTTCCGGCCGATCGGCTATGCCGATCTTTTGGGGAGACTCCCGAAGGGAGTCGGACAGGAAGCCTCCTTTTAGGTCGGCATAGCCGACCGTATGGTTGTGTCACGCCACTATCGTGGCATGACGGCTTGGTTAGAAAATAGAATTTCCCGGGAGGATATTGATGAAAAACGATTTCAGAGAGTTGACCTCGGATGAACTTCGAAGGACCTGTGATCCGGAAATATTAGGGATTGAGACCACCGACGATCTACCCATTGGTCCTGACAAGGTGATTGCCCAGGAGCGGGCCGTCCGGGCCATCCTGTTCGGCATAGGGATGGGCGGGCTGGATTATAATATTTATGTGGCCGGACCGCCCAAAAGCGGGATGACCTATATCGCCCGGACCCTGGTGGAAGAAATTGCCATGGACAAAGAGCCTCCCACGGACTGGTGTTATATCAATAATTTTAAACAACCCGACAGTCCCAGGGCCCTGGCCTTACCCGGCGGCAAAGGGAAAGAATTAAAGAAAGATATCGCCGAACTAATCAGCGAAGTACGGGTCGATATCCAGGAAGTTTTTGAAAGTGAGGATTATGCCCAAAGGAGAGAGGAACTGCTGAAACAATTTAATTTCGAAAGAACCGAGAACCTCTCCTCCCTGGAAGAAAAGGTCCTGACCGAAGGGTTCATATTAAATGTCAGCCAGGTGGGCATGGTTATTATGCCGGCCAAGGACGGCCAGCCCATGGATGAAGAGACCTTGAAATCCCTGGATGAAGAGACCAAGAAACAGCTTCGGGAAAAAAGCGAACACCTCCAGGAGGAAATGAATCAGGTGGTTCGGGTCATCAAGACCAGAGAGAAAGAACTGAGGAAAAAAACCAAGGATCTGGATAAAAGGGTGGCTTTGTATGCGGTCGGCCATTTAATAGAAGAGCTTCAGGAAAAATATGAAAAATTTCCTCAGGTGCTTAAATATTTAAAGGATATCAAAGATGATATTATTTTGAACCTGGACGATTTCAAAGCCAAACCAGTGGCCGCCGGACCCTTCCCGATTGCCTCCATGGAACCCTCCTTCACCCGGTACGAGGTCAATGTCCTGATCGATCACAGCGAGACTAAAGGGGCCCCGGTCATCTTCGAAACCAATCCGACCTACCCCAATCTTTTTGGAACCATTGAAAAGAAGGCCCAGTTTGGGGCATTTTTTACCGATTTTACCATGATCCGGCCGGGCTCTTTACATCGGGCCAACGGAGGGTTTCTGATCATAAAGATTATGGACCTCCTGCGCTGGGTTTTTTCCTATGAGGGTCTCAAGCGGGCCCTGAAAACCAAACAAATCCTGGTAGAGGATTTAGGGGAACAACTGGGGATGATCAGCACCAAGACCTTGAAACCGGAACCTATTCCCCTCCAGGTCAAGATTCTATTAATCGGGGAGCCTTATATCTACCACCTCCTGTATGATCTGGACCAGGATTTTCCCAAGATGTTCAAGGTCAAGGCCCAATTAGACGATCAGATGGAGTGGCAGGAGGGTTCTTTAAAAGGCACTCTTCTTTATATGGCCCGCTGTTGCCGGGAAAGGAAACTGCCGCCCATCCATAAAAGCGGGGCGGCCCGATTGATTGAATACAGTGCCGGACTGGTTGGTCGAAATTTTAAACTTTCCTTGAAACTGGCTGAAATAGATGACCTGATCCAGGAAGCCGCCTATTGGGCGACCCAGGTCCAAAGTCCTGCGATTATGGCTGAACATGTCGAAAAGGCCATAGAAGAAAAGATCTTCCGAGCCAATCTGTACGAAGAAAAACTCCAGGAGATGATCGCCCTGGGTGATATCAAGATCGATACGGATGGAAGCCGGATCGGACAGGTCAATGGGCTTTCCGTGTATCAGTTGGGGGATTATAACTTCGGGCGCCCCTCGCGCATAACGGCCACTACTTCTTTGGGCAAAGAAGGCGTGGTGGATATTGACCGGGAATCCAAATTGAGTGGAAACCTCCATACCAAAGGGGTGTTGATTTTAAACGGCTATTTAAAAGGGAAATATGCCTTGGATAAGCCCCTGAGTCTATCGGCCAGCCTGGCCTTCGAACAGAGTTACGGCCTGGTGGATGGAGACAGCGCCTCGGGTGCCGAACTGCTGGCCCTGCTGTCCTCTCTGGCCCAGGTCCCCCTTTCTCAGGGGATAGCGGTCACCGGTTCGATCAGTCAGAAAGGGGAGATTCAACCCATTGGCGGCGTCAATGAAAAAATCGAAGGGTTCTTTGAGGTCTGTCAAGCCAAAGGATTGACCGGCAAACAAGGGGTTATTATTCCGGAAGCCAATGTCAAGGACCTGATGCTCAAGCAAAAGGTCGTCGAGGCCGTCCGTGAAGGCCGCTTCCATGTTTTTCCTATAACCCAGGTCGAACAGGGTCTGGAATTATTAACCGCTAAAAAAGCCGGTAAAAAGAAAAAGGACGGCACTTATCCGAAATACAGCCTCAATTTCCTGATCGAGTCCCGCCTGAAGCATTTGAATGAGATTGCCAGGGAGGCACTTACTAAAGAAGAAGAAAAGAAATAAAGATCATCTCAGTAATGCTTAGTGAAGTCCCTATCGAAAGAGTGTAATTAATTTTTTCAATCTCCTTTCTGAGAGTATTGAATTCTATCATAAACCAACAAGTAAACCCCCGGCTTAACTGGAGGTCAATTAACTTACCACCGCCAGTTTACGATTTATTCCAGATGATTTTTTCAGTATATCTAATTCGAGGGGTTCCAGGAGGCAGTTTAGCCAGGTTTATGTTGTAAGACCAGTTTCTAATAGGAGCGTTATAAACAGTCCC
>JAZDOU010000296.1:0-9966 GCA_043798385.1 Pseudomonadota bacterium
GGATCCCCTTTGATCTTTTCTATGGCATGGGGAAGGGCCGGCAAGAGGACCGGCAGCATCTCTTCGATAGCCTTGAGGCTGCCGGGAAGATTGACGATCAAGGTCTCCCCTCGGATCCCGACTTTGGCCCGGGAAAGTTGAGACAGAGGGGTATGTTTGAGCCCCTCCAGCCGCATGGCCTCGGCCATACCGGGGACCTCACGTTCGATCACCCGACCAGTGGCCTCCGGGGTGATGTCCCTGGGGCTTACCCCTGTTCCACCGGTGGTAAAGATTAGATCCAATTTTTTTTGGTCGGTCCAGGCTACCAATTGTTCCACAATCGCGGGGATTTCATCGGGGACCACGGCAGTAGTTTGAATCTGAAAGAGATCGACAGGAAGCAATGACCGGATCTTGGGTCCCCCTTGATCAGGACGCAACCCCTGTGCCCCCTTGTCACTAATGGTTAGAATGCCGGTTTGGATCATCGTTTGAATCCCGATGCTGGATACTTGATGCTGGATGCTGGATATTAGATTTTATCCAGAATCCAGTATCGCTCTTTGATTTTATCTCGTATCCAGTATCCAGAATCCAGCATCAGCCTTATTCTTCCAGCGCCGCCTTGGCCTCTTGGGTCAGCTTTTCGCTCATGTAGGCCGGAATTTCTTCATAATGAGAAAACTCGGATACGAAAGAACCCCGTCCCTGGGTCATGGCCGTCAGATCCGGGGCATATTTTGCCACTTCAGCCATGGGGACATGAGCCTGAATAACCTGATAATTCCCCTTGGAATCCACCCCCAGCACCTTGCCGCGGCGGCTGTTCAAATCCCCGATGACATCTCCCATATTATCGTCCGGCACGGTCACGGCGACCTTGACAATCGGTTCTAATAAGATAGGCTGAGCCTGCTGAACTGCTTTTTTAAAGGCCATGGAAGCGGCGATTTTGAAAGCCATTTCAGAAGAATCCACCTCGTGGGACTTTCCATCGTAAAAGCGAACCTTAAAATCAACCACCGGATACCCGGCCAAGACGCCGTTTTGCAAGGCCTCGGTAATACCTTTTTCTACGGCTGGAACAAAGTTTCTTGGGACGTTCATACCCACCAGGGCATCCTGAAATTCAAAGCCCTTGCCTCGCTCCAGCGGAAAAATATCGATGTGAACCTCAGCGAATTGTCCCCGGCCCCCGGTCTGTTTCTTGTGCCGATAGACAATTCCCTTGGCCGATTGGCGGATGGTTTCGAGATAAGGGATCTTAGGGGGCTTCAAGTTCACTTCCACCCCGAATTTCCTTTTCAATTTTTCAACGGTCGTTTCGATATGGACCTGCCCCATGCCTGAAAGAATAATCTCTTTGGTCTGGGAATCCCGATCCAGTCTCAAAGTCGGGTCTTCCTCCATCAGACGACTCAGAGAGGAAAAGACCTTGTCTTCCTCCCCCTTATTTTTGGCCTCGATGGCATAAGAGATCACCTGGGAAGAAGGGGGGGTAAAGGGAAAGAGGACCGGGTCTTTCTCGTCTGTCAAGGTGTCCCCGGTCACGGTTTCTTTCAATTTAGCAACGGCCAGGATATTTCCGGAATAGCCGGCCGGGATCGGCTTCTGGGCCTTTCCTTCCAGGGCAAACAATTGCCCGAACCGTTCCCGAACTCCTTTGTTGACATTAAAAAAACCGGAATCAGCCGTAATCTGCCCTGAGTAAATCCGAAAAATGGTCAGCCGGCCGGCATAGGGATCGGCCAGGGTCTTAAAGGCCAGGGCCGAAAAAGGGGCCTCAACCGAAGGTTCTTTGACCTTTTCTTCTTTGGTTTTAGGATCCTGACCTTTTTGAGAACTCCGATCCAAAGGAGAAGGCAAGGCGGCATTGATGGCCTCCAAAAGGAAATCGATTCCAATATTCTTCAAGGCCGATCCACAGAAAACCGGGGTAAAGGATCGCTGCAAGACCCCTTTTCGCAATCCCTGGGCCAGCTCTTCCGGGGACAGTTGCTGCCCATCCAGAAATTTTTCAATCAGGGCATCATCGGCCTCAGCCAGGTGTTCAATCAGATTGTCGCGATAGGACTGGATCTCCTCCGCCATTTCAGGAGGAGGTGAGATCTCTTTCCCTTCCCCCTGGGACCCTGAATATTCAAAGGCCTTGTTATTCAGAAGGGAAACCACTCCCTTGAGGGTCTCACCCGCCCCGATCGGCAGGGTCATCGGGACAGCCCTGGTTTTCAACAAGGTCTGGATAGAAGTCAGGGTTTTTTGAAAATCGGCCCGTTCTCGATCCAGCTTATTAATAAAAATAAGACAGGGAAGACCGATCTGTTCGGCCGCCTGCCAGATGCGTTCGGTCTGGACTTTTACCCCGTCTATGGCATCGACGACCACTACCAGGCCATCCAGGACCTGAAGACAGGCAAAGGTATCGGCAATAAAGTTTTCGTCCCCAGGGGTATCGGCCAAAAAAACCTGGTGTTTCTTCCAGTCGTAATGATGGAAAGAGGTATTGATGGTCAGATGGCGTTTTAGTTCCTCCGGTTCAAAATCCAGGACCGAGGTGCCGTCATCCACCCGCCCCAGTCGATCGATGGTCTTGGTGGTAAATAAGATGGCTTCTCCAAGAGAGGTTTTGCCCGCCCCGCTGTGGGCTACCAGACCAATCGTTCTGGTTTTTTCAAGATTTTTTTCCATGCCTGTTCCTTTCCCAAGCCTGACAAATGATGGTTTAAATACCTTACTAAGTCAACAAAAGTCAAGAGATTTAGTTTCCATCCGGAAATTTGAATTTCCGGATGAAAACACCTGGATTTCGGCCGGTCGATTTTATCGACCTACACTAAGGTCCCCATTCGGGGACCGGCATAAACCTCTCGCCAGAAACCCTTTTTTAAAGGGTTTCTGGCCATAGTGGATTGCCGGCAGCTGTATGTTCTCATCCGGGAAGACCTTTTCCGGATGAGAACGATTTAGTTCGCCGGCCGTCAAAAGAAAGGCCGGCCTGGTTGGAAAAACCATCCCGGAAAAAATAATTTTTCTTGACATCCATCTGTCTACTAAGTTACTGTTTATAGTCAAAATTATTATTAAGAATTTTAGTGACGGTCCTACAAAGGAGGTATTTTATGAAGAGCATGAAATGGGTTTTGGGTCTGTGTCTGGTTTTGCTGTTAGCAGGAACCTTAATGGTCCCGAGTCCAGTCCAGTCGGCCGACGCCATCAAAGTGGGGATTATTCTTCCCCTTACGGGGGGGCAGGCGGCCTTTGGTGAAATTGAGAAAAATTCCTTTATCATGGCCTTTAATGAAATTCAAAAGGCTGGTGGGATCAAGGGAGCTAAAATCGAATTATTATTTGAGGACGACACCGGAAAACCGGATATAGCCCGGGCTGCCGCAGAAAAACTCATCTCCAAAGACAAGGTGGTCATGTTAGGAGGCGGGTACGGCAGTTCCGAAACCCGCGCTATTGCCGGGGTGGCTCAGCAAAACAAAATGCCTTTTCTTATTAATACCGGGTCCGCCGATATTATCACCGAACAGGGTTGGAATTTTGTCTTTCGGCTCAATCCCCCGGTCAGTGAATATTCCGAGGCCGCAGAAACGTTTTTAAAAGAGGTGGCCAAACCCAAGACAGCAGCCATCCTTTTTGAAAATTCCTTGTTCGGCACCAGCGGCTCCAGGGAGTTTGAAAAATCCTGTAAAGAGTTAGGGATACAGGTGGCTCTCAAAGAAGGATATGAAAAAGGCGCCGTAGATTTTAAACCCCTATTAATTAAAGTTAAAAATGCGAAGCCCGATCTCGTTTATATGATTTCTTACATCATGGATGCTTCTTTGCTCATGCGACAGGCCATGGAATTGGATATCAATCCCAAACTATTTGTCGGGGGAGCTGCCGGCTTTACCCTGCCGGAATTCTATCAAAATGCCGGCAAGGCCACGGATGGGGTTTTTTCAGCCACGTTATGGGTACCGACTCTTCCCTTTCCCGGGGCCTTGGATTATTTCAAGAATTTCAAAAAAATCTATGGTAAAGACACGGAATACCATGGGGCCGAAGCGTATGCGGCCATGTATGTGATTGCGGATGTACTGAAGAGGGCTAAGTCTTTCTCGCATGAAGACATCCGTCAGGCCCTGGCTGCAACCGACCTAATGACTGCCTTCGGACGTGTCAAATTTATCTCCTACGGCAAAAAGACCAACCAGAACAAACTCGCCACGTATTTAGTTCAATGGAACAAGGGTAAATTGGAGTGTGTCTGGCCTAAAGAATTTGCCACAACCAAATATAGTTACCCCCATAAATCCTGGAAAGAACGCTAATTTTTTTGCGGGCAGGCGGTATACAGCGCCTGCCCGCAAAAAAAATTTCAAATCGGAATCCCGAATTCGGATATCAGGAACCGAATTAAGCCCACATGCCCCTTGGAGCACCACGAAAGATGAAAATTAACTGGAATCCTTGAACCCTATTTTGGTATCAAATGCTCAATAAGTAATGCCTGGATTTATAACTTCCAAAATTTAATTTAGAGGTGGATCAATGGCCATTCTCTTCCGGATCCTGTTGGTCGCAGCCGTAGTCCTCATCGGTGTCCCCTATTTGCTGGTAGGTGTCGGCATGATCGTGGGGGTGATGGGGGCAGGCGATTTGTTCCAGATGACCCAAACCATTGTCATAGGGGTGCTGATCGGCGGACTTTATGCCCTTATAGGGATAGGGATGACCCTGATCATGGGGGTTATGGGTATCATCAACCTGGCCCACGGTCAGATCCTGATGACCTCCATGTACATTACCTTTGTCTGCTTTAAATACCTCAATATGGATCCTTATCTGTCCATCTTGGTGACGATGCCGGCCTTGTTTATCCTGGCCTTTTTTATCGGCAAATACCTTTTAGATCCCTTGATCGGAAAAGAGTCCATCCTGCCGGAAAATCAGGTTCTCATGACTGTCGGCATCGGTCTTTGTCTGACCGAAATAGCTCGGTTTATTTTTTCTTCTAATTATCAATCCGTTCGCACCGGCTATGCCAATAAGGCCATCTATCTGGGAGGAATTTCTTTCAACTACCCTCTAACCATTGCTTTCTTTATAGCTATCCTGCTCACCATAGGTCTTTTTTTCTTCCTGATGAAAACCGATATCGGACGTTCCATCCGGGCCACCGCCCAGGATAAGGATGCGGCTGTGCTGATGGGTATCCCTCAACGTAGAATCACTTTCATGACTTATGCCCTCGGTTCAGCTTTGGATGCCGCCGCCGGTTCTCTTCTCCTGCCGGTCTATTATCTTTTCCCGGATATCGGCGGCCCTTTCACCCTGAAAGCCTTCGTAATAACCATTCTAGGGGGAATGGGCAGTACGGTAGGGGCCATCTTGGGTGGACTGACGCTCGGTGTATATGAGTCGCTCGGGGCAACCTTTATCTCCATGGGGTATAAAGATGCCGTGGGCATGGTCATTTTTCTCTTGGTGTTGATCTTTCTTCCCGGGGGGCTTAAACGGGTGACCCAAATATAGTTCCCGGAGATCCCCATCATAAAGGCGTCTGTTGATAAGGAGATTTTACCATGAAAAATCCTAAACAAGGTCGGCTTGGCATCTTCATCCTCATCCTGGCCGGCGTATTGCCCTTGATCGTCCGGCAGGAGTATTATCAACATCTCATGATCTTGATTCTCATGTGGGTGATCATCGGTTCTTCCTGGAATCTGTTAGCCGGATATACTGGTCAAGTCTCCTTCGGACATGCCGCCTTTTTCGGGATAGGCGCCTATACCGCCGGCATCCTTAACACGAAATTGGGACTTTCCCCTTGGTGGGGAATGCTCTTCGGAGGATGGTCGGCCGTTATCCTCGGTATCCTTATCGGCTACCTCTGTTTCCGTTTAAGGGGACCTTACTTTGCCCTGGCCACCCTCGCCTCCGGGGAAATATTAAGGCTCGTTGCCAACAACTGGGTGGACTTTACCGAAGGCATGGTGGGTATAATGATTATTCAAACCTTTTCCAGCAAGCTCCCCTACTTCTATATCGCCCTGTCCATTGCCGCCGCTTGTGTTTGGACCATTCATTCGGTCATAAACTCCAAATGGGGATACTACTTCATCTCCATCCGGGAGGATCAGGATGCCGCCGAATCCTTGGGAATCAGCGCCACGTTCTACAAAAATATATCCTTAATTATCAGCGCCTTTTTTACCGGAACGGTTGGGGCATTTTATATGAACTATATGGGATTCATAGACCCCGGGGTCGTCTTCTCGCTTCATGATATCTCCATACAGGCCATCCTGGTGGGGATCATCGGGGGTGTGGCTACGATATGGGGGCCGGCTGTCGGGGCCTTGGTCATGGTCGTCATTCAGGAGCTCTTTCGCACCTCCCTTTTTGGGATGGGTCCTTCATGGATCAGTCATGGCCATGCCCTGGCCTTTGGGATATTGGTGGTCCTGACGATCCTTTTCCTCTCGAACGGCCTTGTGGGAGACTGGAACAAAATCAAAAAAATTTTCCTTAGGAAGGCGGCAAGGGAGGCCTCATGATCATCTTTGAAGCCCGCGATCTGGTAAAATTTTTTGGAGGCTTGTCTGCGGTCAACGGGGTCGGTTTTAGGGTGGAAGAAGGGGAAATCTTCGGACTGATCGGACCAAACGGCTCAGGGAAGACCACTATCTTCAATCTGATAAACCACTATTTCCCCTTGACCTCAGGCGACATTTTTTATAAAGGCAAGAAGATCACCGGCCTGAGCACCTATAAAGTCTGCCAACTCGGGATTGCCCGGACCTTCCAGGTGGTCAAACCTCTGGCCCGAATGACCGTCCTGGACAATGTCATTGCCTCGGCCTTCTGCCGGGTAAACACCCTCAAAGAAGCCCGGAAGATGGCTTTAGAAACGATCACCTTCTGCGGCCTGGAATCTTTCCAGGATCAGACCGCTAAAAGCCTGCCTATCGGGCTCCGCAAGCGTCTGGAGATCACTCGGGCCTTGGCCACACAACCCAAGGTCCTTCTCCTGGATGAAACCTGTGCCGGGCTGAACCCCAAGGAGGTTAATCAGGCTATCGAACTGATCAAAAAAATCAACCAGCAGGGGGTGACCATCATCATCATTGAGCACATCATGAAAGTGATCATGACCATTTCTAAAAGGATTCTGGCTATTAATCACGGCCAACCCATCACCGAGGGGACTCCGGAAGAGGTTTCCAGGAATCCACAGGTGATCGAGGCTTATCTGGGAGAAGAATATGCTCAAGGTCAATAATATTGATGTCTCATATGGAGATGTCCAGGTCTTATGGGAGGTCTCTTTTGAGGTCCGGGAAAAAGAAATACTGGTTCTGATCGGTGCTAACGGGGCTGGGAAATCAACCACCTTACGCACAATTTCCGGGCTTCTCCGCCCCGACAAAGGGTTCATCGAATTTGACGGGATACGGTTGGACCAAATTCCGGAGCATAAAACCATAGAGCAGGGCATCGCCCATGTCCCGGAAGGACGCCGTCTTTTCCCTGAAATGTCGGTCGAAGAAAACTTGATCATGGGCTCCATGGCCCCTAAAGCCAAGGCCAAACGATACCAGACCCTAAAAGAGATCTACCAACTTTTCCCCAAGTTGGAGGAACGGCGCAAACAATATGCCCGAACGCTAAGCGGAGGGGAACAACAGATGTGTGCCATCGGTCGTGGCTTGATGGCCTTGCCGGAAATTCTTCTTTTAGATGAGCCCTCTCTCGGTTTGGCCCCTATTTTGGTTCAAGAGATCTTCCAAATCGTCCAACGCATTAACCAAGAAGGGGTAACCGTTCTGTTAGTGGAACAAAACGTCAAACACACCTTATCTATCTGTCACCGGGCCTATGTGTTGGAAAACGGCCGGATTGTTCTGGACGGAACCGGGACGGAACTACTCAACAATCCCCATGTCAGAGAAGCCTATCTGGGAATATAACTCAAAGCTCAAAGCTCGGAGCTCAAAGCTCAAAGGGACACCCTTTTCTTTGAACGATGATTTCCTTTTTGTTTTTATCCTTTCAGCTTTCAGCTTTCAGCTTTCAGCACCATAATGGAAGCCATGATTTTGGCAGCCGGGGCAGGAACCCGCCTCCTGCCCTTGACCCACTGCAGGCCCAAGCCTCTTTTCCCAATCCTTAATCACCCCCTGCTCCGGATCACTTTTGACTACCTGAGTCGTTTTTCTGTCCGGAGAATGATCCTCAATATGCATCACCTGGCCGCTCAGATAGAGGACTTTGTTCACACCCAAAAGAGAAGCCGGTCTTTTGACATACAAACCTGTCTGGAACCAAAAATACTGGGAACAGGCGGAGGGATCGGCCAAACCCGGGGTTTCTGGAAAGAGAGAACCTTTTTAGTCATCAATGGAGATATCGTCACCGACATCGATCTGCAGCCGGCCGTCGATTTTCACCACAACCACCAAGGCCCGGTCACTTTGATTCTGCACGATTATCCGGAATTCAACCAACTTTCAGTGGACCCGGACGGACGAATCCGTGATTTCCGATTGGAGAAAGGGAAAGGATTGGCCTTTACCGGGATACATATCCTCGACCGGAGGATTTTTGATTTTCTTCCTTCTGGGGGCAGCTATGAGATCATCCCGGTTTATCAACAAATGATTGCAGAGGGACTCCCGGTAAGGGCTTATACCAGTCAGGGCCATTATTGGCGGGATATCGGAACGCCCAAATCCTATTTGAAGATCCATGAAGAATTGCTGGCCACACCCTCCTCCTTTACCCCCTTCATCAAAGGGGGGTTGGGGGAAATGGTCATACACCCCGAGGCCGTTATTGAAAAAGGAGTGAAATTCTCAGGCTGGGCCTGCATCGGGAAAGGATGTCTGCTTAAGTCCGAATCCCGAATTCATAATTCGGTGCTTTGGGAAGATGCTGTGGTGGAACCGGGGGTATCGGTCTCTGAATCGATTGTGGGAAGTAGAGTTCATGTCTCACGAAACATTCAAGAAGAAATTTTAATAAATAAATAACGGTTCAAGGTCCAAGGTTTAAGGTTCGGAAGAACCGATTTTGATCTTTCGTGGTCCTTCCCCGGGGGACGAGAATTTACTATGAGAATCTTAACTCACTTCTTAGACCAGGTCCTTTCAAAACCCATCGGCTATTCCGGTCGCCTGCGCCTCAAGGCCCTGAAAGGAGATGGTTCGGATCGAAAGGTCTACCGACTGTCGGCCGGAGGGAAGACTTTGATTGTGGTCTCTCACCCCGGAGGACGAAAGGGGATTCCCTCGGAAAATGACTCCTTTTTTTATATCGCCGGGCACTTAAAGAAAAAGGGGCTTCCCACTCCTCATATCCAGGCCTTCGATCCCAAAAGGGGCCTGTTCCTGATGCAGGATTTTGGTGATTTTTCCCTGGAATCCATCATAAAAAATTCAAAAGATCCGCGACAGGTCAAAAAAGTCTATGAAACCATTCTGAAGATGCTTTTAAAAATTCAAATTGACGGGGCCCGGGATTTCGATTCCCGGTACTGCTATGATACCCCGGTGTACGACGGCCGATTCTCCTGGAAGCGCGAATCCCGATACTTTATCGAGGCTTTTCTGAAAGGGTATTTAAAGTGGAAAAAAATACCCTCAACGGTTGAAAAAGAATTGAAGGATCTGGCCCTGGCGGTCGACCAGGAAAAGAACCGCTGGTTTCTTTACCGGGATTTTCAATCTCGCAATATTATGATTTGGTCCGGTGGGATCGGTCTGATCGATTTTCAGGCCGCCCGGTTGGGACCGCCCCAATATGACCTGGCCTCTCTATTGATCGATCCTTATGTGAACCTGCCCGAGGAAATCCAACAGGATCTGCTGGCCTTTTACCTGAAAGAATTGTCTGCCTTGGTCCCTCTAAATCCAAAAACCTTTCAAGCGCATTACGAATTCATTGCCTTTCAACGAAACCTCCAGATCCTGGGGGCCTTTAGTTTCCTCT
>JAZDOU010000320.1:0-4100 GCA_043798385.1 Pseudomonadota bacterium
TTTTTAGCCGATGTAATTATTAAATGCACCTACTTACTACACAGCGTCGACATGTGTTTGAATTGGCGATTACCAATATATTAAATACCATAGACATACGGAAAAGAGCCCAACTCAGTTAGAATTTGATTTTTAATGCCCCGCTTAATGACCTTGCCTCATTGCAACCAAACCTTTTTCCGCCTGGCTATCATAGTCGAAGTTAACCATTCCCCGGGTTGACGCTCCTGATTTCTCCCTGGATCCTGCCGAGGGACTTTGGAGCATTTATCTTTGGGCCTCTTTACGTGCCGGTATCCGCCCCCTTCGATTTCCGGCGGGCATGTTTCTTCTTTTTCTGTTCTCCGCCCTCACCGTAATAATAGTAATAATACTGATAGTAGTAATAGCTGTCTTTCCCGATGTTGACGGCGTTTAAGACTACTCCCAGGATATGGGCCTGGACATCTTTGAGCTGGCGGATGGAGTTGGACAGCACATCCCGGGTCGTTACCCCGGTCTGAATAACAACGACCACCCCTTCGACAAAGCGGGACAGGAGTATGGAATCAGTGACGGCCACAACAGGAGGGGAATCAATAATGACCCGGTCGTATTCTTTAGTTACTTCCGCAAGCAAGGCCTTCATGCGATCCGAACCCAGAAGTTCGGCTGGATTGGGAGGAATCGGGCCTGAAGGAAGGAGATCCAAATTGGGGATGTTGGTGGAGATCTTTAATCTCCGCCAGTCTACTTCCCCTATGAGGACATGGGAGATGCCCCGATCTTTTTCACAGTTAAATATCTTATGGAGACGAGGTCTGCGCATATCGCAATCCATGAGCAGAACCTTCTGGCCGGCTTGGGCCATGGTGACGGCCATATTGGCACAAGTGATGGTCTTCCCCTCTTTGGGTCCGGCACTGGTAATCAGGAAGGAGCGGGGAGAATGGCCCGGAGTAGAGAAAAGAATACTGGTGCGCAGGCCCCGATAGGCCTCACTGGAGGAGGACCTGGGATCATTGAGAACAATCAATTCCGGCTGGGCCAGCTGTAGGTTAGAGACCTCGAAACTGGGGACCGGGCCCAGGTAGGGCAGATTGAAATACTGCTCGAGATCGACAGGGGATTTTATCGTGTTATCCAGGTATTCCATAAAAAAGGCCAGTCCTACGCCCATAACCAGACCAACCAGGGCAGCCAGGATGAGGTTCAGCCTAATACGGGGCTTGGCTGGGATCTTGGGGATTTCAGCCGGATCCACGATATGGATATTCACTGTCCGGTTTTCCTCACTGATATTGGTTTCTTTAAGGCGCTTAAGAAGCATATCATAGAGGCCCCGATTGGTTTCCACCTCCTGCTGAAGGACCTGATATTGGATGGCTACCCGGTCCCGACTGATGGTCTCGGCCTGACTCTGGCCCATAGCGGCCTTGAGAGACGCTTCCTGGGCCAAAGCAGACTCGTACTGGCTCTTCAAGGACTCGACTATCGTCTTGATTTCCTGGAATTTATTCCTGCGAAGGTTTTCGATTTCCTGGTTGATGCCGATCATGGTGGGGTGTTTAGGACCGAACTTCTCGGCCTTTTCCGTCTTCTCACGGAGGAGTTTCACTTCTTGATTCTTGATATCCATAATGACCAGGTCGCTTACGGCCTCAGGGATGGACTCAGCATCTTCGGGATTTTTGAGCAGTTCTCTGGCCTTTTTGTATCTTATTTCTATTCCAATGCGTTTATTGGTGGCATCCACTAACTGGGTATTTACCTGTGCCAGCTTCTGGCGGCTGATGTCTTCAGCCCCTTGAGCCACTTTCGAGCCTTGAATTCCAAGAGCCGCCACTCCATACTTTTCACGATACTGCTGAAGGGCCTGCTGAGTAGACTCGAGCTTGTTCTTGGACTCTTTGACTTGTTCATCAAGGAAGGTGGCGGCGTCTTGCTGGGTCTGGAGCCTAAGGCCCAGACCCCAGTCAATATAAGCCCGAGAGAGGGCATTGGCTGCCTTGGCGGCCAGTTGGGGATCGGTGGATTCAAAATTAACCTTAACCAGGCGGCTGTTGCGGATGGGCTCTATCTTGAGGTTACCAAGAAACTTATTTACCAGATCGGAATCATCGGTCTGAACGAGACCGGGTACGACTTGGAGAGAGACCCCAGGAGAAGGGTTATCCTCTTTTTTCACCAGGGGTTTGAATTCCGGGTGGGTTATGAGGTTGAGACGTTTGATGACTTCACGGGCCAGGGATCGGGATTCGAGGATCTGGTATTGGGTCTGATAAAAATCCTGACCGGAGGTGTCAATGGCCACAATTTCCTGACCGGAAAGAAGGGCGGGCGTGGATTTCTCGATGAGGATCTGGGCCGTAGCCCGATAAACAGGGGTCATGGTCAGAGATTGAATGGCCACTGTTGTGACCAGAACCAAAAAGAAAGTGATAACAATCCAGCGGCGTTTAAGGAGGATGTGCCAGTAATCTCGAAGATTTATTTCCCGGTTCTCTGGGGTTTGGAAATTTTCCATAAAAAAATTCCTTTTTAGTTAGAGGATCGCTTCGCTCAAGGATCGCTTCGCTCAAGGATCGCTACGCTTGAGGATCGCTACGCTTGAGGAGCGTCCCGTCGAACGGGACTTGAGGCAGAAATTATAAAGCCGTTGACGGGATTACTGAGGAGCGCCACTGCTTGAGGTTAGAGGCTATGGACACAACTTTGTTTACCTACTTTGTGGGTTTTTTACCTTTGAGTGCATTAATCAACCCATTCAGTTTGCGGTCGATTTCTTCACATCTTTTTCGAATCTCTTTTGATTCTTCATCAGTAAAAAGTCTTTTTCCCTTAAAAATTTCATTCAAGGTGACTACTTCAAAGATAGACCCTTCTGCAATATATAGAAATTGGATGAATTCTTTTTTGTATTGGCGGCCTTTCCCTTCTGCGATATTTTGGGCCGGAGAAGCTACTGCTGCCTCCATTTGGCCGACTAATCGCATATGTTTATAAACTGGAATTTTTTCAAGCAACTCGAGTACATATTCTGCCAGATTCTTCGCTAAATGCCAAACCTCAAGTTTTTCGAAAGGGAATATAAAATCCGACAATGTTTTTGCCTCTTCCCTCAAATCCGCCGAAGGCGGATGCTCCTCAGGCGGAGCGGTCTTTTATCCTATTTTTTAGCCTCTTCCCTCAAACGAAGTGCTCCTTAAGCGAAGCGATCCTCTATCGGTTTTTAAAAAAAACTCTCCGGTACGATAATCGTATCCCCGGGCTGGATCAAATCTTCCATTTTGACCCGGATCTCGGTATTTTTCCCTTCCACTTCCCGGACGATTTTGGTGCGGTTGGGAGCGGCCTTTTTGGTCTCCCCCCCGGCCATACTGATGCCCATGAGCACAGTCGTCCTTTTCTCAAGATTATATTTCCCCGGCTTTTGAACTTCTCCGGTGACAAAAAAGAAAGGTTTTTGAGGGATGATTATGGAATCTCCATTCCGAATGATTACATTCTGTTTTGGATCACCAGCCAAAAGAGCCTTGAGATTGATTGTTATTATTCTTGCCTGGGAAGCTTCGGCTTCTTCTAATGTCATGCCTTTCCCTGTAGGATTCTTGGGACGAACAATAATTACTTCGTCACCAGCCGCTTTTTCAGGAAGTACGGCCGGTCCCCCAGCCTTTGATAATATAAACAGTAGATTGTTTTCTTTACTAATAGGATAAGTACCGGGGTTTTCCACCTGTCCCATAACAAAGACCTTTTGACTTTTATATTCCCTAACCGTCACTGTTATCTGAGGATTAACCAGAAATCCTTCCCCTAATTTTTCAGCCAACTCCTTTTCCAGTTGCTGGGTAGTCTTACCTGCGGCCCGTATCTCGCCTATCATGGGAAAGGTGATGGTCTCTTCCAAAGAAACCGGGATAACCCTTCTAAGATCATCATGGCCCCAAACAATGATCTCGATCACATCCTCAGGACCCAGAAGATAATCTCCTTGAGAATGTAACAAGGTGGGAATAATAAGAAGACCTAAACAAATTGTTAGTAAAATACTTTTAAACACGAAAAATCCTTTTCCATTCAATGAACCGCTGCGCTTGAGGGTCATCCCAAGAAAG
>JAZDOU010000344.1:0-3753 GCA_043798385.1 Pseudomonadota bacterium
AAATTTCCGGATGGAAACACCTGGATTCTGACTCGAAGCTCTGGCCAGAAACCCCTTTTTCAAAGGGTTTCTGGCCATGGAGACAAATCGACCACGGTATGTTCTCATCCGGAAAGATCATTTCCGGATGAGAACTAATTAACTGATCATCCGGCATCATGGGGAGGATTATCTTTCATTACCAGTTACGCCACTACCTGCTAAACCCTGGAGTTCAGCCAAGGGTGCCCACATAAAGGTAAATAGTGCCCTTAAAAAGATAGGTGTTATTATATACCTAGAGGAAGATTCTGGCAACGTTGAAATGGTTTCGAGTCCCCGGCAGTAATATGGAATCCAGGAGGAATTGAGGTGGGAGGCTGGTCAGCACCCAAGTTCTTTTTAGATAATGGTCAGCCCGGGAAAGATCGAATCCTTCCCGGGCTGACCTGAGTTTATAACACCTTAAAAAACAAATTCCCCTCTATCCGGGGACAGCCGTCAACACTATTCCACCGGGACCCAATAATAGTCCAGTACCGTATTGGTAGGTTTTTTCGTCCGGAATTCTGCTTTGACTTTCATCCCTATAAAGGGCTTACCATACAATAGATAGCTTTTGGGAACAGTAGCCAGTCCGGGGATCTGAACGTCGATCTGCCAGTAGGGGGTGGAAAGTTCTATTCCGATTCCGGCATATACAACTTCGGTGTAGGCATAAACCTCCCCAATAACCGGATTACGAAGAGTCTTCCATTTCATTTCCGTATAGCAGTCCGGGCAATGGGCCCGGGGGGGGATCCAAAGACGATTTTCCGAACATTTTTTATTCGGGCAAAAGGTGGCCATCAATTTTCCTTCGGTCAGACCCTTAAAAAACGGGGAGAGCAGGCCATAGGTATGGACATGCATCAACGTCCTGGGCCATTCGATAACCGTCCGGGGATCGGTTTGTCGTATTTTCGTCACCTGACCAATGAATTTGGTCTGTTGTGTCTTTTTAGCCATTTTCACATTCCTCCTTTACCAACTCTTTTTGAGAATACCGACGGTAACATGAGAACCGACCCCGGCATGGGAAACCCAGAGGGCCTGTTTGCTGTTTTTGGGGATCTGCAGACTCTGCCAGTCCCTTGGTTTTGTTTTGCCCCATTTTTTCCAAATCTTGGGGTCTCCATGGAATTTATCGTATTTTTGTTGCAACTGCCAAAGACATTCCGCAGCCTGAAAGATTCCGGTGGCCCCGACGGCATGCATGGTCCCCAACAAACCGCCTGATAAATTAGAAGGGCATTTCCCACCATAATAGGCGTCTCCGGATTCGACGTATTCTTGTTCCCGACCGTAAGGTCTAAGACCGATATCGCCATAAGTCTGCAGATCGCTGATGGTAAAGGCATCATGCAACTCCACCAGATCCAATTCTTCCAGGGGGTCATAGATGCCAGCCATGCGGTAGGTCAGGTAGGCCGCAAAACGGGCAGCCAGAAAACTTTCAAACCCCGGCCAGCGGCTTCCCTCTTTCACTAACTCTTTATACATCCCGGGAGTTTCATTGGGGAGTAAGGGGATATCCATGGGCCTCCGGTCCGCCACCCGCAGGGTATGGGTCCCACCGCAAATAAAGACTTCTACCGGGTGATCGGTTAATTTATAAGCCGTTTTCTCATCACAGAGCAAGGTGCAGGCTGATCCGGCGCTCATGGCACAACATTCCAGAAAACGCAAGGGATAGGCCGACATAGGGCTGGCCAGAACCTCTTCAACGGTATGTTTTCCCGGTTGTTGGGCATAAGGAGAAGAACAGGCATAGAGACGGTTCTTAACCGCAATTTTAGCCCGAGTGGTCTCTGAAACATTGAAGGCCCAGGCAAACCGATTGGCCATAGGGGCGTAATAAGAAGAATAGATACGACCCAACCGGGTTTCGAAATCCTTGCAGGCCGCGGTAGAGATATAAAAATTTCCCGTCCGGGTATCGACTTCGTCCATTCGTTCCCAGCCCGCAGCCAGGGCCACATCGGCGTATCCTGAAGCAACGGCCATGGCGGCATTAAGAATCGTGGTCCCCCCGGTAGCCCCACCGGTCTTAATCCCGACATTATACAAAGGCTCCAGGCCCAGGTAATCATGAATCTTGGCCTCACAGAGCAGTTGGTCCTGAAAATGGTCGGCGAACTCTCCGTAGGCGGCGTAGTTGATCAACCCTTTTATCTCTAAGGGGTCCATTTTTAAATCGTTATCCTCTAACATCTGCTTAAAGGCCATCATAACCAGTTCTTCCAGTTTATATTCCGGAAAAAACTTTTTATACCCGGTTGTGCCTCCAGCAACCATAAAGACCTTTCGATTCCATTTGGGAATCCGTAAGTTCCCTTTTTTAAAAGTTATCATTCCCAATCCTCCTCATAGTTTTTTACGTTTTTCTTTCTGTCAACCTGTTGATTCTCTTTAACCCACCTTGGTTGAAAGAGGTTGTTTGATGAAGTGTTAAAAATTCCTTTACCTCCCACTTCGTTCTGGGAGACCAAAGGCACCTAAACGGGTCTTCAAAATATGTTCTCTGATTTTTCCCTGAATTCGCCCCCTTTTTATCCTGGCAATCCAATCTATTCATGCCGAATTGGTTTTTAGTTGGTTAATAAAAAAATGGAGTTGCGAAATAGTCTGTTTCCAGATATGGGGATCCCGATTGGCGGAATAAAGGGTAACGGCCCCGTTGATGGAGATAACGATAAAATTAGCGATTTCTTTAAAATCCAACCCTTTTTTAACCAATCCGATCTGGTCGGCTTCTTCCAACCAGTTACGTAATAGTTTGGCAAACCGGACATATCCGCGCAGGATCTGTTTGTTCATGGAGACTGACTGGCCGGAAAGCTCCACCAGCATATTGGCAAAAAAACAGCCGCCATCGAACACATCCGCCCCCAGATAATGTTTCAAGGCATTTTCTATGCTTTTTTCTATCCGCTGGAGAGGATCGGATATCTTTCGGATATCTTTAAAGACAATCTGTTTCCAGATCTTGGCCGCCTCTTCATAAACAGCATACCAGATCTCTTCCTTACTGCGGAAATGGCCATAAAGTCCCCCTTTGGTCAGATGAGTGGCCCCCAGGATATCGCTAATGGAGGTATTGAAATATCCTTTTACGGAAAAAAGCTGGAGGGCTTCTTCTATGATCTGTTGACGAGTTTTGGTCCCCTTGGTCCCCATAACACCCTCAAATAAAAAAACAGAACGGTTGGTATATTTTTAGTAAAGAAAAAAATAATTGTCAATAAAAAAATCAAACTCAAAACTTTTTATTGACAACCTCCGGTAACTTCCTTATATCGTTTCCAGGTAACAGGATCTCCATAACCTGGCCCAAGGAACCCGGGAAAAATTCCCATTCAGTGGCGGAGGGGGATGGGAATGAAGGGTAGTCCGCCCAAACGACCATACAGGGTGACACCTACTGTTTAAGAAATTCCTCATTAACCTATTCAGGGAGCTAATCTAATGGATTTTTCCTTAACTATGGAACAAGAAATACTCAGAAAGTCGGTTCGGGATTTTGCTGAAAAAGAAATCAAACCCAAGGCCAGGGAACTGGACGAAAAAGAGGAATTTTCCTATGAAACCTGCCAGGCCATGGGGGAATTGGGCCTATTCGGCATGTTTGTTTCGGAAGCTTATGGCGGGCAGGGTCTGGACTATATTTCCTATATCATTGCCGTGGAGGAACTGGCCCGAATTGATGGTTCCCATGCCGCCACCATCGCCGCA
>JAZDOU010000351.1:0-3016 GCA_043798385.1 Pseudomonadota bacterium
GTTGATCCTGGGGACGGCAGGTTTTTATTTCATCTTTTTAGTTCAAAATTACTATATCGCCCAACGGGCACTGGATTCTTTAACCATATATGCCACCCAGGTGGTCGAGAATATGCCCGACGGCCTCCTCTCCCTTGATCCTGAAGGAGATATCGTTACATTAAATAACCGGGCCAAGGAGATACTGGCTTTAATGGGATCATGGTCCGAAAAAGGAGAAATCAAAAAGCACCTTCTGCCTTTTCTGGAGCCTATTTTGACCTCTTTAAAAGAGAAAACAGAAGTCTTGGAATATGAGATGGCCTTACCGGTACAACAGGGGAAATCCATCCCTCTTTCCCTGAGTGCCGCCCGGCTTATTACGGAAACAGGGGAAGATCTGGGTGTGGTCATTATCCTGAGAGACTTGAGGGAGATCAAAGAGCTGCAGGAGAAGATTAAAAGGAGCGAACGGTTGGCCGGCCTGGGAAGCCTGGCGGCGGGCATGGCCCATGAAATCAGAAATCCCTTAAGTTCCATCAAGGGATTTGCTCAATATTTTCTGAAAAAAAATCCGCCCGGAAGCGAGGGGCAAAAATACAGCCAGGTGATCATCCAGGAAGTCGAGAGGTTAAACCGGGTCATTTCAAATTTGCTGGATTTTGCCAGACCGAAAGAACCGCTCAAGGCCCCGGTCTCGATGGAGGGGATTATTGAACATTGCCTGGAATTGATTAAAGACGATGCCCGGACCAAGGGAATTGAGGTTAAACCGGAAATAGAAGAAAATTTGCCTTTGCTCTGGATGGACAAGGACCAGATTACCCAGGTCCTGTTAAATATAACCCTAAACGGCCTGGAGGCCCTGAAAGAAGGGGGAATTCTCTGGATTCGGGCGCACATAAATAAAGAGAACGATGCCTTGATCGTGGAGGTCGCCGATAACGGAGCGGGCATGTCCGGAGAAGAACTTTCCAGGATCTTCGACCCTTTTTATACCACTAAAAAGACAGGCACCGGGCTGGGACTGGCCATCGCTTATCGGATCATTGAAAAACACCAGGGGACCTTGACGGTAAGCAGCCATCCCGGGTCGGGTTCCGTTTTCCGGATGGAGCTGCCCCTTTCGTTGGAGGAAGAGAATGGCTAAAAAAACAATCCTGGTGGCAGACGACGAAGCCAGTCACCGCCTGATGCTGAAGGCCCATCTTAAAGAAGAAGGCCTCGAAGTCATAGAGGCTTCCAATGGTCAAGAGGCCATCGACCTGGTGAGCCGGCATTTTTACGATCTTATTTTGATGGATATTCGTATGCCGGTTATGGATGGGCTGGAAGCCCTCTCCCGGATAAAAAAGATCAGCCCGGCTGTTCCGGTCATTATGATGACCGCCTATGGCTCTATTAATTCCGCTGTGGAAGCCCTGAAGTCCGGTGCCGATGACTACCTGACCAAACCCCTTGATATGGACGAACTCCTCCTGAAAGTTAAAAAAAGTCTCCACTACCGGCAACTGGAAGAGGAAAATCTTTTGAATAGGGAACGGTTGGGAATGCGGTTCGACTTTTCCAGTATCATCGGAAAGAGCCCGGCCATGAAAGAGCTTTTTGAGACTCTGACCATGGTCGCCCCGAGTGACGCCACGGTTCTTCTCCTGGGCGAGAGTGGAACCGGGAAAGAAATAGTGGCCAACGCCCTCCATCAAAACAGCCCGCGGAAAGATCAGGCCTATATTAAGGTTAATTGTGCCGCCCTTCCGGAAACCCTCCTGGAGAGCGAACTTTTCGGCCATGAAAAAGGTGCCTTCACCGGCGCTATGGCCAGGAAAAAGGGGAGGTTTGAGCTGGCTGACGGCGGAACGTTGTTTCTGGATGAAATCGGAGAGATGTCGCCGGCCACCCAAGCGAAGATTTTGAGGGTCATCCAGGAAAAAGAGTTCGAGGCCGTTGGAGGCACTAAGGCCATCCAGGTCGATGTGAGAATTATCGCCGCTACCCACAAAGACCTGGAAACCGAAGTCAAAGAAGGCCGATTTCGGGAGGATCTTTATTATCGCCTTAATGTAGTGCCGATCACGATCCCCCCTTTAAGAAACAGAAAGGAAGATATTCCTCTCCTGGCCGAGCATTTTCTGAGGATTTCGAGCCAAAAAAATAATAGAGACATCAAAAATTTTGAGCCCCGGGTCCTTGATGACCTGGTCCGTTATCCCTGGCCGGGGAATGTGCGGGAACTTGAAAATATCATCGAAAGGATGGTAATCATGAGCCGAGGAGACTTAATCCTTATCCAAGATCTTCCTCGGGACCTCAAAGCCCCACCAGATGGAGAAGTGGAAGCGACCAGGTTTCTGGGTTCTTCTTTGAAAGAAATAGAAAAAGAGGTGATTACAAAAACCCTGGAGCAGACTGAAGGAAATCGGTCCAAAGCGGCCGTGATTCTTGGGGTTACAAGAAAGACCCTGCAAAACAAAATTAAAGAGTATGAGATCTCCTGACTCCAAAGGGGTTTGTTTTTTATAATCAAGAATACGGCTTTGCCTTGGAGGCCTCAAATGTGCAGCCTCTGGAATTTTTACTCCCTCAAGGCAAACTTATCGTTGCACCTTTTGTTTTCTAAGCGATCAATTTTATAATCTCTATAAATATCTTCTTCTTAGGTGTCAGGGCGGATAAAAAATCTTGACATCTGAGGAAAAATTTTCTATCATTAGAGTTCAAATCATTTGTATATAAATTGTTTTTTTTGATGGGATCCAGGGGTGTATAAGAAGGAGGATGATCAGATGATCAAGCCGTTTAGAGGGGGTGTTTACCTATTGCCCCCATTAATTCTGGGATTGATCCTGTCAACCGGTTGTTCAACCTATCGGCGGGCAACGGCTACGATCATTAAGGTCTTGCCAGGTTCCCCCGGTGCCGTATCCCCGGACGATAATAACCTGAGGATAATAAAGGCGCTTGAACGAACGGAATTGGCCGCCGGTAAGGCCGAAGCCGCCGCCGACAAGGCCCAACAGGCCTCTCAAAAAGCCAACGT
>JAZDOU010000433.1:0-11348 GCA_043798385.1 Pseudomonadota bacterium
AGGTCCAGTAAAGATAAGGGCATCCTTTTGCTTCCAGTTTCGGATCGACCTCGCTTTCTCCGATCGTGTGGGTCAGGTCGAACCTGCAGACCACGCCATTGACTCCAAAGGCCTTGAAATTGTCGACCAGCGTTCGTGCCAGAAGACCGAAGACCTCTTTGCGAACCCCGAAGGGCTGTCCGATGACCACCGCAACATCCACGCCCGGGGGTTCATCCTGAAGATCAAACGAGGCATCGAGAATGGAAGCGACCGTCTCACCGCGGGTGTTTTTGTAACGAGCCACACAGACCCTCTCGCCGGCGAGAGGTTGCTTGCCGACAATCATCCCGCGAATCTTCCGTTTGGCCATTGCGGCCAGACGGATGACCGACGTCGAGATCGAAGGCTGGACAGACTTGCCCTCGATCTCGGAAAAGGCATCCCGGTCATTGGAGTCATCGATGAAGTTAAGACCCACTAACCAGTCATTGGAGCCATCGAAGGGTGCCAGACGCATGATGGTCGCTCCGTTATGGATCTTGGTCTGGTCCCCGCGCCGAAGTTCCAACGCCGGGAATCTCATACCGATAGTAATAAGGCTCTCTCGATGAGCGAGCACCGAACATCCGCCCTCGCTGATATCAAAGACAGGAAGCCGTATTTTCCCATCCTTCAGGTGAGGGGCAGAAACGATCAACTCCGCTATTTCAGCGGGAAAGCGCCGGCTCCATCTCCTGTCGTTGTGATACATGCGTTCCGGGAGAAGAATCCTGGGCTGATCCCCGGCTGCTTCGACAAGTCCCTCGAAGACCGCTTGTAGAGGGCCGTCCGCCACCAGGCAATAAATTACGCTGGTGTTTTCGGGCAAGGGTCTGTCCAACTCGACCAGTTCGAGCCGTTCCTGGTTGTAGCGCAATCTCGAGGAGATGGCCTGGTTTCTTTTTGTCGACAGGGCGATGAGAACGGGTAGATTTTTATCGTTAGCCTTTTTAAGCCGGTCTTCAATCAGGGGCCATTCTGAGACCGGAAGTAAGTTCCCGGCGATTATTCCCTGCATCGAGTTTTGAAGCTCGACGATCGCATCATCGAGATCAACGAATCCGGAATAGTCTCTGATTCGAGATCGGTCCTTCGATTTTAGATCCTGGAAGCGAATGCCCAGGCCGGATTCGTTTCTCCTGACGACCATTCCAACACCCTTCATCGGCTTGTGAGAATTGGTGGGCAACTTCAGCCGAAAATTCAGCCTGTCTCCAACATCGAGCGGCCCTTTGGTATTGATATACAAACCGTCTTTGCTGACGTTGGTGACGACCGCCAGTTCATCTTTGCCCGACCCTTCCAAAAAGGAAACCTGGGCGATTGTCTTGCGCCTGTAAGCGCGTCTGTTTTCCCCTTTACTGCCTAACCATGCTTCCGAGTAATCCTGAGGAGGTTTTTCCAACATCGGGTACTCCTTTCACCATACGGCCAAAAAATCGGCAAGATTACGAGTGTTACCTTCAATGAATAAGAACTTTGCGACACCTCAAACAAAAAACCCCACCGCTCTACTGAGGATGGGGGATTATTATTTACTCATTGGGACTCCTTTAGAAAAAGGTTGCCAACAAAAAACATCAATTCATTCAAATAGATTTACAAATATCCTCTCCCGAGGGGCACCGGCCCAAGGGAAAATTTTCCGAAATAACGTTGCCCCAAGCGGTGCTTCGACCTAAAGCCTTTACTTTATATCAAATATTATAGAATTTGTCAATATATTGTATACTATTTTATCTTTTTCCGCAATATGTTGTGGAAATTCCCGAAATGATCGTTTGGGAGGTCTTGTTTTAGGGTTGTTCTTGATCTGTTGAGTCGAGGAAGTTTGACCGGGATTGGATTGACACTTGGGCTGTTTTGAAAGGAATTTAAAATAGTTGAGGATGGTGGTGAGAGGATCGATGAGGCAATTATACGCAACCGATATGAAACTAAAAAAGAAAAGGGGCTAACCTTTATGGTTAACCCCCTGAATTTTCTGGCGGGGTCGACGGGACTCGAACCCGCGGCCTCCGGCGTGACAGGCCGGCGTTATAACCGACTTAACTACGACCCCGATCAAAATGATGGTAGGCGGAACAGGATTTGAACCTGTGACCCTCGGCTTGTAAGGCCGATGCTCTCCCGCTGAGCTACCCGCCCAGCAAAAAAATGAAACTTATCTCAAAAAACCTTTTCCTGTCAAGAAAAAAACCTGATTCCCGTTAAATGACATTTTGGATATCCTGGAGTCAGGGTTAATCCTGATGGCTTTTTTACGAGATCATCAATCTTGATTAAATATTTTAAATTGTTCCAGATGCATGGTGTCTTTGGACTCGACGGAAATTCTTTTCCCGATCCTTTGTTCCAATTCCTCTGTGGCTGGATGCTCTTCATCCAAAAGCAGACCGGCGATTTCCGGATGGACCTGCAAGGTCAGGCTGTCACCGGACATTTCCCAGGCCTCCCGCTCTATCTGGCGGAAGATCTGATAACAGATGGAATTCTTGGATTTCAGCCAGCCTTCCCCTTCACAATAGAAGCAAGGTTCCCGGAACAGTCGGGTTAGATTTTCTCGAGTTCGTTTCCGGGTCATTTCAATGAGTCCCAGTTCCGACATCTTAAGGACATTGGTTTTGTTTTTATCCCGCTTCAGGGCCTCTCGCAGGGCATTAAAAACCTTTTCCCGGTCCCCCTTTTTTTCCATATCAATAAAGTCAATGACTACTAATCCACCGATATTTCGCAGCCGTAACTGGTAGGCAATCTCTTTAACGGCCTCCAGGTTGGTCTTCAGAATGGTTTCTTCCAGGTTCCTCTTGCCCACATAACGGCCGGTATTGACATCAATGGAGGTTAAGGCCTCGGTGGCCTCAATAACGATATACCCGCCGGATTTCAACCAGACTTTTTTGCCTAAGGCCCGTCCTACCTCTACTTCGATTCCGTAGCCATCAAAAAGGGGTTCTTTCTCTTCGTAAAGATGGACCAGATGTTTCAACTTGGGCATAGAGGTATCAATGAATTCCAAAATCTGTTGGTATTCCGGCCTGGAATCGATTATTAGGCGGTCCACTTCCTTAGTAAAAAGGTCCCGGACCGCCCGGAGGGTGATATTTAAATCCTGGTGAATCAGACTGGGAATCGGGGCTCGAGACATTTTTTGCTGGATGTTGTTCCAGAGTTTGATCAAAAAATCCATTTCGGTCTTGATCTTGTCCTTTGGTACCCCTTCGCTGGCTGTCCTGCCAATCAGTCCGAATCCATCCGGTTTGATACTGGTTAATTGTTCACGGAGGTTTTTGCGTTCGGTCTCATCTTCAATTCGCCGGGAAACCCCCACATGATCCATCGTGGGCATGAGCACCAAGTGACGACCAGGCAGGGAAATGTGGGTGGTTATGCGGGCACCCTTTGAACCCAAAGGCTCTCGGACGACCTGGACCAGGAGTTCTTGCCCTTCGTTGAGCAAGTCCTCGATGTTAAAAAACAGGTGACGGGGGACGGCCTTTTCTTCAAGTTCGCCTTCCAGTTCCAACAGGCCTTCTGAGAGGTCTTCTTCCTCCTCTTCCTTCATCATGGCCTCAAAGTCTTCAAAATTGTCGGTTACATCGGTAATATATAGAAAGGCCGCCCTTTCCAGACCGATATCAACAAAGGCGGCCTGCATCCCTGGTAGGACCCGGACTACCCTTCCCTTGTAGATATTCCCGGCCAGGCTGTGCCGGCTGGGCCTTTCCACATGGAGTTCGGCCAGGATGTTGTTTTCGATAACCGCCACCCGTGTCTCGTAGGAACGGGCATTAATAAGTAATTCAGTGGCCATAGATTCTGTTCTGTTTCCTGTTTGGTCTTGGTTCCACCTAATAAATTTATAAATACACTATTCTCCCTGGGTTATCAAGTATTGGTTTTTAAATACTGTTTTTAGTGACTTAAGAATAAAATTCTACGCAAAATGGAAAGAATTTATTAAAGAACAAGCCGTTGACCCGGACCAACCAAGGTATTTAACACGTTTCGTATATCCAATTTTGGTTCCGGCTGGTCCGGGTTGGGGTAAACGTTGACAAGAGGCTAATTCATGGTAAGATAGTAACTAAAGAATAAAATTCTACGCAAAATGGATAAAATTTAATAAAGAACACGCCCTGGACCCGGACCAATTGAGGTATTTTCAACCTGGTTTATATATCCACCTCTTGGTTCCGGCTGGTCCGGGTTGGGATATTATAATAACGTCAGTAATAGGGGCAATTTTAAGGGTTCTGATGCGCTATTATCCGGTATGTCTGGATCTCCAAAATGTCTCCTGTCTGGTGATCGGAGGGGGCCGGGTGGGGGAACGAAAGGTGAAAACCTTGCAGTCCTGCGGGGCCAGGGTTTATTTGATCAGCCGGGAACTGACCCCTTATCTTCAGGAAGAGCTGCAAACGGGTCGGGTTACCCTGCTGGCCCAGTCCTATGAGATTGATTTATTGAAGGATATGTTTTTGGTCATCGGGGCCACCGACGATTTGGAACTTAACGGAAAGATCGGCCGGGAGGCCCGGGAGCGAGGGATCCTCTGCAATATTGTGGACGACCCCAAGGAATGTAACTTCATCCTTCCCGCTCTGGTTTCCAGGGGAGACCTGACCATGGCCGTTTCCACGGCAGGGAAAAGTCCGGCCCTGGCCAAGAAAGTCCGCCAGGACCTGGAAAAGGGATTTCCGGAAATCTACGGCCCCTATCTGGAATTATTGGGCCGGATACGCACCGAGGTCCTGGATCGCAGAAGGCCTCAGGAGGAAAACCAAAAAATTTTCCAAACCCTGGTCGACTCTCCTCTCTTGGCCTGGTTGGAGGCCGGGACCTTCGAACCCATTTATGATCTTTTGGACCTTCTGATCGTCCCGCCTGTTCCGCGGTCCAAATGGTCTGCCATGTTAGACCACTTGTTTCACTCCCCTTAAGCGAGGACCTATGGCCCTTTTCTTTTTTAAATGCGCCTTAAGTCTCTACCTGTTAGGGTCTCTGGGGTATATCCTGTTCATGGTATTTCAGATTAAACCCCTGGCCCGGATTTCTTATGGGATCCTTTTTTTGGGTTTTTTGTTTCATACCGCATCCATCGGTCTCTGGTCTATTCAAAGCGGTTATTTCCCGGTTCATAATTTAAGGGAATCCCTGTCATTTTTTGCCTGGGCGATCATAGGGGTGTATCTTTTGATCCAGCACCGATTCAATATTTTAGTCCTGGGCTCATTTCTTTCCCCTCTGGCCTCGGTGATGATGATCAGTTCTTCCTTCCTCCCTCTCCAGACTGAGGCGGTCAACCCTCTTCTGCGCAATCTCTGGTTGATGATCCATGTGGGCACGATCTTTATCGGCAATGGGGCCTTTGCCCTAGCCTTTCTGGCCGGGATTATGGTCCTCATCCAGGAACGGCAGATCAAATCCAAACACTTTGGTCCTTTTTATCATCGGCTTCCATCTTTGGAGGTCCTGGACTCTCTGAACTACAACTGTCTTATTATGGGATTCCCTCTGTTGACCCTGGGCATGCTCAGCGGGGCCATCTTTGCTCAATACACCCTGGGCACTTTTTGGAGGTGGGATCCCAAAGAAGTCTGGTCCTTGATCACCTGGCTTATCTATGCCGTCTTGTTGCACGGCCGGTTGGTGGCCGGCTGGAGAGGCCGACGGGCGGCCATGATCTCCATTATCGGCTTTCTGGTCTTGACCTTTTCCTTCCTGGGAATGAATTTTTTAGTTAAAGGCTATCATAGTTTTTCGGCCTTTAAAGCCCCGGCTATTGAGGTAAATAAAAAATAGTCCCAATTAGTTCTCTCGGCACTTAAAGGGTTTAAATTTGGAAATTGTCGTTGTTGGTCTCAATCATAAAACCGCTCCGCTGGAACTACGGGAGCGGCTGTCCGGGTTTTTGAATCAAGAGGGGCCGGCCCTTTCCTCTCTCAAGGGAGTATTCGGGCTTAAGGAAACCCTCTGCCTGACCACCTGCAACCGGGTGGAGATCCTTTTTACCTCGGATGAGCCGGATCGGACGATTCAGGAATTGAAGACCTACTGTGCCGGTGGAGTTCTTAAGGCTTCTTCCGACTCCCTGCCGGGCGTGTATATTTATCGGGCCGAGGAGGCCGTTCGTCACCTCTTTCGGGTCGCCGCCAGCCTGGATTCCATGGTCATTGGAGAACCCCAGATCCTGGGCCAGATCAAAGAGGCCTATCGCCAGGCGGTTGACCATCAAGCCACCGGGGTTATTCTCAACCGCCTGCTCCACAAGACCTTTTCGGTGGCGAAACGAATCCGCACCGAGACCGGGATTGCCAGTCACGCCGTCTCCATCAGTTTTGCCGCTGTCGAGTTGGCCAAGAAAATATTTCAGGATCTGGCCGGGAAAAAGGTCTTATTGATCGGGGCCGGCGAGATGGCCGAGTTGGCCGCTGAACACCTCTTGAAAAACAGGGTCCGGAAAATTATAGTCGCCAATCGGACCCTGGAGCGGGCCATGGAACTGGCCAAACGATGGCCAGGCCAGGCTATTTCTCTGGAAGAGATCCCTTCGGCCTTAGTAGAAACGGATATCGTTATCAGTTCCACCGGCGCTCCGGAGACCATTATCCTTTACACGCCGGTAAAGACCATCATGAAACAAAGGCGACAAAGGCCTCTTTTTTTCATTGACATTGCCGTCCCCCGAGATATCGATCCCAGGATCAATGACCTTGATAACGTTTATCTGTATGATATCGATGATCTCCAGGGAATCGTAGCCCGGAATATAGCCGAAAGAAAACAAGAGGCCTTGCAAGCCGAACGGATCATCCAGGAAGAGTGCATCAAATTTCGCTCTTGGCTGGAAGGGATAGAGGTCGTCCCGACCATACTCGCCCTGCGCAAGAGGATGGAAGACATCCTGCAGGGGGAATGGAAAAAGGCCGGGCCCGTACTTCAGGGTTTAACGCCGGAACAATATAAGGCGGTCGAGATCATGACCAATTCCATCATCAACAAGGTCCTTCATGATCCCATCACTTTTTTAAAAGAACCGCTGCCGGAGGATCATAAAAACGAAAAAATAGACCGGATTCAAAAAATATTTAACTTAAACAAAGGAATGGAGGGGGATTGAAATGGCCGATATCATTCCTTTTGAAGATCGTCTACGTAAGCAAAAAGAAGAGGTTCTTTCCAAGGAAAAGAAAAAAAGACTGGAATTTTTCCGGATGGCTATGCAATGCACGGCTTGTCAGCTCAAGTGCGCCAAGTGCGGCAGTCAACTGGAGGTCCCTGAGGCTCAGATGGTCTCTAATTTCCTGCCCCTAAGACTCTGTACGGGGTGCGGAGAGGAATATCGGCTTTATCAAAAAATGATCTCGAGTTCAACCCCGGTTGAAGGACAGGACTATTATCATAATCAGGACTGGTTAGGGGTCTGGAAAACCTGGCTGGAATACCAGGTCCATCTCCAGAGATACAGGAATTCCGGGGAGTTTTTGAGGCTGGTCAAAGAACTGTCTCAGGAGTGACAGGCCCTGAGACAAAGGGGCCTACCCAAATCAGATCCATCCGCCATCAAATATAGGGCCTACTAAAAGGGGATATCCTCTTCCGGGAAAGGCCCCCCGCTCTGGGGTTCGCCCCCCCCGAATTCCTTGCCGCCGAATTCTTTTTCAGAAACTCCCCGATCTCCGGCCGGCCCTAACATTTGCATGGTCTGGGCCAGGACTTCGGTGGTATACCGTTTGTTCCCGTCCCGATCCTCCCAGCTTCGAGTCCGCATCTTCCCCTCGATATAAACCTGTTTACCTTTAGCCAGATACTCGCCGCAGATTTCTGCTAATCGGGCCCAGGCCACAATTCGATGCCACTCCGTTTTTTCTTCCTTGTTGCCTTCCTTACTGGTCCAGGTATCCTTGGTGGCCAGATTGAAATTGGCTACGGCCGTTCCTGTGGCGGTATATCGCAATTCCGGATCAGCTCCCAGGTTTCCGATTAAAATGACCTTATTTACTGAAGCCATGGTCTCCCCCTTTATCGCTCAGTGAATAACCTGAAATTTCCGGTATCCTATCATATCTCCCCCCCGGGGAGCAAGCCTTTATCCGGATCATTTTTCCCTTGTCCTTGATCGGCAGCAGCGGCTATCTGGAAATCGCCTGTAATTTAGATCGGGCAGCGGAAAGGGTGGGTTTCAAGCCGACCAGGGAGTTGAAAGTCCTGGTGACTTGTCAATGACCGGGACCCAAAAATCGAACCTTAAGGCCCTTTGGTCCTTAAATCCTTCTTTTTATCCGCCCAAATTCTTTGGAGATGATTCTTTTCACTAACCATACTGACATAACGTTGGCAGTCTGGGTGGCTATCCTGAAATTAAGTTTACAATTTCGTCTGGTTCGAAAATAGGGTTTAAATCCCCCTTCTAAACAGTATTTTCCTTTTAAATTGACTTTAAGTAATGGATATGCTTTTATTTTGTCCATCTCCAACTCAGCGTTCTTCAAACCGGCAACATCTACCCGAAAGACTGGTCCATGAAGCAGTTTGATATGACCCTATTTCTTCAAAAAGGAGATGGGGTTTTTATTTTGGGCTGGACGGTAGAAGGGACAACTTGTTTCTCGGTCAATATCCGGAGGGCAAGGCGTAAATGATAAGTTGTTTTAGCACCAGCGTCCCCCTCATACCAGGTTATTCAATGATTGTTGAATAAGCCAATAGTTGGTGGTATGTTATTCAATAATTATTGAATAAGGTCATCGAAAAACGTTCGTTATTAAACAATCGTTGAATAAGGGGATTACTATGTATCGAAGCGGCCACTATGTGAGACAACCCACGGGATACAGAGCGTTCAACCCTGCGCAATTGCCGCCCGTGCATCCCGTAAAGATTGAGGGTGCCCTTCAGACCCTTCTCTCGGAGGCGGACAGGTCCCTTGCCCGACTGGATGGGGTGGCCGAAATACTTCCCAATGCCGATCTTTTTATTGCCATGTATGTGAAAAAAGAAGCCCTCCTCAGTTCTCAAATTGAAGGGACTCAGGCTTCTCTCGATGATCTTTTTGCCTTCGAAAGCGGAGAAAAGCTGGAAAACCTAAATGATGTCAATGAGGTGGTGAATTACGTCCATGCCTTGAATTATGGGATCGAGAGACTTGAGACCCTTCCGATGAGCCTCCGCCTCATCAAAGAAATCCATAAAATCCTCATGGAAGAGGTCCGCGGCAGTGAACGATTCCCCGGGGAATTTAAGAAGTCGCAAAATTGGATCGGCCCTCCGGGGTGCGGCCTCAATGAGGCGACGTTCGTGCCCCCGCCACCTCACGAGGCTGTCAAGGCTATGGACGACCTTGAAAAGTACCTTCACAAAAAGGGCGGACTTCCCATTCTCATCGATTGCGCACTCATCCACTATCAGTTTGAAACGATTCATCCATTTCTGGATGGAAACGGCCGCGTTGGGCGCCTGCTGATAACTTTTTACCTGTATTGGAAAAAAGGCCTTAACAAACCGCTTTTATATCTGAGTTACTATTTCAAAAGAAACCGCCAGGAGTATTATGACCGGTTAAACATGGTCAGGGATAAGGGAAACTATGAACAGTGGATTGATTTTTTCCTGAAAGGCGTTATCGCCACGGCTGGTTCCGCCATGGACACAGCCAGAAAGATCATTGAACTTCAGTCCATTCACCGGCGTTTGCTCTGGGATGAAAGAATCTCATCCCCCTTTGCCGTGGCCATACTGGAGCAATTATTCTATACTCCTGTTGTCTCCATCGGCCAGTTGGCCGAACATTTCGGTAGCTCATACCAGGCGTCTTCCAATGTAGTTTCGCAGTTAGAGAAGGCCGGAATTATCAGGGAATTAACAGGGAGGAAACGGGATAAGCGGTTCGTTTATAGTGAATATCTGAATATTCTGGCTGAAGGAACAAAGATCTGAGCGAGGAATCCCAAAGAGTATCCCCATAACCGTAACCTTTTAATTTTGTGATATAATTGAACATAAGAAGCGAACGCCTTCCCCGTAGCTTGCTGCGGGGTTAGCGAGCGAACACCAATAATAGACATTTTCCTTGCAGGAAATCCCGCCAAGGCGGGACCGCATCACGGCGCGGGAGCAATCCCACGCATTTGTTGCGGGGAGCTTCAATTAAAAATCAGCTTTCTTCAACCCGGCAACCCTTAACCGAAAGCCTGGTCCATGAGCCGTTTGAAAAGACCCTATTTCTTCAAAAAAGAGATGGGGTTTTTTTATTTTGGGATAGACGATAGAAAGGAAAACTTGTTTTGGTTCAGTCAAAACCGGAGGGCGAGAAGCAAATGATAAGTTGTTTTAGCACCAGCGTCCCCCTCATCAAGGCTTTTCATCTCGAACGGGTCAACCGCATCCTTTCGAGGATGAGATGAAAAATTACTATGCCCACAGCCTGCCCGGCCGGCCACAGGAAAAGTGGCAGCCGCTGGAAACACATCTGAAAAACGTGGCCGAGATGGCCAGGGGATTTGCTGAACCTTTTGGGGCAGGGGAATGGGGGTATCTGGTGGGGTTGTGGCATGATATAAAGGGAATAGAAGAGAAAAGGAAATAGAATGAAAGGAGGTGGTATTTGTGATGGATAAATATGAAGTAGCTTTTGAGGTGGCTGGTCCTGTGGCGATGTTCGCTCGACCGGATACGGGGGGGACACCGACAAGCTATCCAGTGCCGACGTGGTCAGCTGCAAAGGGCTTGTTCGAGTCGATTGCCTTTCTTGCTGATGGGGAGGCTTGGATTTGCCCAACAAAGATCGAGGTTTGCCGACGAATCGGCGAGTCGGGTGGTCAGGTTCAGTTTCAACGATACACGACCAATTATGGCGGCCCTTTGCGGAAACCGAACCTCATTGGTAAGGGCGCAAACATGCAGTTCTTTGCTACAATTCTGGGTGATGTGTGTTATCGGCTGCACGGTGTGATCGTAAACTCCCGTTGGAAAAAAGAAAACAATCCAGGCCATCATTTGCATAATCTCTTCAATCGAAGGTTAAGACAAGGCAGGTGCTACCGCACCCCCTGCTTGGGGTGGAGTGAGTTCACCTGTTCTTACTGGGGGCCAGATCGCGCAGAGGTCACTGAAGTAGATACAGCACTTTCCTTGGGTGTCCCTTCAATGCTCTTGGGTGTCTGGGATAGTCCGACGTGTGGACAGTACGAACCTGAATTCCGCCAGAACGTGAAAGTAGTCGCGGGGGTCCTCAAATACGAGGTTCCGGAACGATGGCTTTTAAAGGAGAAAAGGGAGGTGATGACAAGTGCTTAACGAACTCTTGGTTGTGGAACGAGGCGCAG
>JAZDOU010000418.1:0-2492 GCA_043798385.1 Pseudomonadota bacterium
ACAGGCTGTAGTCATAAGCGTTCTTCTCACCTTGGGAATCATGATCGCCTTTGTCCATGGGATAACGGGTTGGAGTTTTTCCAGTCATCTTGGTTGGAAGCGTCGATCCATCTATTTACTTTTAACCATCTTCCTTATTATTCCTAACTGGAGAACCAACCTCTTAGGTCTGATCCTTTTGGGGGCAGCTTTTATTTTCGATATGTGGTGGTCGCGCCGCGAGAAAAGAAACTATTAAGTGTGGAAACCCGCAGCTTACTGAGTTGAAAACAGAGTGATAAAACCCTGATTCAGGAAGAAGATTGCTCGAATTTAAATTACAATCTTTTTATACTCCCCTCCCACCTCTTAATTCTTTTTCCTGAAGGGGGAAGCTTTCTGCAGGGGAAACGACCTTCCCAATTCTGCTTTCATCTCTTCTTCAGTAAGGACATAGGTCTTTTCCCGCCATTCTGCCCAGTATTGTTCAAACTCTCCGTCGAGAAATTGTCTGAGTTCTGCCTCCTCTTGAGGCCTTGGGGCCTCGTGGTCAATGATGCTTTTCCACCTTAACTCGACGAGGTCCATCACTTCTGCATCCGGGATGCAAACCGGTGCCCAGTGTGAGCCGTATACTGGGTTATAAGGATGATCCAACTTCTTCGTTGCATCGATAATAATTTTATCCCCGAATTCTGCGTTCTGCCGGGGCACGGATGGATCAGACCGGGGCTCTGTGCCAAATCTCAACACTTCAATGTCGCGGCTTCCCTGCACACGGGTATTGATCGCCCACCAAACCTGGCCGAGGTCGAAGGGGTCAATATCGTCATCAACGAGAACAACGGTCTTCAGATGGCTCCCTATTCGACTCGATATTAAGGTTCGGCCCGCATTCCAAGAGTGGCCAACGTAGCGGGGCTGAAGTTGAACAATCGCGGAGGCTAAGGCAACACCCTCAGGCGGGCAATTGACCGCCAGCACGCCTTCTGGTCCATGGGACTCAAACATACGAAGCGACTCAGCGATCATACCAATACTGTAGAGAAATTGATCCTCTGTCACGGGTTTGCCGAGCAGGCAACCACGGAGGATGGGTTGATTGCGGTGTGTGATTGCCGTGACCGTAAGCAGAGGCCTGAGACGAACCCCTCCTGCATGATAGCCCGCCCATTCTCCGAAAGGGCCCTCTAAATGTCTCTCCGTAGGGGATACGATGCCTTCAATCACAATTTCAGCATTCGCCGGAACTTCCAAATTGACTGTTTGACATTTCAGAAGTTGAATCGGTTCCTGGCGCAATGCGCCTGCCAGTCCCAACTCATCGGCATCCGGGGGAAAGCCGGTGCCTGCCGCGATAGGAACGGTTTCATCCGCCCCAATGACGATGGCCACTTCAAGGGGCTCCCCAATCCGTTGGCGTTGGCTAAAATGGTGACTGATATGGGCCATCGCCAGCATTCCGATCCCGGAGTGATTTCGGTCAAAGACCTGTACCCGGTGCATGCCAACATTACGAATACCAGAATAAAGGTCTTTAGTGATCACACCATGCCAGGTGCCGATGAAACGTCCACCATCCCTGGGGTGCCACCACGGCACCGGGAATTCTAAAAGATCGATATCCTTTCCCAGGTGCACGTTCTCCTGACATGGACCATCCGTCACCATGACCGGGCTTAGAGGAGACTTAATTCTTTCGCGAAAGGCATTGATAATCTCCATAGGCGATGAATGGATAGGCAGGCCTAAAACCCTTGCAAATCGCCTATAGCTTCCGATCAATCCTGAAACCAACCGGTACTCACCACTATATCCCCGCATCTTCTCAAAAAGAAGGGCGGGGCCTCGAGGCCGCATATCGTCCGTCCTACGGATCCAGCCGCTGACTTCATACCTCCAATCAACCTCATCCGCAATCCGCCGCAATTCACCTTCCTGTTCCAAAACCTCAATGAGATGTCGCAAATCTCGGTAAGCCATGATTTCCTCCCTCTATTCTCTATGATTTGAATCCCCTTCTGATAAAAGTAATTTTAGAAAAAATAGTTAAACAATTCTATCGCATAAAACAAACGGTTGGATTCTCTTATCAAAACCTAAATAAGTTGTCAAGATATTTTCAAAAACCCTTCACTTGATGGTCTCGTAAAAAGTCGTCTCACCGGTGAAAACCGGTGTCCAGTGTTTTCATAACTATCTGAGATTACTGGATTCCGGCATTCGCCGGAATGACGATCATTAGGCTTTTTCGACTTTTTACGAGTTCATCTTCACTTGACAAGCGTCTTTTTTACTATTAATAGAAAGAGAAAATACCAAGACGGTTTCGCATGAATCGCTAAGCGATCATATCTTTTAGAGGAGGTTTAAAATGGACGTTTTTGAGGCGATCGAAAAAAGAAAAACCATTCGTACCTATAAGAAAGGAGCGACAGAGGAACAGCTGCGGCGGCTTATGCTTGCCGGTTCAAAAGCCCCTTCTGCCGGAAACCGTCAACCCTGGGAATTCA
>JAZDOU010000450.1:0-7524 GCA_043798385.1 Pseudomonadota bacterium
TTTACCAATAAGGCGGCCGGAGAGATGAAAGAACGAGTTCGAGCTCTTCTTGGTCTGACTAAAAACCGATTACCAGATATTGGCACTTTTCGAACGCCGGAATCACGTCTGGCGAACGCCGGAATCAGGGTTATTAATCACTTAGAAACCTTCTGGACCCCGGTATTCACCGGGGTGACGACTTTTTACGAATTCATCATAATTCATAATTCAAAATCCGAAAGTTGTATTTTCTTATTAACTAAGGAGGCAGATTTTTATGTCCTTGATTGTTCAAAAATATGGAGGGACCTCGGTCGGCTCCATAGAAAAGATTCGAAATGTGGCCAAACGGGTCATAGCCATGAAGCAGAAAGGTCACGATGTGGTGGTAGTCCTGTCGGCCATGTCCGGAGAAACAGACAAATTGATCCGCCTGGCCCAGGAGATGACCGAAACGCCCAATCCCCGGGAACTGGATGTCCTGATCTCCACCGGGGAACAGATTTCGGTGGCCTTGTTTAGTATGGCCGTCCAGAGCCTGGGTTTCAAAGCCACCTCCCTTTTGGGTTATCAAATCAGGATTGTCACCGATGACGCCTACGGCCGGGCCAGGATCAGCGAAATTGATACCCGGCGGATTATGGGGGAGATCCGAAACGATAAAATCGTGGCCGTGGCCGGTTTCCAGGGATTGGATGAGATGGGCAATATTACGACCTTGGGCCGGGGGGGCTCGGATACGACCGCCGTGGCCGTGGCCGCCGCCTTGAAGGCTCAGGTCTGTGAGATCTTTACCGATGTGGAAGGGGTCTACACCACCGACCCCAATGTCTGTCCCAAGGCCCGAAAAATGAAAAAGATTTCTTATGAAGAGATGTTGGAAATGGCCAGTTTGGGCGCAAAAGTCCTGGAGATTCGATCGGTAGAATTTGCTAAAAAATTTAAGGTCCCGGTGCACGTGCGCTCGACCTTTTCGGATAAGGAGGGAACTATGGTGGTTCAAGAGGATAAGAGCATGGAAAAAATCCTGGTTTCAGGCGTCACCTACAATAAAAACGAGGCCCGGATTACCATTACCAAGGTGCCCGATCGTCCGGGTATCGCTTCCAAAATTTTCACCCCTATCTCCGAGGCGGAGGTGGTGATAGACATGATCATCCAGAATACCAGTGCCGAAGGGTTGACCGACCTGACCTTTACCGTGCCCAAACTCGATTTTAAAAAAACCATGAATATCGTCAAAAAAATCGCCAAAGAGATCAAGGCTGAACGGGTCATGGGAGATGAAAACATCGCCAAGGTCTCCATTATCGGATTGGGCATGCGAAACCACGCCGGAGTGGCCACGACCATGTTCTCGGCCCTGGCCAAAGAAGGAATCAATATCATGATGATTTCCACCTCTGAGATCAAGATCTCCTGCGTCATCGACGAGAAGTATACCGAGTTGGCGGTGCGAACTTTGCACAATGTCTTTCATTTGGACGAAGATCCGATCAGTAGAGAAGGCTTAAGGTCCAAGGGTTAAGGTGTAAGGCTTACAAAGACGGAATACAGCCGTCAGGGAACCTTAGACCTTACGCCTCGTGCCTCGTGTCCCAGGCCTTAGGCGTCTCGCGCCCCAGGTCTTAGGCCCCTTGAGCTGTGGAAAGAGACCAGCAATAAATTATGAAACCCATTGAAATCTATGATACCACGCTCCGGGATGGAACCCAGGCCGAAGACTTTAACCTCTCAGTAGAAGACAAAATCCGCATTACAAAAAAACTCGATGAGTTGGGAATAGGTTATATCGAGGGAGGCTGGCCGGGCTCCAACCCCAGGGATGTGGAGTTTTTCCGGGCCATGAAGGGGGTCTCCCTGAAACAGGCCCGCTTAGCGGCCTTCGGCAGTACCCATAATCCCAAAACCCCTCCGGAGAAAGACCCTAACCTGAAGGCCCTGATCCAGGCCCAAACCCCGGTCATCACGATTTTCGGTAAAAGTTGGGATGTCCATGTCCACGACGCCCTGCGGGTGCCTTTGGACACCAATCTTCAAATTATTGAAGCATCCCTTTCCCTGGTGCGGCCTAAAGTGAGCAAACTTTTTTACGACGCCGAACATTTTTTCGATGGGTATAAGGCCAATCCCGAATACGCCCTGGCCACTTTAAAGGCCGCCCTGCGCGCCGGGGTGGATTGCCTGGTCCTTTGCGATACCAACGGCGGGACCTTGCCCAGTCAACTGGCCCCGATTATCCAGGCGGTCAAAAAAGAGATCAGGGGCTTCCCTTTGGGAATCCATGCCCACAATGACTGCGAATGCTCAGTGGCCAATGTCATGGCTGCGGTCGAATTGGGGATCACCCATGTCCAGGGAACGATCAACGGTTTCGGAGATCGTTGCGGCAATGCCAACCTCTGTTCCATTATCCCCAACCTGCAATTGAAACTTGGGATACCCGTTCTCAGTCCCGATCAGCTTAAAAAAATCCGGGTCATCTCCCGCTTCGTTGACGAACTGGCCAATATCCGTCACAATAAATACCAACCCTATGTGGGAAACAGTGCCTTCTCCCATAAAGGCGGTATCCATGTCAGTGCCGTAGCCAAGAACCCGGAAACGTACGAGCACATCCGGCCCGAATTGGTCGGTAATGTCCAGCGAATCCTGATCTCGGATCTGGCCGGAAGGAGCAACATCCTGTCCAAGGCCAAGGGGTATGGTCTGGATGTTTCCAGCAAGGATCCGGCCGTATTAAGCATCTTATCCCGGTTAAAAGAATTGGAACATCAGGGATTCCAGTATGAAGGAGCCGAAGGTTCCTTTGAACTGCTCATGAATCAGGCCTTGGGGAGAGAACAACACTATTTTGAATTAGAGTGGTATCGTGTCACGGTCCAAAAGGTTCGGGACGATCAACCTTCCGTGGTTGAGGCGACGATCATCGTCAAGGTCAAGGGACAGACGGAACATACCGCCGCCCTGGGCAATGGTCCGGTCAATGCCTTAGACAACGCCTTGCGCAAGGCCCTGCTGCGTTTTTATCCGGAACTCAGTGAGGTGAGTCTGGACGACTATAAGGTCCGGGTCCTGTCCAGTGTGGAGGGAACCGGGGCCCGGGTCAGGGTCCTGATCGAGTCAGGAGACCGGGAAGAAAAATGGGGAACGGTCGGAGTTTCCACCGACATCATGGAGGCCTCCTGGCAGGCCCTGGTGGACAGCATCAATTATAAATTGTTTAAGGAGGATAAGAAAAATAAAAGGTGAGCGCCACGACGCGTGAAAATGGATTTCTTCAAACATTGAACTTTGAACATTGAACGGTATTTTCGTGTTAAGCATGATCCCTATCCCTGTTATTGAAACCGAAGACTGCCTGGGCTGTGAAAGCTGTGTGGAGATCTGCCCCGAGGTCTTTGTCTTAAATGAAAGCCTTGAAAAGGCCCAGGTGATCAATCCTGACGGCTGTCCCAAAGAAAAAATTGACGAGGCCATGGCTATCTGCCCGGTGAATTGCATCCATTGGGAGGAATGAATAACTTTTGATACTGGTTACTCGTTGTTTAAACCTAAACCCCTTTCCCAAGGAACCAGTAACGAGTAACCAGCAACTTATTCGACCTGATAAAAGACATCAAACTCAACTATATGACCATAACACAAAAAACCCTCTCTTCCTCCCCAACCATCCCTGGCCAACACAAGGGGCTTTTCGTTTTTTCCCTCCTGATTCTGTGTTTTTTAGGAATCCAATATGGAACGACTTTCTGGGATTCCAACCAAAGGCCAAGACCATTGCTCCCCGATCAGGAAATTGCCATTGAACTCACTGGAGAGGTCAACAGACCGGGGCTTTTTACCTATACGCAGCAACCGACGATACAACAGGTCATACAGGACGGAGGGGGGACTGTTTCCAACCGATCCCATTCCTGGCCGGAAAAGACCAAGGTCCTGACTCAAGACACCTCTCTGTCCTTTTATCGTAACGAGGCAGGAGGGGTCTTCCTCCAGCCAGGGCCTCTTTCCATTAAAGCCCTCTGGATCCTCGGGCGACCCATTCCGCTCAATCGGGCCGCGGCAGAGGACCTGGACAGGCTTCCAGGGATCGGCCCGGGGCTGGCCCGACGGATAGTGGCCTATCGGGAGACCCAGGGGAGTTTTTCTTCATTAGATGAATTAAAGGAAGTGAGTGGCATCAAAGAAAAAACGTTTGATAAGATAAAGGGGTATCTCACTCTATAGCTCAAGGCTGAAATGGAAAACAGTTGTTTTGACTTTGAGCTTTCAACCTTCAGCGTATTTACTACCAGGAGGGGTTGTCATGACTTCTACTAATATCAAGAGGATTGGTGTTATTACCAGCGGCGGCGATTGCGGTGGTCTCAATGCCGTCATCAAGGGTATTGCCCGGGAGGCTTATTCCCTGGGGATCGAATCAGTGGTTATCCCTAACGGCTATGCCGGACTTTATAACTTATTGGATCTAACTAATGTCGTCTTGTTGGATGCCGAGAGAGTCAGCCGCATTGAAGCCTCTCTGGCCGGCTCGGAAGCAGGTCATTCCCGGGTCAAGATCAGCAAAATCGCCGACCCCAACAAATACGAACGCATAAAAGACGGGCTCAAGAAATTCAGCATCGATGCCCTGATCATCAGTGGCGGTGACGATACCGGCAGCGTAGTGGTGGATCTTAGTTCCCGCGGGATTCCCTGCGTCCACGTCCCCAAAACCATGGATCTGGATCTTCAACCCTATAGCGTGGGAGGGGATTCTTCCATCAACCGGATCGCGATTTTTGCCAGAGACTTAAAGACCACCGGCCTCAGCCACAACCGCATCCTGGTCATCGAGGTCTTCGGGCGCTATGTCGGCCATACGGCCTTTCGGGGTGGAATCGGGGCCGAGGTGGACTGTATCCTGATCCCGGAAGTCCCGGTTGATTTTGATGTCGTCTATGAACACCTCTGGAAGACCTATTGCGGCCGAATAGAAAGAAGCGATGTCAAGGCCGGGACCTATATCATCCTGGTGGCGGAAGGGATCAAAGACGCCAGCGGGCAATTGCTCTATGATGAATCGGCCGGAGTAGATGCCTTTGGTCATAAAAAACTGGCCGGGGCCGGGAGATATGTGCGGCAGCAACTGGAAAAACGGATGAAAGTGGATCCCGAGGTTCCGGCCTTTATGAAACGGGTCGGTATGTTTGCCCCCGGGGTTTATGAGATACCTGAGGTCAGGGAAGTCACTCCGGGGCATTTAGTACGGTCGGGGCAGTCATCGGCCTTTGATGTCAATTTCGGTCAAATGGCCGGAGCGGCCTCGGTGCTCCTTTTGGTGGAGGGCAAAACCGGCAATACCCTGGTCAGTGTCAATGGAAACAAGATCAATTATATGCCTACCTCAGAGGCTATCAAGCGACGGGAAGTGGACACCAACGAACTGGCCCTTTTTGAAAGCCTGGGCACCTGCTTTGGAAGGAAACCCCAGAAGTTTGACTATCAATTCGTGGAACAAAAAGGCACCCGGGAGAGACACCTTTAAAAAATTGCGGGTTACGGAACATTCCGAAATCCGAATTCCGAAATCATAATGATCATCCTCGGCATCGAAACTTCCTGTGATGAAACGGCCGCCTCTGTCTTGAGGGATGGGAAAGAAATCCTTTCCGATGTGGTCTATTCTCAGATTGCCCTGCACCGCCCTTATGGCGGGGTAGTTCCGGAACTGGCTTCCCGAAGGCATCTGGATAAAATCGGTCCTGTGGTCGAAGAGGCCCTTTATCGGGCCGGGGTAAAGTTAAAAGCCATTGAGGGAATTGCCGTCACCCGTGGTCCGGGGTTGGTAGGGGCCCTGTTGGTGGGCCTGTGCTTTGCCAAATCCTTAAGTGCCGTCAGACGGGTGCCTCTGGTCGGAATCAATCATATAGAAGGTCATGTCTGCTCCATCTTTCTTGAAAAAGAGGTCCCTTTCCCTTTCTTATCCCTGACGGTTTCCGGTGGACATACCAGCCTTTTTCTGGTAAAGGAAGTCGGGTCTTATGAACTCCTGGGAAAAACCCGCGATGATGCCGCCGGCGAGGCCTTTGACAAGGTGGCCAAGTTATTGGACCTCGGCTATCCCGGTGGGGGAATTATCGAATCCCTGGCTGAAAAGGGAAAGCCCCGTATCCCCTTTCCGCGGGCCATCCCCTCGGCCGATTCCCTGGATTTCAGCTTCAGCGGGATCAAGACCGCGGTGGTCAATTATGTCAAGGGATTCACTGCGGACCCGGGGAAAGTGGGTCCCTTGGTGGTCGAAGATATTGCCGCCTCTTTTCAGGAGGCGGTGGTAGATATGTTGATCAGGAAAGTCCTTCAGGCCCGAAAACAATTTAAAACAGATCGCTTGGTCTTGTCCGGCGGGGTAGTTTCAAATGGGTATCTACGCCGCCGTTTTCAGGACCTGGCGCAAGAAGAGACCTTGGACCTCTTCCTTCCTTCTCAGCATCTCTGTACGGATAATGCCGCCATGATCGCCTGGGTAGGCCATTATTATCTGGAAAAAGGCAAACAGGACAGCCTGGAAATAGATGCCCTGTCAAGATGGAAGGTGGGAGATTAACGATTTCGGATTTCGGATTGCAGATTGCAGATTAAACAGTTCAGGTTTCAGGTCACTTTAAGCTCTCTAAACCTTGAACCGGAAACTTATGCCAATCATTAATCATTAAAAGGAGGAAAGACATCATGGAAAAATCAGAATTGAACGGGCTCAAGGAACAAATCGAAGCCAAAGGAATCACCTGGGCAGAGGCTGCTGAAAAAATCAAGGTCGACGTCAGTTTATTAAATTTGTACCTGGTCTCTCCGCCGGTGCCTATCAGCATACTCAATCCGCTGAAGAAGGTCTTGGAAGCAGCCTGATAGAGTTCAGAGTTCGGGGTTGAACTGATCACTCCGGACTATAGAACCTCACCCGGTTCCTCCCTTCGGACTTGGCCTGATACAAAGCCTGATCAGCGGCCGCAACCAGCCCGGAAGGAGAGTGATCCTGAGTAGCTGCCAGAGTGGCCACTCCCAGGCTGATGGTCACCCATTGACTGACCGACGAATTCTTGTGGGGGATCCCCAGTTCTTCGACTCGCGCTCTCATGGTCTCAGCAACTTTCATCGCACCATCCAACCCAGTGTCGGGCAGGACAATTCCAAACTCCTCGCCTCCGTAGCGGGCCGCCATGTCAGCCGGACGATTCAAGGATTCTTTTAATACCTGGGCCACTTCTTTCAAGCAGTCGTCCCCGGCCTGGTGCCCATAGGTATCATTGAATATTTTGAAATGATCGATATCGGCCATGATGAGCGATACGGAAGTGTATTCCCGGAGGCAACGCCGCCATTCCTGTTCCAGGCTCTGATCAAAATAACGACGGTTGAAAATCCCGGTCAGCCCGTCCATAAAAGAAAAATGTTCCAGTATTCTCTCAACCCGTTTTCGTTCCGAAATATCACGGGCAATAGTCAGAATGGCTTCCTTGCCCTGAAAAGGATGAGGGCGTTCGGTAATTAATACATCTA
>JAZDOU010000454.1:0-6674 GCA_043798385.1 Pseudomonadota bacterium
TGTTATCGGGATCCTGCTTTTTGGGATGGTGATTATCAGCCCAGGGCCGGTGGAGGCACAATTTTGTAGCGACCAAATCGCTTGTGCCACGGTGTATTCCCTGGGTCCGGTTTCAAATTTGGTCCTCTGCCAGTTTTTGCATCCTACCTTAGACACGTCTCGAGGGCATGTAGACTATGTGTTTTGTCAATCCAGCGGCGACTCAATAATGTGGGATTGCGATCGCAAGATGCCCAGGGGACTTTCTCCCGGTACGGTGACGGAATCGGAGTGGGCCACTGAAGCCACGAGGTGCGCCAAGGTATGCGGAGGATGCCCCTCCGGATGGAAGAGTGCCGGAATGCCATAGTTTCAGCAGGCCCCGGGACGTCTAAGCCGGCAGCTACCCTTTTTACCAGGTGATCATTTCCGGCTAGTACTTGAGCGGCCCTAGTTTCCAATTCGGAAACAGCCCTAATCGTTGAGCGGAGGAGGAATGAAGAAGTTTATTGATCTCAGGAGTGATACCGTCACCAAACCCACAGCGGCCATGCGAAAAATGATGGCCGAGGCTGAAGTAGGTGATGACGTTTATGGAGAAGACCCTACAGTCAATGCCCTGCAGAAAAAGGTGGCCAAACTCCTGGGTAAAGAGAAAGCCCTTTTCGTCCCCTCCGGGACGATGGCCAATCAATTGGCCATTAAGTCACACACCCAGCCCGGCGATGAGGTCATTGTGGAGGCGACGGCTCATCCTTTTAATTTTGAAGGCGGGGCCGGGGCCGTCTTGTCGGGGGTTCAGTTTAATTGTCTTAAAGGCCATCGCGGTATCCTGGAAGCCTCTCAGGTTGAGGAAGCCATCCGGCCTCTTGACCATCACTTTCCCCTCTCGAGGCTGGTCTGTCTTGAAAACACCAGTAACCGCGGGGGAGGGAGCATCTATCCCCTTAAAAATATCATCGAGATCTCCCAACTGGTCAAAGCCAGGGGCCTCCTGGTCCATCTCGACGGGGCCAGACTCTGGAACGCCTCGGTGGCTTCGGGGATCAAGCCGAAGGAATACGCCCTTTGGGCGGATTCGGTGTCGGTTTGTCTCTCCAAAGGATTAGGGGCGCCCGTCGGATCTCTGGTGGCAGGTGACGCCGCCTTCATCGATCGAGTCCATCGTTTTCGAAAGATGTTCGGCGGTGGAATGCGACAAGCCGGGATCCTGGCAGCGGCCGGGATCTATGCCCTGGATCATCACCTGGACCGGCTGAGAGATGACCATGAAAATGCCCACCTTCTGGCCTTGGGTCTGTCCAAACTCAAAGGGGTCTCCATCGATCCTGCCCAAACCGAGACCAATATCATCATCTTTGACGTCATCGACAGTGGGATGACGGCCTTCCAGGTGACCCAGGCCATGAAGAAGGCAGGCGTCTTGATTCAGGCTGTCAGCAAGACTCAGATCCGACTGGTCACCCATCTGGATGTCTCGACGGCAGATAGTCAGAAGGGTCTCGAGGCCTTCAGGAAGGTCTTCCGTCCCTCAACCTAAGCCATTTTGGGGCCGAAAGGTACAGGATTTTTTCTGGGCGGAATGGTTTGATTTTGGTCTTCGAATTTAGTAAGATATCTCTGGCATCTTTATTTCAAGGCAAATTTTTATTCCCGACCAAGGAGGTCCATTATGAAGGTTTTCGTAACTGGTTTGTTTGTTCTCTTAGCGGTCTTCCTGCTAAACCCAACCGCCCAATCCATAGAAATCGGCCAGATCCCTCCAAAAGTAGAGCTGAAAGAAAAACTGGGGGGGCGGCTGGATGGAAAACCCTGGAGCAGCGCAGAGATGCAGGGGAAAGTTCATGTTATTTTTTATGTCGATCCGGATGAAAAAGATACCAACAACCCGGCCAGCGAGGCCCTGGATAAAGAGAAGTTCCCCAGCGATAAATTTCAGTCTGTCGCGATTATCAACCTGGCTGCCACCTGGATGCCCAATTTTCTTATCAATTCGGCCCTAAAGGAAAAACAGGAGCGCTATCCCAAGGCCATTTATGTTCGGGATTACAAAAAAGTATTGGTCAATGCCTGGAAGATCGCCGATGACAGCAGTAATGTGCTCGCCTTTGACAAGAAAGGCACCCTGATCTTCAGGAAAGACGGCAAGCTGACTCCGGAGGAGATCCAGAAGCTTATTAAGGTTATCCGGGAACAACTCTGATCTTTTCAATACGAAAATAACGTTCGTCGTTCGGCGAAAGTCATTTTCATGTCCCGGCTTCCGGCCGATCGGCTGTTCGGTCACCGAATGGTGGCCTCTTCAAAAGCTCGGCGTTTCGGCTTCAGGCCGATCGGCTATGCCGATCTTTTGGGGAGACTCCCGAAGGGAGTCGGACAGGAAGCCTTTTAGGGAGCTCGGCAAAGCCGAGCGGCCCGACCGTATCGTCGGTGTTCGCCTGAGGCGGGCATGAGGGCTTAGTTTACGAATTGGAAACCAATAGTTTCACACTTTCCCCCTCGACCCTTCCGGATTCGGATCATTAGTTGTCAAAAGTAAAGGCAGGGGCGGCCTTTTCTCCCTTGACCTTTTCTCCGATACCTGGTTATATTTCTAAGCCCAACTGAGACCCAACTGAGGTTTTTTTCAATATTTTTCAAATGGAGGGAGTTTATTAATGGATAAGATTCAAACCACCGGGGTTCATACCCGAAATGATCATTTAAACAAATGGATCACAGAGATTGCCGATCTTTGCCGGCCGGATCAGATCGTAATTTGTGATGGTTCACAGGAAGAATACGACCGGCTTTGCCAAGAAATGGTTCAAACCGGCACCTTTATCCGACTTAACGAAGAAAAACGTCCCAACAGTTTCCTGTGTCGTTCCGACCCCAAGGATGTGGCCCGGGTGGAAGGCAAGACCTATGTGTGCAGTCTCAATAAATCCGAGGCCGGCCCGACCAATAACTGGGTAAACCCTATTGAAATGAAAGAAAAACTGGAGGGCCTTTTCAATGGTTCCATGAAAGGGAGGACCATGTACGTCATCCCTTTTAGTATGGGACCCTTGGGTTCTCCTATTGCCCATATCGGGATCGAAATCACCGATTCCCCTTATGTGGTGGTCAACATGCGGATTATGACCCGCATGGGACAGGCGGTGCTGGATGTCCTCGGAGAAAAGGGGATCTTTGTGCGCTGTCTGCATTCGGTCGGGTCTCCCTTGGCCCCGGGTCAAAAGGATGTCCCCTGGCCCTGTAATCCGGAGGACACCTATATTACCCATTTTCCGGAGGAGCGGGCTATCTATTCCTTTGGGAGCGGTTATGGGGGTAACGCCCTCTTAGGTAAAAAGTGTTTTGCCCTTCGCATCGCCTCCGTCATGTCCCGGGATGAGGGCTGGCTGGCAGAACACATGTTGATTATGGGAATTGAAAATCCCCAGGGGGAACGGACTTATGTGGGTGGCGCCTTTCCCAGTGCCTGCGGCAAGACCAATTTTGCCATGCTGGTCCCGCCCCCAGGCTTTGAAGGATGGAAGATTTACACGATAGGTGACGACATCGCCTGGATCAAGCCGGACGCCGCCGGAACCTTAAGGGCCATCAATCCCGAAGCGGGGTTTTTTGGGGTGGCTCCGGGGACCTCCATGCAATCCAATCCCAACGCCATGATGGCCTTAACCCGGAATTGCATCTTTACCAATGTCGCCTTAACCGATGACGGGGATGTCTGGTGGGAGGGGATGACCGATCAGCCGCCGGCCCATCTGATTGATTGGAAGGGGCAGGAGTGGACCCCGGATTGCGGCCGGCTGGCGGCCCACCCCAATTCCCGATTCACGGCCCCGATCAGTCAGTGTCCTACCTTTGACCCCGAATGGGATAATCCCCAAGGGGTTCCCATCAGGGCCTTCATTTTTGGCGGGCGGATGAGTAAGGATGTCCCCCTGGTATTTCAGGCCTTTGAGTGGACCCACGGCGTCTATCTGGCCGCTACCATGGGTTCTGAGGCCACCGCCGCAGCCGAAGGCCAACCGGCCATGCGCCGGGATCCCATGGCCATGTTGCCCTTTTGCGGTTACAACATGGCGGAATACTGGAATCATTGGTTAAATATCGGACGGGTTTTAGAAAATCCGCCTCGGATCTTCCGGGTTAACTGGTTTCGGCGGGACGAAAAGGGCCAATTTATGTGGCCCGGCTACGGGGAAAACCTGCGGGTTCTCAAATGGATCGTGGACCGGGTTAAAGGTCGCTGTTTTGGTATTGAAAGTCCCTTGGGGTACATGCCGCGTCATCAGGACATTCACTGGGAGGGATTGAATTTTGACCCGGATACTTTTTATAAACTCATGTCGGTAGACGTAGAAAATGCCAAGCGAGAGGCCACCTCCCACGAAGACCTCTTTGACAAATTTTATGATCGGCTGCCTAAGGAATTTATTCACCATCGCGAGCTTTTGAAATCCCGATTGTGGCGTTCCCCGGCGGTCTGGCAATTGGAAAATCCGGTTTTTTAAAAAGGACCCTCTTTTCCCTATATCCCCAGCAATGTCTTGACCCGGCCGATCTTGCCTTCCAGGTCGGCCTGGCGGCTGATCATGATTCTCTGGGCGGTCGGGGGCCCGGCCCCGTGCATCGACTCGATGAGGTACCCGACCGCCCCGGCACCGGCCACCAGATTTTCAATCAGGCGCAGGACCTTCATCCGGTCTATGACCCGGCCTTCCGGAGAGGCGGCCAGGTATTTCGTGATATAAGGACCGGTTACCGGGTCCTCCAGATCTGCCGCCGAAGGCATGGTGCCCAGCAGTCCGCCGGCAATGTCGGTGGCCAGCCGGGCCAGCTCATATGGAAAGCGGGTGACATTGAGTTTACAGACATTGGCCAGGAGTAAATTCACCTGGTAATTGCCGGCCGGGGTCTTTTCTCCCGTAGCGGAACAGGCCATCCCACAGGAATAAATAGTCTCATTGAGATGGATCATCTCGACGATTTTATCCTTTATATGGCTGGCCTCGGATACCCCGTTCAGGCGGGCAATCAGGGCTGTGGCCCCGATGAGGACATCCCCCACTCCGACTTTGCAACCGCCGTAGCTTTGACGGTGGTACGAGGCGAAGCGCTCCACCAGGATCCCTGAAAAATCAACCTCCCCGTTCAGGAAGATCAGTTCCTGGGGCACGAAAACGTCTTCAAAGACGGTCATCACCTCCTGGCCGCCGAACCGGGGATTGCCGACATCAAAAGGGAATTTTTCCAGCTTTCGGGTATCGCTGGCCTGTCGGCCGTAGATGTGACGGATACCCTTGGCATTGGTCGGGACAGCGCAGCAGATAGCCCAAGCCTCTTCCCCCGGTCTCAGCGTCAGGGTCGGCATAACCAGTATCTGGTGAGAATTGAGCATCCCGGTCTGGTGCAGCTTGGCCCCGCTGATGACCACCCCATTGGGCCGGTGTTCCTTAACACGCAAATAAAGATCAGGATCCCTTTGATCCTTGGGACGTTTTCCCCGGTCGCCTTTGGGGTCGGTCATGGCCCCATCCACCAGCAGGTCTTGCTGTTGGATCGATTTCCAATAATCCTTAAAGCGTTGATGATAGGAAGTCCCGTATTTCCGGTCGCATTCAAAGGTTGTGCTGAAGATGGCATTGGCGGCATCGAGCCCCACACAACGTTGAAAACAACAGGCGGTTTGGAACCCGCAAAGGCGTTGCAGGTTAACTTTATTGATCAGATCTTCTCTGCTCTGGTGGAGGTGGGTGAAGCGATTGACCGTTTCATGGCACAAAGGAGACTCCACGCAGAATAAGGCTTGCGTCTCGGGGTTGTGGGCGCCATCATAGGTGAAAGCCACTGCCCGCCGAGAGGGTTCCACCAGACCATGTTCCGGCAGGCTCCCGGTTTTTTGGCCCAAGATATGGGCCTCGAGCCCCAGCGATTGGATCGAATCGAGGTATTCCTGACCTGTTTTTAGAGCCATCTTTCCCCCCTTTCATATCGGGAAATCCTTGATGGGTTTAGTACGTAAATACCGTTCAAGGTTCAATGTTCAAAGTTCAATGTTCGAAGAAAGTCATTTTCATGCTTGGTCGGTGCCTCAGGTAGGCATGAGGAATTAGTACGTAAATACCGTTCGGCGTTAAGCGTTCGTCGTTCGTCGAAAGATATTTTCATCCTTCGTGGTGCCCCCCTGGGGCATGTGAATTAGTACGTAAATAGGGTTTAAGAGGTAACGTTGGCTCCATTCTATTTTCATGTTTCGTGGTGCCATGCCCTTGGGCAGGGCATGGGAATTAGTACGAAAATAGAATTCAAGGGTTTTAACTTCCACGCCTTTCACTTGAATCCTGGACCCCGTGGCCCCTTGAATCCTTCATTTCACGTTTCATAATGCCCTTGGGGGCAAGAAAGTTTAATATGGTAGAAAAGCATTACCGTTTAGGCTGTGATATCGGCGGCACCTTTACCGATTTTGTCTTGCTCGATGATCATACGGGGGAGATCAAGACCGGCAAGTGTCTGACCACCCCCCAGGACCCCTCGGATGCGGTTGAAGAGGGGATGAAGATGTTGGAAACCATGTCGCCGGATTTTGTGACTAAGCTGGATGAGCTGATTCATGGAACGACTCTGGTCATCAATGCCATTATCGAACGCAAGGGGGCCAAAACAGGACTGATCACCACCAAGGGCTTCCGGGACGTCCT
>JAZDOU010000466.1:0-12167 GCA_043798385.1 Pseudomonadota bacterium
GGGACGGTGGCCAAGGTGTCTGTCCATGATAATCAACTGGTGGAGGCCGGGCAGGTGATCGCCGGCCTGGAGCCGACTGATTATGAGGTGGCTTATAAACAGGCCCAGGCCAATTTAGAATCCCTTAAGGCCCGCTGGGCCTCAGCCCAACTGGCCGTCCCCTTAGAATCGGAACAAACCCGGGCCCGGATCAAGGAGTCTCTTGCCGGGCAAGGGGCCTGGGAAAAAAATTTCCTGGAGGGTCGGGAACAACTCAACAGGGCCCAGGAAGAGACCAAGAGCCTCAAGGCCCTTTTGGATAAGGCCATTCTGGATCGGGATCGCTTTAAAAATCTCATCAGCCTCAAGGCTGTTTCTCAACAGCAATACGATGAGGCCTTGACCCAATTTCAGGTTGCCGAGGGCCGCTATAAGGCCGCCCTGGCCGGGCAATTGGCCCTGCAAAAGACTATTGAATCTTTAAGCGAACAAATCAACCGGGCCAAGGCCCAGGTCGACCTGGCTCATACCGGAAGGCAGTCGGTTAAGATCAGGCAACAGCAGGCCCAGGCAGCCAAATCCGAATTAGCCTTGGCCGAGGCCAGGCTGGAGCAGGCCCGCCTTCAATTAACCTATACCCAGATCAAGGCCCCGGTCAGGGGGCAGATAACCAAAAAGAATGTTGAAGTGGGCAATCAGGTCCAGGCCGGTCAGCCGCTCATGGCTTTGGTTCCGCTGGAGGGGCTATGGATCCAGGCCAATTATAAAGAAAACCAACTCAACCGGGTCAAAAGCGGCCAAAAGGTTACCATCAAGGTGGATACCTTTCCCGGGAAAAAACTCCAGGGCAGGGTGGAAAGCATCATGGCCGGGACAGGCTCGGCCTTTTCACTTTTTCCCGCGGAAAACGCTACCGGGAATTTCGTTAAAATCGTTCAAAGGATCCCGGTCAAGATCGTGTTGGCTCAGGCCGAGAAGGACCTTCCCCAGCTTCGTGTCGGTATGTCCGTAATACCCACCATATTGATAGAAAATTAGCCGGTTGATGAAAAATGCCCATCTGTCCCGCCTTGGCGGGATTACCCTTGCCCTTCGTCATTGCGGCGTACATGGTCGTACGCCTCACTCCTCAGGACTTCGGGGGCCTTGCGTCCGGGCATTTTTGATCAACCGGCAACAATAATGTTCTCAGCCTTTCTCCGGAAAGGCTGAAATAAAAAATTTGTGAAATCCGGTTAATCCTGTCGAAAAAATTTTTTCTAAAAATCACAAAATGATGAATCAAGCTCCTCACCCTGCCCCCGCACGGACGGTTAACAAATGGCTGGTAACCCTGACCGTCATGTTGCCGACTGTTATCGAGATCCTGGACATGAGCGTGGCCAATGTCTCTCTGGGGCATATTCAAGGCAGTCTGAGTGCCGGTCTGGATGAGGTCACCTGGATCTTGACATCCTACCTGGTCTCCAATGCCATTATCATCCCGATCACCGGCTGGTTGGCGGGGACCTTCGGACGGAAAAATTACCTGATCTTTTCTCTGGGTCTTTTTACCGTCAGCTCTTTTATGTGCGGGGCGGCCCCCAACCTGGAGAGCCTGATTTTTTTTCGGATCCTGCAGGGGCTCGGCGGCGGGGCCTTACAGCCTTTATCCCTTTCTATACTCCTGGAGACTTTTCCCCCCAAGGAACACGGCATGGCCATGGCTGTTTTTGGCATCGGGGTTGTTTTCGGACCGATTCTCGGGCCCCTTTTGGGCGGTTATATCACCGACACCATGAGCTGGCGTTGGATCTTTTATATTAATTTACCCCTGGGGGCCCTGGCCGTCCTGATGGCCTGGTCCTTTATGATCGACCCGGCCTATATCAGGAGGACGGAGAGTCGCATCGATTACTGGGGCCTGGGATTATTGACCATAGGTCTGGGATGTTTGCAGCTTGTCCTGGATCGAGGAGAGCGGGAGGCCTGGTTTGATTCCAGTTTTATTGTCGGGCTGTCCATCATCGCGGCCGTCTGTTTACTGTTGTTTATCATTGTAGAGTTGCGGGTCTCCTATCCGGTGGTGAATCTGAGGATCTTTAAGAACCGTTCCTTTAGTTCCGGCAACCTGATCATGTTTCTGGGTTTTTTTTCTTTTTTCGGCAGCATTGTCTTAATGCCGATTTATCTGCAAGGCGTGATGGGGTATACGGCCTTCCTGGCCGGCCTGGTCCTGGGACCGGGGGGGGTGCCGACCCTCTTTCTGATGCCCCTGATAGGGCGATTGATCGGTCGGGTGGATTCCAGGATTCTGTTGAGCTTAGGGGTATTGATCAATGCCTATGCCCTTTTTGTGATGTCCCATTTTAACCTGGAGGTGGATTTCTGGGCCATCATCTGGCCCCGGGTTATCCAGGGAATCGGGATCAGTTTCTTTTTTGTCCCTTTGTCTACCTTGACCTTGTCGAGCATACCCAAGCCCCAGATGGGCAACGGGTCGGCTATCTTCAATCTCCTTAGAAATTTGGGGGGAAGTTTCGGGGTGGCCTTTATTACCACTCTCCTGTCGCGGCGGACCCAGTTTCATCAGAGCCATCTAATCGAAGGATTTTCCATCTATGATTTTAAATTGCAACAGGCCCTTCCATCCCTCCAGGGATTTTTACAGGGAAGGGGAGTGGAAGGGACAACCGCCAAACAGGGGGCCCTGGAGATCCTTTACGGGCTGCTTCAGAAACAGGCCGCCATGTTAGCATTTAATGATGTCTTTTACCTGCTCTTTATTTTTTTCCTCTGCCTGGTCCCTTTAATCTGGGTCATCCGCCGGAGTGCTACAGTGATGATCGGGGAAGGACACTGACCTATTGGGGATTTCGGATGGCGGGGTGCGCAGTGCGGGGGGGATCCAAGTGGGGAACGGAGATTGCGGATTGGGGATTGAGAAATTGGGTTGCAGTGAGACAGATCCATTTTTCCTTTGACAGACAAACAACATCAGCACATCTCGTGATGGAAGGCTTCATTGGAAGTCTTGGCTATTTTTCAAAGGAAGGGATTCCACGATTTCAGGAAGACCTCTCGGTTATCAGGTGACATGTAAGGCAAAAACAGCCTTTAAGGGACAGGCCTCAATGCAATCCCAACATCCCATGCACATATCCTGAAATATCATGGGTTGTTCGAAAACACCGTCGATCTGTTTGATCACTTTGTGCGTGCAGGCCGACACAGCGGCGCAACGTCCTTCGTCGGGGTTGCATGTTTTTGGGTTGCATAGAGCGTAATTAACTGTAGCGAATGATTTTTTAGGCTGCACAAAAATTTTCTCCCATTGAACCGGTCTTATACCGTTTTGGCTTGGTCGAAGACATAACCCTTTGATATTATATGTTTCTCAGCTATTAAAGCAAACTATTTTTTTCTTTTACCATCTTTTCCAAACTTTTATTGGATCGGAAGATTATTTTTTAACACGTTCACCCCAAGTTCCGATCTTTATTCTTCCCTGGAATCTTAATGAACTGGGTTGAGATGAAATTTAACAGGGCAATACATCCGCTTTGAGGGGCAGGGGAATCGTTCAAAAAAGGGGAAAGTGGTGAAAGATTTCCGGTTAGGCGATGTTGATATCTACAATCTCCAACTGGCGTATTCCCCCCGGGGTCTTAACCTGAACTTCATCTCCCGGTTCTTTGCTGATCAAGGCCCGGCCGAGGGGAGAAAGGACCGAGATGTCCCCGTTATCGGCATCGGATTCGTCCGGCCCGACCAGGCGGACCTTGATTTCGTCACCGGTATCGAGATCGTTTAATAAAACGGTTGTGCCGAAGACGATCCGGTCCTCGGGCAGGTTGGAGCAGTCAATGATTTCGGAAGTGGCCAGCTTAGTGTGGAGTTCCCCTATGCGGCCTTCAATAAAGCCCTGGCGTTCCTTGGCGGCATGGTATTCGGCATTCTCCGAAAGATCCCCGTGTGAGCGGGCCTCAGCAATGGCCTTGATGACCAGAGGGCGTTCCTGCCTTTCCAATCGTATTAATTCCTGCCGGAGTCTCTCCAGTCCTTCCTTGGTAATCGGGGTCCGATCCATGCCGTTGTTCCTTTCAAACAAACTACCCCCGGAGAAGGTTCAATCCGAGGGTAGGTTTATCATAGCAAAAAAAGAAATAAAGGGCAAGGATTTTCGACGGCAACCCAAACTTCTTTATGATCGGATCATTCTCCCCGGGATCAGAAGATGGTCCTGGTCAGACGCTGCCACTCATTGTCCAGGTTTTTTATGAATCGTCTGAACTGGGTGGAGAGGCCGAACTGACACCCTCGGCAGAGGAAGCCATCCTTTTTCCCCCAGCCGCCGCCATATAAATAGTCGAGCACCTTTTGGGCCTGGGGCCCGTTCCAGACCTCTAAAAGAGAGTTGTCCCGGAGATTGCCTAAATTGGATTTCCGGGCCATATCTTCGCAGCAAAGCACTGCCTGGCCGTCGAATGAAATCACCATGTCTCTTAAAGGTTCTCCCTTTTTACAGCCTTTCAACCAGGGGCCGGGATATTTGAGAGGCAGGCCCTCGGTTGCGGCTACCAGATTGGCCCGGGAGTTGGGTATCCCTATGGCTACCGGCACCCCTTGTTTGCGCCAGTAGCTTAAGACCTTATGAACCTCTCCCCGTGGCCACTTGAAGACATAGGCCCGAATAGTAACCTTCGAATATTTACTGGTCAGATACTGGATATTGGCCAGGGTCTTCTCATAAGGCAGGCCCATAATGTTTTCATAGACGGCCTTGGTGATGCCGTGAAAGCTGATATAAATCCGGCCGTCAAAGCCGCTGGCCAGGAGACGATCAATCTTTTCAGGGCTGAGTAAGGCGGCATTGGTCTGGAGGACCATTGTCAACCCGGCCTGGCGCACATAATTGAGCTTCCAGATTACTTCCGGATCTATGAAGACTTCCCCCATATTACAAAAGATAACATGCCCCCGGATGGGGTGCTGGGCCTTGATGGCGGCGAATTCGTCTATCAGACGACGAAAAAGGGTTTCCTCCATCCAGCCCATGGGCAGCTTATCTTTTAAGTGGGGATAAGGACAAATGCGGCAGCGGGCATTGCAGTAGGAATGAATGTCGATAATAAGATTCTGAGGGTAAGGGGTGCGTTCCGCCCTCCAATCAATAAAATTCTTGACCATTATGGGGTTCTCTTTTAGATTCTTTAAAGGTTTCCATCCGGAAACGGTCCTTTTTCGCCCTGGCGGTGTCAATCTGCAGGCTGGTTTGTGCGGCGTACCCAGGTACGCCTCCGCGCCACCCCTTGATTTCCTTGCCAGGACAAAAAAATCCTCGTTTCCGAACTGGAAACCAATAGTTTCACATCCGGTGTTTCCGGATGGAAACTAAAAGGGTTATTTGAGAATTTAGCTCTACCATGAACCCTGTTGCGGGTTACAGAAAAATTTAACTCTCTTTGCTTTGGTCCATTTACCATATTAACGGAAGAGGGGCAATAGTTATGAAGATGTTAAGGGTAGACCTGAATCATGAAAAGATTTCCTTCCAAATGGCCACTGATCCCACGACCCCGAGCCGGCAGACGATTTTGAAGCTCCTTGAGGAGATTTATGAGTAGGTCAGCAGGAGAGGTGGGGCGGCCTTGAGACGAGTTTAGGTCGATTTTTCTCGAATATCCGGTTCCTAACTATTGGACATTATTAGCTTGACAAAAATGAAGGGATGTTTATGATAAGGCATTTTTTTAAGGAGGATTTAACTATGAGTTCGTCAAATTATTATTTTACTTCGGAATCGGTAACGGAAGGACATCCCGATAAGGTGGCCGATCAGGTTTCCGATGCCATTTTGGATGCTATCCTGACCGAGGATCCCAAGGGACGGGTAGCCTGTGAAACCTTAGTCACTACCGGTTTGGCCATGATCGCCGGGGAGATCACCACCGGCTGCTATGTGGATATGCCCCATATAGTCCGAGAGACTATCAAAGAAATCGGCTACAATGATTCTTCCATGGGCTTTGATTGGGAGACTTGTGCGGTTCTGACCACCATCGACAAACAATCGCCTGACATTGCCCAGGGGGTCAATGCCAAGGGGGAGAAAAAAGAACAGGGGGCCGGGGACCAGGGTATGATGTTCGGCTATGCCTGTAATGAGACCAAGGATCTCATGCCCATGCCGATCTGGTATGCCCATCGCCTGTCCAAACGGTTAGCCGAAGTTCGAAAAAAGAAGATCCTCGATTTCCTTCGGCCCGACGGGAAGACCCAGGTGACCGTAGAGTATCAGGATGGGAAGCCCATTTCCATCCCGGCCGTGGTGATTGCCGCCCAACACACCCCTGAGGTCAGTTATAAAAAGATCCAGGAAGGGATTATTGAGACAGTTATCAAAAAGGTCATTCCAGCTAAACTCCTGACCAAGCAGACCCAGTTTTATATCAACACTACGGGGCGTTTTGTGGTCGGGGGACCGATGGGGGATTGCGGCGTGACGGGGCGAAAGATCATTGCCGATACCTATGGAGGACGAGGGAGCCACGGCGGCGGGGCTTTTTCCGGTAAGGACCCGTCCAAGGTGGATCGTAGTTCTTCCTATATGGCCCGCTATGTGGCCAAAAATGTGGTGGCCTCCGGCCTGGCCACTGTCTGCCGGCTGCAGGTCTCCTATACCATCGGCAAGGCCGAACCCCTTTCCATCTTTGTCGATACCCGGGGAACCGGAAAAATTCCGGACTTCCAATTGAATCAGATTATCCGGAAGACCTTCAGTTTTAAACCGGCCGAGGTTATCGAATATCTGAATTTGTTACGTCCTATCTATAAAAAGACCGCCGCCTACGGTCATTTCGGCCGCAACGAAGAGAGCTTTACCTGGGAAAGAACCGATAAAGCCGACATCCTCCGGGAACGAGCGGGATTGAACAAATAATAAATAAACCGGTCCAAGATGTAAGGTGCCAGGTGCCAGGAAAAACCCTAAGCCTACCTCGCACACCTTAGACTTTGCACCTCTATTTTATCAGAGAAAGGAACGTAACGTGAAATACGATATCAAAGATCTGAAACTGGCTGCTCAGGGGGCTTTACGGATTGAATGGGCCAACCAGAGTATGCCTGTCCTGGAAAGTATTCGGAAACGCTTTTCCAAGGAAAAACCCTTGAAAGGACTCCGCCTGGCTGCCTGCCTTCACGTAACCACCGAGACGGCCGGCCTGGTTCGAACCCTCAAGGCCGGAGGGGCCGATGTGGCTGTGTGCGCCTCCAATCCTTTAAGTACCCAGGACGATGTGGCCGCTGCCCTGGTTCATATTGACCAGGTCCCGGTCTTCGCCATCAAAGGGGAGGACAGCCAGACGTATTACCGGCATATCCATCAAACCCTCGACATGAAGCCGCAATTGACCATGGATGACGGGGCTGACCTGGTGTCCACCATCCATTCCGAAAAAAGGGTCCTCCTGAAGGGAATCATCGGGGGCACAGAGGAGACCACCACCGGTGTGATCCGCTTGCGCAGCATGGCTGAAAAAAAAGTCCTGGCCTATCCGATTATTGCCGTCAATGATGCCAATACCAAACACCTTTTTGATAACCGTTACGGAACGGGGCAGAGCACCATCGACGGGATTATCCGGGCCACCAACCGTCTGCTGGCGGGAAGCGCCTTTGTGATCTGCGGGTACGGCTGGTGTGGACGTGGTGTGGCCATGCGGGCCAAGGGCATGGGGGCCGATGTGATTATTGTGGAAGTGGATGCCTTAAAGGCCCTGGAAGCGGTGATGGACGGATTCAGGGTCATGCCCATGGCCGAAGCGGCCAGGGTGGGGGATTTCTTTTGTACCCTCACCGGGGACATCAATGTGATCCGGAAAGAGCACTTTCTTTTGATGAAAAGCGGGGCCATCGTAGCCAATTCGGGACACTTCAATGTGGAACTGGACTTGAAGGCCTTGGGCCAGATCAGCAAAAAACGCCGCCTCATTCGGGAGTATGTGGAAGAATATACCTTGACCAGCGGGAAAAAGATCAATGTCTTAGGGGAGGGCCGGCTGATTAATCTGGCGGCGGCGGAAGGTCATCCTTCCAGCGTCATGGATATGAGTTTTGCCAATCAGGCCCTCTGTGCCGAATATATGGTCCGCCGGGCCAAGACCTTAAAGAAGACCGTCTATGGCGTCCCGGCGGAAATCGATCAGGAAATCGCCCGGCTCAAGCTGGCCTCCATGGGGATCAAAATAGACAGCCTGACTCCTGAACAGAAAAAATATCTCTCCTCCTGGGAGATGGGGACGTAAACGGGAGAAAAGACAAAGACTGATACTTGAAACTGGAAACTGGAAACTGGATACTCGATAAAATCAATCCAGTATCCAGCCTCCAGCCTCAAGTATCAAGTATCAAGTTTCAAGTATCAAGCCTCCCGCCTCTTACCAGCGAATCAGGGCACTCCCCCAGGTCAATCCTCCGCCGAAAGCCGTTAACAAGACCAGATGTCCCCTTTGGATAGCACCGGTGCGAACCGCCTCATCAAGGGCGATAGCAATGGAAGCCGAAGAGATGTTGCCGTATTTGTGAACAGTCATATAAAACTTTTCAAAAGGGACGTTGAGTCGTTTGGCTACGGCCTGCAGTATCCGTAAGTTGGCTTGATGGGGGATAAACCAGTCCACATCTTTCAGGGAAATTCCATGGGTTTCCACGGCCTCGAGGCAGGAATCGGCAAAGTGCTTCACCGCCACCCGGACCGAGGCACTGGCTTCAATCATCTTCAAGGTGTGGAGATCCCGGTCGACACTCTGGTGGGAAATGGGGGTCGTTTTAGAGCCTCCCCCGGGCATGAGGAGGTTAGTACCGTTGGCCCCATCGGTGTGGATGTGGGTGGAAAGGATCTCGGTCCCCTGGTCCTCCCGGCCCAGTAAAACAGCCCCGGCCCCGTCTCCCCAGAGGATGGCCGTGGTCCGGTCCGTCCAGTTTAACGTCCTGGTCATGATCTCTGAGGCCACAACCAGGACGTTTTTAAAGGTTCCCGCCTTCAGGTATTGTTCAGCCACATTCAATCCAAAGATAAAGCCCGAGCAGGCAGCGGTGACATCAAACGTCACGGCCTGGTCAGCCCCCAGTTTGGCTTGAAGCCAGTTGGCCCCGGCCGGGCAATGGGTGTCGGGTGTGATGGTGGCCATAATAATCAGTTCAAGGTCTTCCAGGCTGAATCGGGCCATCTCTAAGGCCGCCTTGGAGGCCTCCAAGGCCAGGTCCGAGGCAGTCACCTCGGGATCGGCCAGCCTTCTTTCACGGACACCGGTTCGCTGGGAAATCCATTCGTCGGTGGTATCAAGGATTTTTTCAATGTCACGGTTGTGGAGGATTCGCGGCGGCAGGTAGCTTCCAGTTCCCTTGATCGTTATAGGCATGCCTGTTTCTCCTTGAGGGTGTAAGGCGACCGGTTTAAGGTTTTTTCCTGGACATTCAGTTACCGGGTTGGAAAGAGCAGGGTCACCACATGCAGCTCTTTGGGACCATGGGCGCCCATGACCAGGGTGAGTTCGATATCGGCCGTACGGCTCGGGCCGGTGATAAACGTGATGGCACTTCCGAAGGACGACAGGTCTCCGGAAAGACTCAATTGAGCAAAGACCTCATCCAGGGAAGGCAGGATTCGTTCTACGGGTAAGAGGACGATATGGATTTCGGGGGCCAACGAGATCCAGCGGGCGGTCGATCGGGCTGAAAATAAAACCAGGGTCCCCGTATCGGCCAGGGCATAATCGGCCCCGCCGATGCCGAACTCTACGGCTCGAATGGCTTCCCAGTCCTTTTCTCTGGGTGTCTTCCGGCGGTCAGCTTGTTGAAATCCCACAATCCGCCGGTTTTCCTGTGAGAGCATTTTTTCCAGATCCAGCTCTTGAATCAGGGAACGGTTTTCGAGGGCTACCGTCGGGCCTTGAGAAACGGCCAGCAGGGTATCTAAAATGCCCAGCAATTCCTCTTTGGAATGGGCCCGATAGACCTTTACCTGGAGGGCCGCCAGTTCTTTTTCCAACTGCTCCAGGAGGTCAGTCCGGGTTCTCATCGTGCCACCATTGATGAAAGGTTTTTTCTGGAAAAGAGACTCCGGAGGGGATCTTATTCGGAAAGACCTTCCCCCCGATCTTAGCTAAGGCCACGGCGGCCTGATACCAGGAGAGACGGGATTGACAGGCGGCCCAGAGACGTATAAAAGATCTTTCATAAAAAGTCGCCCCGCCTTGTTCCTGAATCCGCCTTCGAAGTGCTAATAAGAGGTCCGGAATGGGTATGCGGACCGGACAGACGGCCGCACAGGCCCCGCAGAGGGTTGAGGCCATGGGCAGGTCTTTGGCCCGCAGCAGACCCAGATATTGGGGGACAATGGTCGCCCCGATAGGTCCGCTATAGACCCAACCATAGGCATGCCCCCCGATCCGCTGATAAACCGGACAGACATTCAGACAGCCCCCGCAGCGCAGGCAATACAGGGAGGAACGAAGTTCCGGATCTTGAAGGATTCTGGAGCGGCCGTTATCTAATAAAACCAGATGGACTTCCTCCGGACCGTCTTCCTCCGAAGGGCGCCCTGGACCCTGGATGAAAGACATATAGGTGGATAATTTCTGCCCGGTGGCACTTTTGGCCAATAGCTTGAGAAAGACCGCCAGTTCCGAAAGGCCCGGGATAACCTTCTCAATCCCCATGACCGCCACATGAAGGCGGGGGAAGGTGGTGCACATCCGGGCATTGCCTTCGTTTTCCACGATAACCAGGGACCCTGTTTCCGCCAGGGCAAAATTGGCCCCGCTGATCCCCAGGCCGGCCTGAAAATACTTTTCCCGGAGGAATTCCCGGGCCGCCTGGGTCAGTTGTTCCGGCGTGTCGTAAAGGGGGACCCCTAACTTTTTGGAAAACAGCTCCGCAATCTCTTTTTTTGATTTATGGATAGCCGGGGCGATGATATGGGAGGGGGGTTCCCCGGCCAGTTGGACGATAAATTCCCCCAGGTCGGTTTCCCAAACCTGGACCTGGGATTTTTCCAACTCCTGGTTGAGGCCGATCTCTTCAGTGGTCATGGACTTGCTTTTAACCACCAGGGAGATCCCCCGGGAACGAATCAAGTCCAGGATATATCGGCGGGCATCGGCAGCGTCAGAAGAGCGATGGACCTTGACCCCCAGGGCTCGGGCTGAGGTCTCTAATTGTTCCAGATAGGGCTCCAGCCGATCCATAACGTTGGCTTTGATCTGGTGGGCCTGAGTCCTCAAGGTTTCGCCCTCAGGCCAGTCCTGGAAGGCTTTGGCCCGCATACGTCCAATGTGGGCGCAGGCCCGTGTCAAGGCCTCTTGCATGGCCGTATTGCCGAGGGCCTCTTCGACCTGGGCCTTAAAGTGTTCGGTTTGAAAAGGCATAGTGATGTTTATCGCCTCGATTTGGGGCCAGGACTTCCACTAAGTGCTTTACCCCGATAGAGACCTTTTGTTCCTGGAGCCCGGACTGGATGTGCAGCAGGCAGCCGGGGTCGTTACTGATTACAAACCGGGCCCCGGTATTCCGGATGGCCTTAACCTTTTCCAGTCCAATGGCCTGGGAAAGCCGGGGGTATTTTTGAGAGAAAAGCCCCCCAAATCCACAACAGGCCTCAGAGGATTCCATCTCGATCAGGGTTAATCCCTCGACCTGGGCCAGGAGCCTTCTGGGTTGTTCTGAAATACCCAGAACCCGGTTGGAATGGCAAGAATCATGATAAGTGACCGTAAAGGGAAAGGAGGGTGTCAGTTTTTCCAGGGGGACAAATCGGACCAGAAATTCCGAAACTTCGAAAATTTTTCGGGCCGTTCGTTGGGCCTTGGCCAGCCATTGGGGTTCCTGAGAAAACATTTCCGGATAATGTTTCCGGACCATGGCCGTGCAGGAGCCGGAAGGGCAGACGATCAGTTCAGCGGAGTCAAAGAGGATTAGGAATCTTTGGGCCAGGGACTTGGCCTGTTTGATGAACCCCTGGTTGAAGGCCGGTTGGCCGCAGCAGGTCTGGTTCTGGGGATAGGCCACTTGAAAGCCCAGGTTTCTTAAGAGGGCCGTCAGGTCCCGGGCCGCCTGGGGAAAAACCATGTCCATCAGGCAGGGGATGAAAAGAGATAGCGAAGTAGGACGGTTTGATTCCATGTCCTTTTATTATTAGCACAAAA
>JAZDOU010000444.1:0-2300 GCA_043798385.1 Pseudomonadota bacterium
CCCCTTCTTTCATCATCAAGCTATTTTTCCCTCCCCAAGGCTTAGGAGGAAATCTGTTTTTTTTGCATAAATTCAATAAGTTAAAAAAAATAAATTTTTATTGATTTTTTTATTAATTTAATGCTAAGAGGAACATAGCCTCTTATCCAAAAGTCTGAAAAATTGATTGACAGGGATTTTTAGGTTTCTATAATGAATGAGCATTCGTTCAGTAATTCCGCCGCATCACCCTTCCCAGGGGTTGAAGAAATTAAGAAATACAGTCACCTAATTTCTAAAACCCTTTAAACCTGAACGGGCTGTCATGCAGGTCAACGGAGGGAGAAAGAATTCATAAATCATGGCTAAGTGGGATAACGAACGCAGAGTCCTAAACCACGAACACACCCGGTTCTGGCGGCATCATCTCCAGGAAGTGGCCGAACCCAATTTGCAGCGGGATATTTTCCCTTACGATGAAGTCTCGCGGATTGATTTTGACCATAAACTCATCCCCATTTCGCCGGCCAAAGAGATCTTCATCACGGACACGACCTTCCGGGATGGCCAACAAGCGCGGCCCCCTTTCACTGTGAAACAGATTGTCGACCTCTATGACCTATTGAACAAATTAGGCGGACCGAACGGGGTCATCCGCCAATCCGAATTTTTCCTTTACAGCCAGAGGGATAAAGAGACCCTGGGAAAATGTTTGGAGAAGGGATACCGTTTCCCGGAAATAACCGGATGGATCAGGGCCAACAAAAAAGATCTTAAACTCGTTAAAGAAATGGGGCTAAAGGAGACGGGAATCCTTACCTCGGCCTCCGATTACCACATCTTCTTCAAGTTCAACAAAAAGCGTAAGCAGGTTCTGGAAGAATATCTGGAGGTCGTCCGGGCGGCTCTGGACTTGGGAATTGTCCCCCGCTGCCATTTTGAAGATGTAACCCGGGCCGATATTTACGGCTTTTGTGTGCCCTTCGCCCAGGCTTTGATGAAACTGCGCGAAGAAAGCGGGATCAACGTCAAGATTCGCCTCTGCGATACCTTGGGATACGGAGTCACCTATCCCGGCGCAGCCCTACCCCGGGCCGTCGATAAACTGGTGCGGGCGATGATTGATGACGCCGGTGTCCCGGGGGAGCTTCTGGAATGGCACGGGCATAATGACTTTCATAAAGTCTTGATTAATGCCACGACGGCCTGGCTGTACGGTTGCGCTGCGGCCAACGGGGCGATTCTGGGTTTTGGGGAACGGACCGGAAATCCCCCGCTCGAAGGGCTGATCATCGAATACATCTCCCTCCACGGGCAAAATAACGGGATCGAAACGACGGTGATTACCGAAATCGCCCAATACGCCGAAAGAGAAATCGGGGTCAACATTCCTTTGAATTATCCCCTGGTGGGAATGGATTTTAACACCACCAGTGCGGGGATCCATATCGATGCCCTGCTCAAAAGCGAGGAAGTATACAATATTTTCGACACGGATAAAATTCTCAACCGGCCGCCGTCCATCATCATCACCGATAAATCCGGACTGGCCGGCATCGCCCACTGGATCAACACCCACCTGAAGCTAAAGGGAGAGAAAAGGGTAGACAAACGTCATCCCGGGTTGGCCAAGATCAACAAGTGGGTGATTACCCAATACGATCAAGGGAGGGTCACCAGCATCTCCCATGAGGAAATGGAACGGCAGGCCCGGAAGCACCTTCCCGAATACTTTATCTCCGACTTCGATCGCATCAAGGCCCGGGCTCATGCGATGGCCGCCCACCTCCTGGAAGAGATCATCGAGTTGGCGGGGATGAAATCCATGAAACCGAAGATGATCGAACCCTTGCTCACCCACCTGATCTCCGATCATCCCTTCATCCAATTTGCTTATGTCACGGACATGGAAGGGCAAAAAATTACCCGAAATATAACCCAGGTGATTGATAAAGCCAAGTACGAGATGGTGGGTTTGCACGAGGACTACTCCAACCGTTCTTGGTTCATCGAGCCGCTGAAAGATGGGCGGATTCATGTGAGCGAACTCTATACCTCCAAGATCACGGGGAGCCTGTGCCTGACCGTGTCCGGGCCCATCCGGGACAAGGACGGCCAAATCGTCGGGATATGCGGTTTAGATATTAAATTTGAGGACCTCACCAAGATGGAAGGGGAGGAGGAAGTGAAACCAATTTGGAAGGTAAAGGAGTAAAAAACCATGTTTGATCCAAAAAAGAAAGAAGAAATCGCCAAGCAGGGAAAGGCCTGGAATGATAAGGTCGAAAAAAGTCTAGCCAAGAACCCCGAGCGGAAAAAAA
>JAZDOU010000525.1:0-2039 GCA_043798385.1 Pseudomonadota bacterium
ATATGGCCTTGTTCGGGAGTGAATTTAATAGCGTTGTCCAGGATGTTTAATAAAACCGTTGTCAGGGCTTCCTTATCCCCTAAAAAGGGGGAAGGGAAGGACAAGTCCGTTTCCACCTCCAGTTTTTTATGTGCAATGGCCGATTGAAATCGTTGAAGGAGCCTCTGCATAAGCTCCGCTGGATCAAAGGGGGCCAATAAAAGCGGCGAATCTTGGATATCCAGTTTGGATAATTCCAGAATACGCCCGATGAGAGTATCCAATTCCTGGATATCTTCGCGAATTTCATCCAGATGTCTTTCATTGGGACTATCTCCCGTAATTCCCAATTTTTCCCGAAGCATTTCTTCCGCAATCCTGATCCGGGTAAGAGGTGTGCGAAGCTCATGGGAGACATTAGCGGTAAGTTCCTTGCCGTTCCGGATCATAGTTTCCAGTTTGTCGGCCATTCGATTAAAGGCTTGAGCCAGTTCACCAATCTCATCATGGCTCCGGATGTCAGCCCGATGGGAAAGGTTTCCCTCGGCGATGATTAAGGCCGATTGGCGCAGTTTGTTGAGACGATTAGTAATGATCCGGGATACGGGAACGATCAATAAAGCGGCAAAGAGGCCGATAATAACCAACCCTAAAGCAAAGCCCCTTCCTGGATGGAAGGGACCTTCCTGGCTGTCAAACAGCACCTGAATAGTGCCTATTTTTCCACCGGGAAAGGTAATTGGAATAACCGCATAAAAATCCCCATCTCTCTGATGGTAAAGGGTAATATTGCCGCGGTGTATGCCGCGCTTTTTTTTGAGCCTGGCTACGGATTCCGGAATTTCACCTAAGAAAGATTGTAAAGGTATGGTTCCGTCCGGTTTTTGAACCCAGACTTTGGCCCCCATAATTTGCCCGAAATTCAAAACAAAATCTTTAAGTGGCCCATTTTCAGACAAATCCGTTGTTGGTGCCGCTTGCATCTTTTCTTCAACCACCGTTTTTACAATAAGGGCCTTTTTCTTGGTGAATTCTTCCAACCGAGTCGTGAAGTGTTTGCTGGGCAAGGCCAGAAAAAGAGCAAAAATCACTATCAAGGTCGTGATGAGGACGGCCAGAAAGGATAAGAGGATCTTGATATATAATTTGCCTGGTCTCATGGCGTATCTACAAACATATACCCACTTCCCCAGATGGTCTTTATTCTCCTGGGTGAGCGGGAATCGGGTTCCAGTTTTGCCCGAATTTTACTGATATGGACATCAATGGTCCTGTCAAAGGCCATAAAATCTCTTCCTCGAGCCAGGTTCATGAGCTGATCACGACTCAAGACGGTATTGGGGTGTTTCATCAGGACTTCAAGAATCCGGTATTCGGCGGATGACAGTTCCAATTCGTTATCGTCCATTGTTATTGTCTGTCTGGCCCTATTCAATGTCAGCCCGCCGGCCTTGATGAACAGACTTTCCTTCCGGAGGGAATCCTCTTTTTCTCCCGATACGGCCCGTCGTAAAATAGCCTTCATCCGGGCCAGGAGTTCCCGCGGATTGAAAGGCTTGGGCAGGTAATCATCCCCCCCCAGCTCCAGTCCTACAATGCGGTCTGTATCCTCCCCCTTGGCCGTCAGCATAATAACCGGTACAAGATATTCCCGTCTGATCTCTTTCAGGATTTCCAGCCCATCCCTTCCTGGCAGCATGATATCCAAGATGATCAGGTCCGGAGGGGTGGTGCGAATCGTCTTCAGGACCTGGGAACCATCCATCAGGGACAGGACCCGAAATCCATTATTCTCCAGGTATTCCTTGAGGAGTCTCTGGAGCTTTTGGTCATCATCGACTATTAAAATCCGATTTCCCATTTTTGTCACCTCTTTTTACCTTCTTTTACATTTATTTAACAAATTTTTACAAGTGCAAAAAACATCCTTTACATCTCTCGAGTACGATGCCTCTAACAGTCGGGGTTTTTCCCTTATTCCCAAAACAAAGAGAGGAGTCAAAAAATGAAAACAAGAAACAAAGTATTTGTCGGCAGCGGGATTATTCTTTTGCTTCTGT
>JAZDOU010000028.1:0-3228 GCA_043798385.1 Pseudomonadota bacterium
ACCTCCCCTTCCAGGAGGGCCACTCCGCCAACTTCGGTGGCTGTATCCAGGGCTAATATCTTCAGGTTTTTCCTCTTTTCGGTCGATTAAGGTTTTTCTAAAGTTCCGGAATCTGAGGGTCCAAGAAATCGGCGCCTGGCCCAGGGTGTTAGTAACTTAGGAATAAAATTCTACTCAAATTGGATAGAATATTTCGTAATAGATTAGATAATTAAAACCACTGGATTAACCGCCGAGACGCCGAGGGCGCCGAGATAAAATATTTTTTTCCTTTCTGTTGAGAGGCCAGAAAGGAAAAAGCTTTCGCTACCCTACGGGCAATAATTTGGCCGAAGGCCAGAGCTGGTTTAAACAATCCCGCTTCTCACGGGATTGTTTAAAAAAATTCTCTCTGCGTTCTTTGCGTCTCTGCGGTGAATAAATTTGGTTCCGGCTTGTCCGGGTTAGGGTATAAGGTTTAAGGTTTTTCTTTGGACCTTGTACCTTAAACCTCGAACCTAATACCTGTCTTTACTGTTGTATAACGCGGATAATGTCATTGTAAAAAACAAAGACCATCAGCATGATCAGAATAAACATCCCCACCTGTTGAGCTACTTCTCTTTTCTTCAGGCTCAAGGGCTTTCCCAATATCCATTCCAGGCCGAAAAAGACCAGATGCCCCCCGTCCAGGACGGGGATGGGCAGGAGATTCAATATCCCCAGATTCACACTCAGCAGGGCGGTAAAAAACAATAGATTGGTCCAGCCCTCCTGGGCCTGCTGGCCGGCCAACTGGGCGATAAAAATCGGGCCCCCCAGGGTTTCTAAAGGCACCTTTCTTTGAACCAGCTTGAGCAGGCTGACCCCGGTCAATTTAATAATCCCCCAGCTCTGGATGATCCCGCTTTCACAGGCCTCAAAAAAACCCATCTCCCGGGTAAAAGACTTACCGGAAGGGGAAACCCCGATAACAGCTTCCTGGACATCTTCCCCAAAAATGTTTTTGATCGTGCTTCGCATCGGGGTAACCTCGACAGCATATTGTCGGCCCTCCCTGACAAAGATCAGGGGGATAGGTTTGCCCGGGTTTGCCCGAATAATCTCGGGAAGCTCTTTCCAGGTCGAAATGGACCGGCCGGCTATCCGGATGATCTTGTCCCCGGAGCGAAGACCGGCTTGATAGGCTGGATAGTTGGGTTTGACCTCGCCGATTTCACTGGTCAGGATGATCTGTCCGACAATCAAAAAAACCAAAGAAAAAACCCCGATGGCGAACAGGAAATTAAACAACGGGCCGCAAATGACGATGATCATCCGTTTCCAGACGGCCTTATGGGAGAAGGAAACTTTTTTATCCTCCTCTGAGACCTCTTCGTCCAGCCCTTCTCCGACCATTTTTACATATCCCCCCAAGGGAATGGCCGAGATCCGGTAATCGGTTTCCCCCCATTTGAGACCGATCAGCCGAGGCCCCAGCCCGAAAGAAAACCGTTCCACCCTGACGCCGAAAAATTTTGCCGCCCCGAAATGCCCCAGTTCGTGAAAAAAAATCAGCAAGCCCAGAACGATGATAAAAGGAACCAGTTTAAACAGCAGCCCATAAAACCATGGTTGGGATTCGGCTGCTCCAGCCAGGAGAGTAAAACCGTTTTGAATCTGCAGAATGATGAATTCCATTGAAAGTCTTCCTATTTAAATTTTTTTTTGACAGGATTTACCGGATTGGTTTTCAACCCGGACCATACTTGGCAATCCAGGAATCGGCCTGCCTTCTGGCCCAGTTATCGACGGCCAGAATTTCTTCCAGACCGGCAGGGATAAGATGGTCATGCCTTTCCATAGTAGCCTCGATGACAGAGGGAATCCCCTGGTAATTCAGGGCCCCTTTTAAAAAAGAGGCTACAGCCACTTCATTGGCGGCATTTAATACCACCGGCAGACTGCCTCCGGCCCTGCCCGCTTCCAGCGCCAGCCTCAGACAGGGGAATCTTTTCAAGTCAGGCGGATAAAACCTCAAACCGCTCAGATTGATCAGATCCAAGGGGGCCTGGTTGAGGGGCAGACGTTGGGGATAAGAAAGGGCATAGGCAATAGGTATCATCATATCGGGGTTTCCCATCTGAGCCAAAATAGAGCCGTCCTGATACTCAACCATGGAATGGATGATACTTTGGGGATGGATGATAACCTCCACCTGATCCAGAGAAACCCCGAACAACCATTGGGCCTCCATCACTTCCAGGCCTTTATTCATCAAGGTGGCGGAGTCGATGGAAATTTTTGGACCCATCTTCCACCTGGGATGGTTCAAGGCCTGTCGGTCGGTAATCCGGGTCATCTCTTCCGGGGAACAATTCCAAAAAGGCCCCCCGGAAGCGGTTAAGATAATCCGCCGCAAGGCCTCTCGTTGCTGGCCCTGGAGGACTTGAAAAATAGCACTGTGTTCACTGTCGATCGGTAAAATAGTCACCCCATGTCTGCGGGCCTCTGCCACTATCAGGGCCCCGGCCATCACCAAAGGCTCTTTATTGGCCAGGGCAACGGTCTTGCGGGCTTTAATGGCCGCCAGGGTGGGCAATAATCCGATGGCCCCGACCATGGCCGAGACCACCATATCCGCCCCTTCCAGGGTAGCTATGGCCTCATGACCTTCCGGCCCCCAGAGGACCTTTAAGGGGAAACCGGGAAAGCCCTCGCTGATTAATTGCCGGGCCTCTATCTCCGAAGCCAGGGAGACCGCTTGAGGTCTAAAATGAAGGATCTGCTCCCTGAGAAGTTGTAAATTTTTCCCGGCCGCCAGCCCTATGATGCGAAATTGATCCTCAAATTGTTTCACCAGCCTGAGGACCTGAACCCCGATCGAACCGGTACTGCCTAACAAAGATAAGGATTTAAAGGGGACGTTGTTCATTTGATTCAGTAATTACCCCTACCTCTCGCCGCTGCGCTTGGGGATCGTTCGACAAGCGAACTCAAGGTCCGCTTGAGGCGGACACGAGCGCACAGAGGGCTCTGAGGAGAGTCTAACTTTCATCTCTGGAAAAAGGTGATAAAAAAATAAAGCACCGGAGCCGGCAACAGCAGGCTGTCAATCCGATCCAGAAGACCGCCATGACCGGGGAATAGAGAACCCGAGTCCTTTATCCGGGCGGTCCGTTTGAACATCGATTCCAACAAATCTCCCAGTTGACTGACCAGTCCGATCGTCAAACCCAATCCAACCAATTGAAACCAGGGAAAGTGGGG
>JAZDOU010000052.1:0-5008 GCA_043798385.1 Pseudomonadota bacterium
TTCGGCCGGTCGATTTTATCGACCTACGCTAAGGTCCCCATTCGGGGACCGGCCGGTCGATTTTATCGACCTACGCTAAGGTCCCCATTCGGGGACCGGCATGAAGCTCTCGCCAGAAATCCTTTTTAAAGGATTTCTGGCCAAAGAGGATAGCCGGCAGCTGTATGTTCTCATCCGGAAAGGTCATTTCCGGATGAGAACTAACTCGGAAATACAAATATCGAATTTCGAAGTTGTTTCTACTGTTCCTTCGACATTCAGCATTCATTATTCGATATTCGACATTTTCATGTTTCATGGCGCCCCCTTAGGGCATGAGGGTTTAATATGGATCTGACAGAAAAAATAAAAATCCTCCAACAATCCCCAATCTTTATCTCCTTGAATGAGACGGATTTCAAGGAACTGGCATTACTGGCCATTGAACGAAGATTGAAAACAGGGGAATTTCTGATCCGGGAAGATGAGAATTGTGAATATTTTTATGTCTTAGCAGAAGGAAAATTGAGAACATTTCTTTATTCTTCCTTAGGAAAAGAATTGGCCCTGATTACCTTTTTACGTCCCGGGGAAACCTTGGGCCCAACCTCCATTTTTCGAAATAGGCCTTCTTCCGGTTCCCTTCAAGCCCTGGCCGATACCAGGGTCTTAGGTTTCAAAAAAGACGAGGCCATTTCATTTATTCTTAATCATCCCCAGGTGTCGTTTGAAATTATCAAGATACTGGCGGCCAGGGTCTCGGAATTAAATCGGCGACTCAGGGATGTGGCCGGTGAAAGGGTGGAACAACGTCTTTTTAGGGTCATGTTAACCCTCTTTCGAAGAGTTGGCCCTACCTTTACCATAACCAGGCAGGAATTGGCCGATATGGTTGGGGCAACCACGGAGACGACTATTCGGATTTTGAGTTCTTTGAGAAAGCAGAGGATCATTGCTTCGGTTCGTGGAAAGATAACGATAATAGATGAGGCCAGGCTCCGATTGTTAAGTGAAGGTCAATAGACCTACCCCTCGGTACACTCTGCTTGAAGGTCCAAGGTTTAAGGGAAACCGTATACCGTCCACCTGAGGTGGGTTGCTTTTTTGAATCCACGAATCCTTGACCTCTTGGGGGGAAAATGATATCTTAATACAAAAATAGGATTCGAGGATTCCAGGATTCGAGGGTCTTAACTTCCATGCCTTTCACTTGAATCCCTGAATCCTTGACCCCTTGAATCCTTCATTTCATTTTAATCCTTACAGGGAGGTTTCATAATGCCGCAAATGAATAGACTTACTGGAAAAAGAATTCTTATCGTTGATGATGAGCCGGATGTTTTGGATCTCCTCGAAGAATCGCTGGGGACATGTGAGATAACCAAAGCGTCAAACTTTACTTCCGCCAGAGAGATGCTGGAAACAAAAGTTTTCGATATGGCGATCCTGGATATCATGGGAGTTGACGGCTATGCCTTGCTCGAAATAGCCAACAGTAAAAATATCCCGGCTGTCATGCTTACGGCCCATGCCTTTACCCCGGATAATCTTCTTAAATCCATGAAAGAAGGGGCGGCTTCTTATCTCCCCAAAGAAGAAATCACAGGGATTGCTGAATTTCTGGCGGAATTATTTGAGGCCAAAGAAAAAGGGGTCTCCACCTGGACGCCCTGGCAGAATAAATTTCCTTCTTCCTATTTTTCTACCCGATTCGGGGCGGCCTGGAGAAGTGCAGACCAGGAATTTCTCCGTCAACTGAAAGAAGTCCTGAAACAGAGGGGTTCCTCGAAACCCTGATGGAGTGATGCGGGTTAGAGGATAGTCTGAAAAAACTGGCCTGATTTCTGAAACCGCATCTTGTTGAAGGATACGGTTTCAGAAAGGCCATTTCCTATGGAGTCAGTTTTATTGGAGTGGTGGCTTTTTCAAATAACAGTTCAAACCCGCTCTTCTTGCCCAGGACGGTTTCTTTCTTCTTCTTTCCCCAGACACTCTCAGGACGGGCCTGAACAAGAAATATACTCTCCGGAAAAGGCAGGGTCATTGAAATAGCATATTCAATATCCTGGGGACAACCAAAATGGACCTGTACTTTTTTAGCGATTTTGGTCAGTTCAATAATCTCTCTCTCCTCCAGGCAGGCGATTTTTCTCTTGTCCGCCTCTAATTCCTTGTATTCCATGGTCCTTGTTTCCGGGTTATAGGCGAATTCAGCACCTTTATCCGATACTACTCGTTCATCAATTTCGAGAGTCACCTTATCGACCAGATAGCGATCCGGGGTAACATTGCCGGAGACGACCGCTTCTCCGAATCCAAAACTGGCCTCAATGGCTACTTTTGATTCATCCCCGTTAACGGGGTTGACCGTGAATATCACTCCGGCGGCTTTAGCGTCTACCATAGTCAGAACCGCAACGCCTATCGGATCGTCATGGAGGGGAAGATTCAACCTGGCTCTGGAAATGATCGACCGGGTATTAAAGGTGCTGGCCCAGACACGAATGACATTTTTAATGACATCCTCTTGGCCGCTGACGTTGAGGTAGGTTTCATATTGGCCGGGATGACTTTTGGGGCCCGCCGATCGGGTGGCTACAAAGGCATTGTCAATCCCTGTTTCCCGGCATAATCCCTGATAATACTCCCGGATGGTTTTTTCCATGTAGGGAGGCATTGTTATCGATTCGACCATCGCTCGGATTTCCTTGGAGGCCACATCATATTTTGGAGTATCGGCAATATCTTCCGGATCAGCCTTGAAGGAATCAAAGTATTTCAGGAGACGATCATGGGCCCTCGTCTCCTTCATAAAGCGATCATAGGCCCCCACTCCTAAGGCGAAACCCGGTGGAACCCGAAACCCTCCCCTGGTCAGCTCTCCCAGATTGGCGCATTTTTTCCCGATAATATCATTGTGTTCAGTCCCCACTTCCTTTAACCAGTAGATCCATTGTTCCGACATGAGGTTCTCCTCCCACCTACTTAGACCTTGTAATCTGAGAATTCATCTCTAACTTTCTATAAAACGCGAGATCGACCGCCTCTGGCCGGACGATACTGGATACTGGATACTGGATCCTTGACTGGCTTTATCCATAATCGAGTATCGATTTTTGTAATTATCCAGTATCAAGAAACCAGCATCCAGTATCGTTTCAAAAAATTGAGTCCGTCCCATAATCCTGGAGGATTGAAGGTAAGAACTCGATTTCAAATATCCTTGGTTAAGTTAGGCCTTTTTCAAAATGGTAACAATACCCGTACTTCCATCCACTCGAATAATGTCACCTGTTTTAATAGTGGAGGTTGCTATTCCCGTACCCGTTACCGAAGGCAGGCCATATTCCCGGCAAACAATAGCGGCATGGGAAGTCAGACCACCGATATCCGTTACGGCTGCTTTGATTTTGGTAAATACCGGGGCCCAGGAGGGATTGGTACAGGGGGCCACCATAATCTCACCCGTTTGCAGTTTGACCACATCTTCGAGCAGCTTAAGGACCCGGGCCGGTCCTTCGGCCACACCCGCCGAAGCAGCAAAACCCTTCAGCTCGTTCATATCCTGATCTCCGACACCGGTTCCTTTCAACCATTCCGACACGGTTTCGGTTGTAACACCCCAGAGCATAACGGTAAAGGGCTCGGAAACCTCGGCCGGTGGAACTCCCAGAGCGGGAGTCGGATGCCATTTTCTGGCGGCTTCAAGAATTTTTTCCCTTTTTTCGGCTTTTTCCATCCAATATTGCCCTCGGGAAGGAACCCCTTCACCCAGAGCCCAGGTAGTCGCCAGATCTTCGAGGAGCACGGGGACTTCAAAGCGGTTGAAAAGATAGATTTCGTCCGGCTTTTTTAAGAGATTGTTTTTGGTCAGAATAGCACCGAATTCCCTTATTTTACGGAACCAGATGGTATGAAGCCAGTGTTCAACCCAGAAAAGGTGATCTTCCGCATAGCGATAAATTGATCGGACCACATTATAGGCATCTTCGAAGGATTTTTTGTCGTCGTCCGATTGGATCAGATTCTTGTATTCGTTGACAATGCGATCTCTTTCGGCGGATATTCCATCCAGTTTTCGTTCAATGTCCTGTCCCGACTCCAGTCTTTCGACGTAACTCTTCAAATAGCTGAAGGGGATATCCATTTTGGTTATCCAGCTTCCTTCAAAGTGATACCAGCCACTGCCGCAGGATACATAAAACCAGGGATTTTTAATTTTTTCCATTTCATCCAGCCAGGCCTTGCCATCACTACTGCCCTGAAGTTCTTTCATTTTTTCTTCAGCGGAGGTTCCTTTTTTCAAGATGGAGGCGATGGCCGGCTTGCCGGCTGCCAACCGAGCCAATCGGCAGAGCTCTTCCTCCGGCCGGAACATGGAGACTTCAGCTCCGGCCACCATTTTACCAATGGTGCTCTCCTTAATTCCCGGGAAAAGCCGCTTGGCGGTATCGACAAACATGAGATAAGCGAGGTAGGCGAGGTTCAAATATTGGAAGTGGTATTGCCAGGCCTTGAAGATAAGACTGATGATGGTGTTATAGCCTTCCATCAGATCGTTAGCCGGGGTCGTTCCCTTCGGCATGGGAATCACTTCTTCCTCGGGAACAAACATGGGCAGTTCCGAAGGAATCTGAATGTTTTCCATGTCTTGGCCAAGTTTTTTAAAGCGCACCAGCCACTGTTCAAACTGTTTTTCATAATTCTGAAAGGTATAAGGGACCCGCTTTCCGAAAAGCTCGGCTTTTTGTCCGATGACCTCTCCCGGGGGCGGTTCTACGGCAGCGATGTACATATAACAACCCAACATTCTTTGAGCGACTCCCTGGGCAGGCGGGATACAGAACACGCGGGTAGTAAATTGGGAAAGGGCTATTTGCCAGGCCTCATGAAAAATATCATCAAGCGGATACATCGGTTCCGGAGCATGGATTTTATCTTGAAACCAAAAATGTCTCTTTTCCCATTCATCTCTGTCTTTGCTGAATAACCGTATGGTTGGATACATTTCTTCCCAACCTTTTAATTC
>JAZDOU010000079.1:0-3946 GCA_043798385.1 Pseudomonadota bacterium
GGGACGATCGGCAGATTGTGCTGAAAAATCTGCAACATAGATTCCAGATAGGTTTCTTTAAGAGGATCCAATTTGCATAAGGTCGACTTTCCTTCTTCAGTCTTCTTTGTTTTTTTTCTTTTTTCAAGATGCTCTAACACATTTTTTGCAAAAGGCTGTTTCTCTTCTTCCAAATCGAGTTCCAGTGCCCTTTGAATGGCCTTCACCGCCGCCTCATGATCATTCTTCCTCAGGCAGAAAATCCCAAACATGAAATGGGCATTCGCATAGTTCGGGTTAACTTCCAGGGCCTTAGTGATGGCATTAAATGCCCCCGGCCAATCTTTTTGAGCCGCCCGGATCACCCCCACATTATAATAAAGATCAGGATAAAGTGGTTTTTCTTGGATAATGGCATTTAGTCTCTGAATCGCCTCCCCGTAATGGCCCTGGGCGGCAAAAGTTAAAGCCAGTTGTATGGCGGCCTGAAAATAGTGGGGATTCAACTCCAGGGCGGTTGAAAACTCTTTTTGGGCCTCTTCAAAATTTCTCTGATGGGCACAAACCACTCCCAGATGAAAATGAAAATCGGCAAATTTTGGATTTGATTCAACCAAAATCTGAAGCTCTTCCCGAGCAACCTCATATTTTTTTAAATTATACAGAACGATCGCCACCTTATACCGCAAGGACAGGAGTTCGGGCGCTAATTCCAGGACCCTGGAAAAGGAAACCATGGCTTTTTGATATTTCTTCCAGTTGTTGTAGGCAATTCCCAAATAATTATAAATTTCGTAATGAGTGGGATTAAATTCCAGGGCACTATTAAAATGGGCGATGGCTTCTGGATAATTCCCTTTATGTAAAAGCAGTAATCCCATATTCCGGTGGATTAAGCCGCTGTAAAAGGATGCCAGGTTATAATGCAGGCTGCTTTCTCCCGCATTCGTCTGGGTTAATTTTTTGAATTTTTCCAAGGCTTCCAGATAATGACCTTGATTGTAAAGTTCGATCCCTTCCTGATAAAAGGAATGCCTTCCAAGGGTTACAATTTTCTGGATTGTTTTTTTCAAGGCCATACCCGTCCTCCTTTACCGCTCACTTAGCTCCCCGGCCGGAAAGCACTGCCGGGATAGTTCGGATCAAAATTTTCCAATCCAACGATAAAGACCAGTGATCGATATAATGCAGATCCAGTTGGATCCATTCCTCAAAATTAATATCGTTACGGCCGCTAATCTGCCAAATACAGGTAATGCCCGGTTTAACACTCAATCTCCTCCGCTGCCACCGTTCATAGTGGGCTACTTCACTGGGAAGCGGGGGTCTTGGTCCTACCAGACTCAAATCGCCCTTCAATACATTGATCAATTGCGGCAGCTCATCCAGACTCGTTTTCCTGAGCCAATAACCGACCCGGGTTACCCGGGGATCAGCGGTCATTTTGAAAACCGGTCCGGACATTTCATTGAAGTTCTTCAACTTTTCCTGCATTTTTTCGGCATCTTTGACCATGGATCGAAACTTAACAAGGAAAAACTCCCTTCCGTTAAGTCCGGACCGCTTCTGATAAAAAAAGATCGGGCCCTTTGAATCCCATTTGATTAAAATGGCAATGACAATAAATAAAGGGGAAAAAAGGCCAAGAGCCAGAAAGGCCAGTATAAAATCAGTAACTGTTTTTATAAAGAGACTTACATCCCCCTTGGGATTGATGACAAAGCTGACCAACGGGGTGGCGCCCAATTTCCGAAAGGAGACCTGGGAGATCCGCATGGAAGACCATTGAGGCACTACGGTCAGCTTTATCCCCATGTCTTCACAAACAGGGCCGACCACCTCCATGGTTTCCCAGACCCTCCCGGGAGAAAAGACAATGACTTCTCCGATCGGATATTCTCTAACCACCTTTTCAATCTCTTGAATTGATCCCAGAACTTTCAAGGGAAGGTCTGACTCTTCCGAACCCTCAAGATTCTCCCCCAGGCAGCCAACGATTTTATAACCCAACTCCGGATAGCCCTCAAGAAACCTGACAAATCGCTTCATTTCCGGACTCGAGCCGATCAAAAGGATTCGTTGTAAATATTTTTCTTTCTTATTAACTTTCCAATAATAAACGATTATTCTTTTTTCCCAATAAAGCAACACGCTATTGATGACCAGAAAGAAAAAAAATAGGAACCGACTGGGAAAATAGAATTTAGTTAAAAAGAAAAAACCGGCCAGGATTATCCCGGCAACGAGATGAGCCTTAATCAGAGACGTCCACAGGAGCTTCCGATTTCTTATTATTGCCGGATGATAGAGTAACGCCTGGTATAAGACCACCCACCAGATAAAAGGAATGACCAGCAGAATGACTAAAAATTCGTCAAGAGAACGGAGTCCGCCAATGGTCACCGGCGAGTTGAAAACGATAAAAGTATATCCCTCCAGGCTATTGACCAGAAAATAGCCTAAAATAAAACTGCCGAGCGTTATGAGCAGGTCAATAACCCGATAGGATAGTTTGGGAAGTAGGTCAGCCACGGAGCAGCACCCTTTTCTGTCTCATTTACCAACTGATCCCTTGATAGTTTCCTTTGGAATCTCTATTTTCCGGAGGGGTCCGGATTAAATCTATGATGATCTGATCATCCCGAAGGGAGTCCCATAAAGATGAAAGCCCTTGAATTTTCGAACCGATGACAATGACTTCGGAATGGGCCACCAGCCCTTTTAAATCCGAAGTAAGGAGTTGGCCCAAATGGGGGATGACCCGCTCTATAAATTCTTTATTGGTCCCGAAAAGATTCCCCAGGAAGACCTGAGGATCGTAGATTTTGAGCTCAAGACCCTTACCTAGAAGGGCTTCAGCCAAAAGGACCAAGGGGCTCTCTCTGAGGTCATCGGTTCCTTCCTTGAAACTCAGGCCCAGAAGCCCCACTTTCTTCTTTTTTGTTTTTAGGATGAGTTGGATCCCCTCTCGAAGCTGGATTTCATTGCTGGGCAGGATGGCCTGCAGCAAGGGCAATTCGAGATCAAGAGTCTTAGCCAGATAAAGCAAGGCTCGGGTATCCTTAGGCAGGCAGGAACCGCCAAAGGCAAAACCTGGTTTTAAATAAACAGGAGAAATATTCAACTTGGTGTCCTGGATAAAAATATTCATAAGGGCATGACTGTCTACCTTCAATGCCTGCGAGACCCGTCCAACCTCGTTGGCAAAGCAGATTTTTAAGGCATGGAAGACATTATCCAGATATTTAACCAATTCGGCCTCACGGATAGAGGTCTTGATGATTGGTCCGGGAAGAGATTCATAAACCGACAGCAAAGGAGGGGAATCCCCGTGGTTTAACAGGCCGATTACGGTCTTCGGGGGGTTATAGAAATCCCAGACCGAACTCCCTTCCCGTAAGAATTCGGGATTAAAACAGACCCCAAAATCTTTCCCGGCCGATTTCCCTGATTTTTCCTCGAGGAGGGGAATCAAGGTCTCTTCGGTCGTCCCCGGCAAAACGGTGCTTCTCAGGACAATCCAATGAAACGACGACTTGGAAGATAAAAATTCTCCCATTTCTTCAAAAACACGCTGGACATAGGTAAAGTCAATGGCCCCATTTCCTTTTCCAGGGGTCCCGACGCAAACCAGACTCAAGTCGGTCCGGGCAAAAGCCCAGGCGCCATCATTGGTCGCCTGTAATCTTTGCTGCTTGGTTTGTTCAGCAATAATCCGGCCGATTTCAGCTTCCAAAACAGGGGACTGCCCTTGTTGAATCATCCGGACCTTATCGAGATTGACATCAACCCCGATGACCTCATAGCCCATCCGGGCCAGACAGGCGGCACTGATGATCCCTACATATCCCAAGCCAAAAACGCTGATCTTCATGAGCTCGACCTTAACACCACCAGCACTTTTTATCTCTATCACTGTTTTGTAACATATTCTATCAGCGAATACAACAAGTTCTCATTTGATGGA
>JAZDOU010000456.1:0-3280 GCA_043798385.1 Pseudomonadota bacterium
GACAAAGGCGGCATCTTTATAATGAACCGGCACATCGAGCCAGGTGCCGGGGAGGCCCATTTTTTTGGTTGAGGGGATGATGGCCTTTCCTCCGCCCACGGCTTCCCGGAAAGGTCCTCCTAATTTAGGGTGGAGGATGGCTCCGGCATGTTCCAACTCCCCCCCGGGGCCGACGATAGCCCCTTTCCCATAGGAGTGGGCCTGATCCGGCTTGATGCCTAAGAGGTCAACACACCTTTTTCCCAAAAGGGCCCCCAGTTCTTCCCCCATGGTAATCAGGGGTTCGAGATGTTCTTCATAATGTCCCGCCAAAGGATTTTTGATAACAGCCAGGGCGGCGGCCTTTCGAGTAGGCGGCTGGACCGGCTGTCCCATTTCCTGATGGGTTTCTTCGAGTATGGTAACGATTTTTCGAATTTCCATGGATATGACCTTTCCTTTAATGTCTTGAATATTGAAATTAAACCCTCATGCCCCTGCCCCGCTGGGGCACCAACAAAGCATGACAATGGATTTCTTCAAACATTGAACTTTGAACATTGAACCTTGAACGGTATTTTTGTGTTAAAATCCGCAATCTAAAATCTACAATCTAAATTATCTTGGCGGCCCTTTTGGGGGGCGGGGTGTTACGGCTCATTTTAACCACTACCCGGCCGTCAATCAGGATAAGCGAGATTCCCGGGGTGTCGCCGGCAGACAGGCAGGACAGGAGGTCATCCCCTGAAGAGCCTAAGGAGGCGTCCATAAAGACCAGGTCGGCCTCTTTACCCGCTGCGATGATTCCTCGATTTAAACCAAAGAGACGGGCGGTATTGCCGGTCGCCATACATAAGGCCAGTTCAGGGGGAACGCCGCCCAGGGAAGTGATCAAATTCAAGGTGCGCAAAAGTCCCAGGGGAACCACCCCGGTACCCGAGGGGGCATCGTTGCCGAGGATGATCCGCTGAAATTCTTTCCGTTCAACAATCCGTCGGGAGACTTCCACCGCCCGGAGGGGATTGCCGCAATGGACGATCTCCAGGGCATAAGAGGTCTGGTCGATCAACTTGAAGGCCTCCTGGGTGGAAACGGCCGTCGGTCCCCCGTTGATATGGGAGACGATATCCGGATCAGCAGCCATGACCATTTCGGCCGTCACGGTCGAACTCCCCGGAATGGAGGTGCCGCCGGTGTGCATCATAACGATCAGGCCCTGTTTTTTGGCCCAGCGGATCATGGGGGCGGCCTCCTGAGGGTCTTTCACCGAGCCCAGCCCGACTTCTCCAACTACCCGGACTCCCTGGCGGGCCATCTCGATGAAATCTTCTTCCGTCAGGCCTTTTTCCAGGATTACCGCACCGCCGATCACTTTCAATCCCCCGGGCCGATAGGATTGAAAACTCTTGGCCGCTAAAATGGCCAGGGCCTTGACGCCGGCCGGATCTTTGGGGCGCCCGGGCAAGTGGACTTCGCCGGCGGAAATGGCCGTGGTGACGCCCCCGTGCAATTCACTTTCGAGAAAATTAAGGGTCAATTGTCTGGGGGTAAAGTCTCCTAAAACCGAATGGCAGTGAGAATCGATCAGGCCCGGGGTAACCGCCGAACCGTTGGCGTCAATGATAACGGCCCCGTCCGGTGGTTTAAGGGTCTCGGATCTTCCCACCTGAGCGATGATCCCATCCCTGATCACCAGGGTATCGGCTGTCAGGATGGGGGCCTCCCAGTCACCGGATAGCATCCGGCCGACATTGGTAATATAAGCGGTTTCCATAAAAGGTATCCTTCCAGATTCGGATCACGAGCTGTCAAAAGTGAAGGGGGGCAAGCTTATAAAAGCCTTGACTTCAATTATGATGGACCGGTAAAAAGTCAAAATTTGGCCTTTTTCGTCATTCCGGCGAAAGCCGGAATCCAGGATAAAGGAACTGGTTCCCGGTTTTCACCCTGCGGGGTGGAGTCCCCTCCCCTCCGGCCTGTAAGCCCTACGGGCTGGAAGCGAGGACGGAATCCGGGACGACGTCTGGACCCCGGCTTTCGCCAGGGTGACGACCAGAGAGACTTTTTACGAGTCTGTCAAATATGTTTGCTTGTACTTAAAAAATAAACTATGATTTAATGCTAAAAGTCAAGAATTTTTACAGAAAAAATTTAATCCAGGATTGGAGGGTGCTATGAAAAAAATTGCACTGTTGGTCATGATTGCTTTGGTCTGCTGCCTGTGGTCTCTTGAAAGTCAGGCGGCCTCTTTTCGTATCGGTGTGGCCGTCCCCTTGACCGGGACCTTCGGCAAAGACGGGGCCCTGGTAAAAGACGCCTATACCTTCTGGGCGGAAACCATAAACGCCAAAGGCGGGATGGCCTCCAAGGGACAAAAATTTCCGGTGGAATTGATTTTTTATGATGATCAATCCGATCCCCAGATGAGTGCCAGGCTGGTTGAAAAATTAGTCAAGGAAGATAAGGTGGATTTGATCCTGGGCGGTTTTGGTTCCAGCCAGGTGATGGCCGCTTCGGCCGTCTCGGAACGCCTCAAATACCCCATGATCTGCGGCTCGGCCAGTTCCAATGCCCTTTTTGAAAGAGGATTCAAGTATTATTTTTCAACCCTGGGCAAGGCCACCGAAGAGGTCAGGGGGGTGGTGGAAGTCTTTGCAGCGGTAAATCCGAAACCAAAGACGATGGCCATAGTCGGGGCTAATATCCCCTTTACCGCCCAGGCCTGTGACGGTTACGAGATGTATGCCAAAAAGCACGGCTTCACCATTGTCCACAAAGAGCTCTTTCCCCTGAACCTGCAGGACTATAATACCCTGCTGCAAAAGGTTAAGGCCAAAAACCCCGATGTCTTGCTGGTCGGGTCCCATATGGCGGTGGCCCTCCGGGTCATGAAGGCCATGAAAGAGATCGATTTTAATCCTAAGGCGGTGGCCTTTTCTTATGGGCCGACCGTGCCGGCCTTTGCCCAGGGCCTGGGAAAGGATGCCGAGTACGTTTTCGCCGCCAGTGAGTGGACCCCCAATTTGCCTTATAAAGATGCCGTCTTCGGAACGGCTGCCGACCTGAACAGGGCCTATCATAAACGCTATAACCGCTATCCGGACTATGTTGAAGCCGCTTCTATCGGGGGGGCCCTGGCCCAGCAGATTTCTATTCAGGAATTAGGATTGACACCGCCCATTAAGGAAGAAGACCGGGTTAAATTGATGGAGAAGTTGCACAGGATCAATTTAATGACCTCTTATGGGCAGATCCGATTTGGAGAAGACGGTGCCAATGCCGATCATCCGCCGGTGGCGGT
>JAZDOU010000135.1:0-2138 GCA_043798385.1 Pseudomonadota bacterium
TATTTCTCTGTTTTCGGGGTCCATCAGCGCACCCCCTCCCAGGGCGATAACACCCGGTTCCCAGGAAGAGATCCCCCTAATGACGGCCTTTTCAACCTGACGAAAGGACTCCCACCCCTTTTCCTCCACCCATTCTCTGATTGTCCGGCCTATCCGATCGATGATCAAGACATCGGTGTCATAAAAAGGGCGCTTCACTTTTTCAGCCAGCTTCCTGCCTACCGAGGTCTTCCCCGAACAGCGATAGCCTGTCAAAATAATATTCTTCATACTTTGGTCATAGTTTTTCCAGCTCATCCCAAAACCCCGGGAAAGACTTCTGGACACAGGCCGGATCTTTAATTTTGATGCCCGGTACGGTCAAACCCATGACAGCAAAGCTCATGGCTATCCGGTGATCGTTATAGGTGTCAATCTCAGCCCCCTGCGGCCGGCCGCCTTCAATCCGGAGACCATCTTCCATTTCTTCGGCTTTAATACCGGTCTTAGTTAATTCGGTGACCAGGGCTGCCAGCCGGTTGCTTTCCTTTATCCGAAGGTGGGCGACATTTTTGATGATAGTCCCTCCGGGACGACAGGCGGCCAGTATGGCCAGGGTCGGGACCATATCCGGCATATCACCCAGGTCAAAACAATATTCTCCGGCTCCCATGCGGGCACCCTCAACCTCCACCCAATCATCGCCTCGCCCAACCCGGCAGCCAAGGGCCTCCAGGATCTCAAGAAAACGGAGGTCTCCCTGCAGGGTGCGGGCAAAGACAGGCCGGACCCTTACTGTGCCCTGACACAAGGCAGCGGCCAAAAAAAAGTAAGAGGCACTGGAGACATCCCCTTCGACCCGATAGGTTATCCCCTGGACCCTTTGATTTTTTTTTATTAAAAAATGATCCGGAGATTCTCTGATGATCTCGACACCAAACCGTTGCATCAAGGCGACGGTCATTTCCACATAGGGCCTGGAAGGGACAGGACCTTGCAGCATCAGGGAGAAGTCCTCTTTTGCAAAGGGAGAGGTAATCAGAAGAGAAGAGACGTACTGACTGCTTTCAATTTTACCAAGCCTGACCTTACCTCCCGGGAGGCCCTGGGCCTGAATGATGACCGGGGGAAAACCGTTTTTATCCCGGCTTTGGGCCTTAACCCCCAGGCTGTTGAGGGCCGCCAGCAAGGGCTGAATCGGCCTTTCCAATAGACGGGCGGCCCCGCTGAGCAAAAAATCCCCCTTCCCCAGACAGACCACGGTGGTTAGTAATCGCATGGCTGTCCCGTTGTTCCCCAGATAGAGTTCCTGTTGGGGATTTGTGATCCGCCCATTGGTGCCCTGCACCACCATGTCCCCGTCACGAATCTCAATTCCGGCACCCAGCAGGCCAAGGGCCGCGGCCAGATATCGGGTATCTTCGGAAAGGAGAGGACCTTGTAACAGGGAATCCCCTTCGGCCAGGGCGGCCATAATAAGGGCCCTTTGAGTGCAACTTTTCGAGCCGGGTATGGTCACCTGGGCCTTGAAAGGGGCGCGGGGTTTTATCTCAATCATGTTTTCCTCGATGTTCCAAAAGTTTCGGAGGCTGCAGATCCGAGGCGTCCGGGGCGAAGTCCCGCCTTGGGCGGGACCTCCCAGACTTTCCCGGAGGGCCTCCGGCCGGGAGGGGCCAAGGCCACGGAGGGTAAAAATGGATCGATATTTTCTTTAATCCAAATTTCACCTGGAGTGATGTTTAAATTTAATGGCAAAATCATAATAATATATTGTTTTAACAAATAAAATTTACTTTATCGATCAATTTTTATGCAACTTCGAGGTTTTCTCAAGTTCCGCCAGGACCACTTCCAGCATATAGGGCCTGGGAGGTTCCAGACCGGTCCAGATCTTCAATTGTTCAGCCCCCTGATGGACAAACATCCCCAGGCCGGAAAGAGTCCGGCATCCGGCCTCTTCAGCCTCTCTGAGGAGTTTTGTTTTTAAGGGATTATAAATGATATCCATAACCCAACAAAATTTATGGAGAAGGTCTTTGGGGAAAGGAGACCGGTCTTCTTCCGGGGCCATCCCCAGGGAGGTGGTATTGATCAGGCAGTCGGCTTCGATCGTCTCCTTTTCATCCGGAGATAAAAAGGGACAGGCGAATTCATCGGCC
>JAZDOU010000142.1:0-4070 GCA_043798385.1 Pseudomonadota bacterium
AGGGCCTTTAAGAATTCTATTTGTAAAATCCTCCAGTTTTTTTTTGTCCTCTTCACTGATTGGCATTTGGTTTGTCTTTTTTTCAGTAATTCTTCCGGCCAGAACCTCTTTGGCTTCCTTTTTCATTTCAGTTGTATGGGCTTGCTGGTTACTTGGCTTACGTCGGTTTCTTCTTTTAACCTGGTGATTGGTGTTTGATTTATTTTTAGGTTTATGGTCAATTCTTCTATCGCGATCACCTTCCATATCTTTTTCCGATGACTTTTCATCTTGATTAGATTCAATTTTCTTTATAGTATTTTCAACAGTTTGCTTTTCTTTTAACTGTTCTTCCTCTTTTTCATTCTCTGCTTGTTTTTCATTCGTATTATCTTTTTCACTGATCTTTTTTGATTTAGAATCAATGGCTGCGTATATTTCATCGTGCAACTCTCTATTTATGCTTGAGGTACGTAGGCCCTGTTCAATCATTTTCACTTTTCTCTCTTCCATTTTATCAACCTTGGCATCAAGGAATTTCGCAAATTCACCCTGTAAAAAACCTTGGTTTTTTTTGAAATTATCATAGCGTTGATCAATCTCCCCGCTTTGATTATAAAAAGGAACTAACTGATTTTGTTTTATATATGGATCAGCAGCCTCCCCCGCTTTGATCAAATCTTCCAGTGTGTTTCGAATAAATATTTTGTACTCATATTTTGTTATTTTTCGCTCATTTAAAGGCATACTACTCTGCCGTTCCTTATCTAAGGACGGCCGGGGTCTTTGGATGTCCCGGATTCCCTGCCCGATTCCAGTACGCGGTGGTTGATTGGCAGGTTGTGTATTTGGCAAGGTAGTCGGTTGGTTTGAATTTCTGTTAGTTTCCTTGTTAACAACTGAAAGATTGGATCCCATGGTTATATTCTCCTTATCTTATTAATTTATTTAGTAAATTTTAAAGTACCCCTGCCGGCTAAAAAAAAATCCCATCGAAAGGATGGGATCATCAACAAAACGTATGATTGTTTACGGCGGATCAGCCACCCATTCCTCTTGGGTCTGTATCTTTGCGTCCCCCCCTTACGAAGGGTTTGCCTTTTTCGATATTGTGAAGAAAGTATACAGTCCCGTCAAATATGTCAATAAAAATTTCGGCCTGGGAAGATGGTCCTAAATTGTTTGGATTGAGGTCGCATCAGACCAACTCCTGTAAGTTCGGCTCACCAATTATCAGTAAACCCTAATAGTCGGAAAAATTTTAATATGTTAAACAGCTAATGTTGACAAATAGATCAAGGGAGTGGTAGAAACGTATTAGATATTATAGAATATAGGATATAGGAAATGATCTCTGAAGTTTATTCCTTAATACCGGAACAGCTCCCCAAGGTCCCTCTGACGTTTGAATGTATATCTACCAGATTTATTAGAGAAAATCTGATAGTCCCTTTAGAATATAAGAATAATGTCTTAAAGGTGGCCATGGTCAACCCGGAAGACAGGGAAACTATTGATGCCCTGAAGGTGGCCGTCTCGTCGGAAGTGATGGTTTTTGCTGCCGACTACGGCCTTTTATCGGATTATGTTGCCAGGCTATACGGCCAGGAGGCCCAAAATATCAATCGGATCATCGAAGATATGGAGAGCAACCGCCTTGATTTCATCAAGGAAGAGGAAGAAGACATCGGGCACCTCAAGGATCTGGCCTCGGAAGCCCCGATTATTAAATTGGTCAATATGGTTATCTCCCGGGCGGTGGAAAGCCGGGCCAGCGATATCCATATCGAGCCCTTTGAAGACGAGCTCAAGGTCCGTTTTCGAATCGACGGGGTCCTGCACGATATTGAATCCCTGCCCAAAAACCTTCAGGCGGCCATTCTCTCCCGGATCAAGATTATGGCCAAACTGAATATTGCCGAGAAAAGACTCCCCCAGGATGGCCGGATTAAACTGAAAGTTGCCGAAAAAGAGATTGACTTGCGGGTCTCGACCATCCCGGTCCTGTACGGAGAAGGGGTGGTCATGAGGCTCCTTCTGAAAGAAGGGGTGACCATCGACCTTGACTTGTTGGGTTTCCCGGCCCAAACCCTGACGACTTTCAACCGGCTCATCAAAAAATCCAATGGCATAATTCTGGTGACTGGGCCGACGGGCGGCGGTAAGACGACCACCCTTTACGGTGCCCTGGACAAGATCAATTCCCCGGACAAGAAAATTATTACCGTGGAAGATCCCGTTGAATATCAGCTTAAAGGGATCAATCAGATTCAGGTAAAACCTCAAATAGGTTTGAATTTTGCCGGCACCTTGAGGCATATCGTCCGTCATGATCCCGATATCATCATGATCGGGGAAATACGGGACCTGGAGACCGCCGAGATCGCCATCCAATCGGCCTTGACCGGCCATCTGGTTTTTTCCACCCTGCATACCAACGACGCCCCCAGTGCCATTACCCGTTTGCTGGATATGGGGGTGGAAAATTTTCTTCTCTCATCGACCCTGCGGGGGGTCCTGGCCCAACGGTTGGTCCGAATTATTTGTCCTGCCTGCAAGGTTGCCGATTCCAACCCTTCGGATCAGGAAGAACTGGCGCACTTGAAGATAGGCAATATCCGGACCCTGTATAAGGGAACGGGGTGTGAACAGTGTGCCTTTACCGGATATTGGGGACGGATCGGGATTTTCGAATTGTTTCTCATCGATGATGAAATAAGGAGAATGATCCTGAAGAATGGCGACTCCAATCAGATGCGGGAGGCGGCCAGAAAAAAAGGAATGCGCACCTTGTTGGAAGACGGACTGGAAAAGGTAAAAGAAGCCCTGACCACCCTACCCGAAGTACTCCGGGTAACCCAAGAGGGTTAATGGCTGTCTTTTCATACCGCGGCACCAATTTAGAAGGGTCCACGATGGAAGGGGCGATTGAGGCCGTTGATGAGCAGGCCGCCCTGGAACGGCTCAAAAATTCCGGTATTATCCCCTTAAAACTATTCATTCCCGATAAAGGGCTCAAGAGGTCTTTTTCATTGCGGTCTTCCAAAGGGGATCTCCTAAGCTTTACCACCGAGTTGTCCGCCCTTTTGGAGGCCGGTCTCCCTCTGGACCGCAGCCTTAATATCCTGGCCGGCATTGCCGAAGGAAAAGATAACCAGGCCTTGATCCAGGCCGTCCTGCGTTCCATCCGGGAAGGGAGTTCTTTTTCCGATGCCCTCCAGAGACACCCCAGGATTTTTCCCCGGCTTTATATCAATATGGTCAAGGCCGGTGAAGCCGGCGGGGTATTGGACGTGGTGTTGGAAAAACTGACGGAATTTCTGGAATCGACCAAAGAGCTTAAAGAACAGGTCCTTTCTTCCATGATCTATCCGATCATCCTGGTTTCCACCGGAGGCCTCTCGATCATTATCTTATTAACTTACGTGCTGCCAAAATTTACAATAATTTTCGCCGAACTGGGAAGTTCCCTTCCCCTGACCACCCGGCTTTTACTGGCCTTCAGTCAGGGTTTGAAGACCTATTGGTGGGGTGCTTTGGGGCTTCTTTTTCTATGCGGCCTGCTCTTCCGGAAGACACTCCGGTCGGAAGAAGGACGATACCGCTGGGATCGTTTAAAGCTCAGGCTGCTGGGGGAAATAATCCGGAAATTAGAGACCGCCCGTTTTTGCAGAACCCTGGGGACCCTGATCCAAAGCGGGGTTCCCTTGCTGCAGGCCCTGAAGAACTCCCGGGACGTGATCAGTAATCAGGCCATTGCCAGGGCCTTGGAAGGGGTGGCCGAAGGGGTGAAGGAAGGGAAAGGGATTTCTCTTCCCCTGTCGTCCGCCGGGGTCTTGCCCCCTTTAGCCTTATCGATGATCAAGGTGGGGGAGGAGACGGGACAATTGGATTCCATGCTGCTGAAGGTGGCGGCCGCCTATGAAAAAAGCCTGCGCCTTTCGATTAAGCGATTTATCGGATTTCTGGAACCGGCCATGATCCTGGGCATGGGGCTGGTCATCGGGTTTATCGTTTTATCCATGCTCATGGCTATATTCAGCCTGACGGATCTGCCGTTCTAACAAAAGATCGGGGATCGGGGTTCAAGG
>JAZDOU010000157.1:0-2867 GCA_043798385.1 Pseudomonadota bacterium
GGTTCTGGTCTATTACGATGCCTCCCAAAACATGCGGAGGCGCCTATGATCCACAAAAAACTCTTGAACCCTATCCGGGTACGAAAAATCAACGGCAGCTTCGCCTTTATCGAACATCGCTTCCGGGGCTTTCTCCAGTACCTGAGTCCGGAGGAACTGCTCCTGTACTTCTTCCTGGTCCTGGCCGCCGATGAACAGGGACTTTCGTATTACCGCCCGGAAACCATTGGCTCCCGTTTGCAACTGAAACCGGATCAATACCGGCAGGCCCTGAACGGTTTGATCACCCGGGACCTGGTGGCCTTTCAGGAGCCCCTGTTCCAGGTCCTGTCGTTGCCGGAAAGGAGGTCGTCATGATCGACCGCCGCACCGTCTTCGAGATCCACCGGTTGTTCCATGAAGGCTATGGGATCCGCAAAATCGCCCGGACTCTGAAGCTCAGCCGGGACAGCGTGAAAAGATACCTGGATAATCCCAATCCGGCCAAACCGCTGATCGTCCGGGCCAGTAAGCTGGACCCCTTCAAGGAGGAGATCCAAGCACTGTTGGAACGGGACCCCACCGCCAGCGGCACGGTCCTCTATCAACGACTACTTCCCCAAGGCTATGCCGGGGGGATCTCCATCCTCCGGGATTACTTGCAAGAAATCCGGCCCAAGAAAAAGCGAGCCTACATCCGCTTCGAGACAGCGAAGGGAGAACAGTTCCAGATCGACTGGGGCCACTTCGGCTCCCTGCTCTATGGGAAGACCCCCCGGAAACTGTACTGCCTGGCCGTGATCGAGGCCCACAGTCGGATGCTCTATGGGGAGTTCACCCACTCCCAGAAGCAGGAGGCCCTCCACCAAGCCCTGTTGAACGCCTTTCTCTTTTTTGAAGGCACCTGCCGGGAACTGGTCACCGATAACATGGCCACCGCCGTGACCGAACGGGAAGGCTCCCTGATCCGCTTTAATGAGGCCTTCCTGGAGTTTTTAAGGCCCTTCCGGATCGTCCCCAGGGCCTGCCATCCTTATCAGCCCCAGGAAAAGGGCAAGATCGAAAAAGGGGGCATTCACTACATCCGTTACAACTTCTGGCCCTTGCGGTCTTTTGTCGATCTAGTCGACCTCAACCAGCAGTTCCGGCACTGGCTGGATACCCAGGCCAATACCCGTATCCACAGCACCACCGGCGAACGGCCCTTGGATCGTTTTAAACCCGAGGCGCTTCAACCCTTACCGGATTTTTTGCCGGACTGCCGGGAAACCCTCTCGCTCAAGGTCCATTCCGACTTCGCCGTCCGTTTCGACGGCAACAGTTACTCGCTACCCCCTTGGTCCATCGGCAAAACGGTCATCGTCAAGGCCGATACCCAAACCGTCACCGTCTACTCCCGGGAGAAAATCCTCGCTACCCATACCCGCTGCTGGGAGAAAAAACAGCGGATCGAGCTCCCGGCCCACCGCGAGGCCGCCTGGAAACGCCGACCCCAGGAATGGCTGGCCGTGGAGGTCTCTCGCTTCCTCTCCTTCGGCGAAGAAGCCAAGACCTTTCTGGAAGGCCTGGCCCAGACCGGGCAGCCGATCAAAAAGAACCTGGCTAAACTCCTGGCCCTCCACGATCACTACGGGACCTCCGATTTAATCCAGGCCCTGAAGCGGGCCAACGTCCATAACGCCTACGGTGCTTCCTATGTGGAAAATATCCTCCATCAGGAAAAAAACCCTAAAAAGATCCATCCCCCAGTACACCTGAAACAGGAAGACTTAAATCGCATTCGCCTGGAGGAGCCCCTCCTGGCCGAGTACGACGCCTATATCCTGAAGCGAAAGGAATAACCATGGCCGACCTGGAAGACCTCAAGGAAAAACTCATCCGCCTCCGGCTCAAAACCATAGCCCAAAATCTGGACCTGGTCTTGGAGCAGGCCGCTCAGAAAAATCTCAACTGTGCCCTCACCCTCAACCGCCTGGCCGACCACGAACTGGAAGCCCGCCGGCAGACGGCCATCGCCCTCCGCTACCGCCAGTCCCACTTGGTCGATAAACCCACCCTGGACCAGTTCGACTTCCATCATCATAAATCCCGGCTGGACCAGAAAACCCAGATCCTCAACCTCTTCTCTCTCGACTTCATCGCCAAAGGCCGGAATGTCATTCTCATCGGCAATCCCGGCACCGGTAAAACCTTCCTGGCCAAGGCCCTGGTCTTTGCCGCCTGTAACGCCAATATCAAGTGCCGTTTCACCACGGCCATGGATATGATCAATCAGCTCACCGCCGCCGAGGCTGATCATTCCTTAGTCCGTAAGCTCCATGAGTATCAAACCCCGGACATCTTAGCGATTGACGAAATAGGGTATCTACCGCTGGGCCCCCAGGGATCCAATCTTTTCTTCCAGGTTATCAGCCAAAGGCATGAGGTCAAGTCCAACGTGTTGACTACGAACCTACCCTTTGCTGACTGGGGAAATATATTCGATTCCACCACGGCCGCCACGGCGATAGCCGACCGTCTCGTCTGTAACTCGGAGGTCCTTATCTTGGGAGGGTCCAGTTATCGAAGAAAAATTAAATCGTGAGCCCAAATAAAAACTGTGATAGAAAATAACAGGGATCCCCTTGGTTTCCTTCGATCCCTGCACCCTGGTGGTTCGACCTCCAATCGGCCCCGTGGCGCTGAATACCGCCCTCACCAACCCCTGGCCGGTTTCTCTACCGGTGGGTTTGATAGGTTTTTAAATCGGTGATAATATCAATAGGCATTAAATTAGTAATTCATTTATAAATAAGGAATTTTAATCTTTTTGGGTCTAATATTTATTTTTTTCTTGACAAGAAAAGGCGATATGATAAAAAAAACAAAAATGAACGTTTGTTCTCTAT
>JAZDOU010000227.1:0-4721 GCA_043798385.1 Pseudomonadota bacterium
AAGATGAAACTTTCCCCGGGAGATAACGTAGAGATCCAAGTGGCCAGGGAAAGGATTATTCTTTTACCGTTAAAGAAAAATTATACGGAAAGTTTTAAAGGGACGGTTAAGGGTAAATTATCCTTTGAGGAGTTGGATAAACTATATGCTGAAAAAGATTAGGACCTTCTCAGAAAAAGCACCGATTTTTATTGATGCCAATATTTTTCTTCATCATGCCTTTAATACCAATACGGATTCCATCAATTTTTTAAAAAAAGTCGAATCCTCCCGCATAAAAGGGTACACCTCGGCCCTGGTTTTAGAAGAGGTTATTTTTAAATTAGTCATGCAGTCCGCTTCCAATCTGTTGGACCCCATCACCTTAAAAGGGGTTAAAGGAGTGTTCAAAAAAGCCGATCAAAGAAAACAGGTTTTGAAGCCGGTTGTTGCCTATATGGAATATATTGAAATGTTAACGAAGTTTGGGCTGGGGATCCTTGAATTGACAGGAAGTGACATGAGGCGGGCTGTTCAAAAGGTCTATGATTACGGCCTGATGACTGCTGATGCTGCCCATCTTGCCGTGATGGAAAGAAAGGGAATAGAACATTTAGCCTCCAGTGACAGAGATTTTAACCCAATTGAAACCATAACGATTTGGGCACCGGAAGCTTAATGAAAAACCTCATCCTGCCCTTCACCTGTTCCGATCCGCATGACCCAGCCTCAGGATCTTCGATTCGTTGCATAGATCCGGAGGATTTTTAGGAATATTTCCCCATAGCGCTCGGCCTTAATCTGACCCACCCCATTGATTTTTAAAAGACTGACGAGATCCTGCGGAATGAAGGCCGCCATCTCCACCAGGGTCCGGTCCGAGAAAATGACATAGGGCGGCACCCCGGCGTTATCAGCCAGTTCTTTGCGCTTTTGGCGCAGGATATCGAACAGGGCCCTGTCATATTCGATTTCCCCTGGTTTTGGGGACGAGGCGGCCGTGCCGGCGGCTTTTTGAAACAGGCCCATAATGTTCTGTTTGGTCTTGAGGACCTCCAACCCTTTGGGCGTAATCCGGAGGGTATGATAGGCCGGCTCCTGGTCGAGAAAACCCTTTTGCACCAATTGACGGCTGATCGACAGCCATTGTTCCCTGGTCAGCTCTTTGCCGATCCCATGCGTAGACAGGGCGTCGTGCCTGTTTTGCAACACTTTTTTGTTTTTTGAACCCAACAAGACATCAACGACGTATGCCGTGCCGAAGCGTTCCCCGGTGCGTTTGACACAGGAAAGAAACTTCTGGGCCAGGATGGTGATATCCAGCGGCTCTTTTTTTTCGGCCGTGCAATTATCGCAGGCCCCACAATTCTCAACGGTATAGTCTTCACCGAAATAAGTCAGCAAAGGCCGGCGTCGGCAGGCATCGCTTTCGGCGAAGCGGATGAGGGTCTCCAGGTGTTCAATGGCCACCTGCTGTTCTCTGGCCTCCTTCTGATCGATGAAATAGCGCAGTTTGGCCACGTCTGAAAAACTGTAGAGCAAAAGGCAATGGGCGGGCAGGCCGTCACGTCCGGCGCGTCCGATTTCCTGATAGTACCCCTCGATACTTTTTGGCAGATCATAATGGAGGACGAATCGCACGTTGGGTTTGTTGATGCCCATACCGAAGGCAATCGTGGCTACGATAACCTGCGTATCGTCACGGATGAAGGCCTCCTGATTGCGGCGACGCACCTTGTCCTCCAGCCCGGCGTGATAAGGACGGGCTGAGATGCCCCGGCCGGCCAGGAAGGCGGAAAGTTCATCCACCTGTTTGCGGGCGAAACAGTAGATGATGCCCGACTGGTCGGGAAAACGCTCCAAAAAGCGCAGGGTTTGGGCGGCAGGATCGTGCTTGGGGATGACTTCGATAAACAAATTTTCCCGGTTGAATCCGGCCACTAATTCATTAGAGGCGGCAAAATTCAGGGTGGATTTGATGTCCTGGCGGACCCTTGGGGTGGCTGTGGCCGTCAAGGCCAGGCAAACGGCCTGGGGGTAGCGGCGGCGCACCTCCACCAGATGACGGTATTCGGGACGAAAATCGTGCCCCCATTCAGAGATACAGTGGGCCTCATCAATGGTCAGGCAATCCAGGCGAAGGGTGGAAAGTAACTGGAAAAGGCGCGGGGTGAGGAGCGTTTCAGGGGCCACGTAGAGCAGTTTAATGAATCCACGGCTCACTAATCCCATATTTTCCTGATATTCCCCGTTTGAAAGGGAACTATTGAGAAAGAGGGCCGGGACGCCGAGGGCGCGCAGTTGCTCGACCTGGTCTTTCATCAAGGCGATGAGCGGCGAGACGACCACGGTGAGACCCTTAAAAAGTAGGGCCGGGATTTGATAACAGAGCGATTTTCCACCGCCGGTGGGCATTATCACCAGGGTGTCCCGTCGCTCCAGGACGTTGGTGATCACTTCACGCTGAAGGGGCTTGAAGGTGTCGTAGCCGAAGGTGTTTTTGAGTAGGGATTCAGGGGATGGCATTTATTGATCATCTCCAATAGAGTTGGAGATGATTGAAGGAGTTAAGGATTCAAGGGGTCGAGGATTCAAGGGGAAAAAGGGTTGGATTTTATCAAACAAGAAGAAATCAGGTCTTAGCGGTTATCCGCTTAGCTGACAAACCCCAGTGGGGCAACGCTTTTCTTTGATGTGGCTCTCAAACTCTTGTCTAAAATTAGACAGTATAGCCAGGATAAGATGGGAAACCTTTCCGGCAAAGGCACAATAAGCCGCCTGGGTGGTCAGGGTAATCAACGATTCCAATTCCTGAAGGGCATCTTCCTGAGCCTTGCCCAGGCTGATGGCTTCAATGAGGTCGGCTATTTTTTGAATCCCCAGACGACAGGGAAAACATTTGCCACAGGATTCTGAATAGTGAAACTTTATCAGATAGCGGGCAATCTCAACCATACAACTCGAGGGATCCATGACCATGATACAACTATGTTTTTTTTCCCAGATCAAATCCGCCCGGATGGATTGGAGAGGATTCAGATATAAGAGTGGAAAGAGGATTTTTCCTTTTTGAATCGTCTCCTTTAAAATGGCAGGCACATGGGCTTCTTTTACCTGGTGATAGAAAAGGCCTAAATGAGGCAGGCTTAAAAAAGGGCCATTTTGGCAAATTCCGCTGCAGCCGCATTTGGCGGGCTCTATATCTACAGGGATGTTCAAGCGTTGAGACTCCGCCAGAAGGGCCTTATAAACAGCCTCCCCTCCACAGGTTTTTTTTGACCCTTGGCCCTTACAAACCGTTATGGTGAGTTTTTGAGGGGTAGGGGCCCCGGCGGCCTGGATTTGGGGTTCGGCACTCTGGGATGTGGATACTGCCATCATTTATCTTTGCTCCATATATTCGGCTATGAAATTATCGTTTTACAGGCTGTCCGGGCCAGCTCAATAAACCAGGACGGCAAGGCACCCAAAAGGATTATAGCCAGGACCAATCCATAGTTTAAACATTTAATCGGAAAACTTAGCGCTACGGCTGGTAATCCGTTAGGATCCTGCCCATAAGCAGTACGAACTATATTTAAATAATAAAAAATGGATATGGCGGTATTGACTGCCGCGATAATGACTAAGGCCAGGTGCCCCTGATTCAGGGCGGCGGTAAAAAGAAATAATTTTCCTGTAAACCCGGCCGAAGGGGGGATACCTGCTAAGGCAAAGGCGCCTACCGCCAGGGTAAAGGCTAAGATGGGAGAGCGGCGGTAGAGGCCGGAAAGGTCACTGACCAACACATTTTCGCCTTCCCGCGAGACAGTAATAACCACCAGAAAACAGGCCATGTTCATTAATAAATAGCCGGTGACATGATATACTGCGGCAGCAAATCCGGCCGAGTTCAACGTCAAAACACCCAGCATAATATAACCGGCATGGGCGATACTGGAATAGGCCAGCAGGCGTTTAAGATCCTTTTGTACCAGGGCGACTAAATTTCCAAAGGTCATCGAGAGGGCGGCCAGCAGTACCAAAACCCGGATTAAATCGCCGGCGCCGGTTCCAGACAGACTGACGATACGGAGCAATAAGGCGACGGCCGCCAACTTGGGCATGGTGGCCACAAAAGAAACGGTCTCGTTGGCCGCGCCCTCGTAAACATCCGGGGTCCAGAAATGGAAGGGTAGGACGGCCAGTTTAAAGAAAAAGCCGCACATAATCAGGAGCACCCCGATCACAGCGGCCGGTTGGTTAAGTATAAGGGGTAACTTTTTTAGAATATCCACTAAATAAGTGGATTGGGTAACTCCAAAAATATAACTCATACCAAAAAGCATTACCCCGGTGGCGACGGCCCCGAAGATAATGTATTTAATGGCCGCCTCCATCTGCGAGCCGCCGGTTTGTTTGCGGATGGGGATCAGGACATAGAGGGAATAGGAAGACAGCTCCATGGCGATAAATATGGTTAACAGTTCCACGCTGCTGACCAGTAACATCAGCCCCAGGGAACTGAAGCTCAAAAACATGAAAAATTCCGGCTGATAGCGCTCCTCAATGCTTTTAAATCGCTGGCCCAGGAGGATGACCAGAAAAAGCCCCAGGCTGATGAGGCATTTGAATATCTGAGAAAAAAGATCAATCCGGTAAGCCTTATAAAAGAGGTCTCCTGTCAGGTTTAAGGAAAAAAGACTAACGATCAATCCGATAGCGGAAAGAAAGAGGGCCAGGCCCTGATTGGTGTTGCCCGG
>JAZDOU010000237.1:0-7497 GCA_043798385.1 Pseudomonadota bacterium
TTTAAAGCTGGAAGTGGTCCCCTTGTTGGCCGATCAGGAATTGATGACCTCGAAGAGTACCCGGGTTACTTACTGGGAAGGGGCGGTAAGGGTGAAGGGGACTTATAAGGGTCGGTCGGTGGAAGGGAAAGGCTATGTGGAACTGACCGGGTATGATAAGCGCTTCCGGCCGAGATTTTAAGCCATCTTTTTTCGGTACCACCCTTGTCAAGTGAACGATAATTTTTTTCTTTAAATCGGGAAATGATTACGATATGTTTGTTCGAAGGTTTTTCTTTATTCGTTTTTTAGTGACTTAAGAATAAAATTCTACGCAAAATGGAAAGAATTTATTAAAGAACAAGCCGTTGACCCGGACCAACCAAGGGTTTTAACACATTTCGTATATCCAATTTTGGTTCCGGCTGGTCCGGGTTGGGTTAGGAGAAAACGACTATGAATGAAGGCCAAAAGGGACTGGAAGAAAAAGTCCTTTCTCGCGGTTTGTGTGCTGCTTGCGGGGCTTGTCTGGCCCTGTGTCCTTATTTGAAAAGCCGGCAGGGAAGAGTGGTTAAATTAGACGACTGTGATTTAACTACCGGCCGGTGTTATGCCTATTGCCCGCGAAGTCAGGTGGATTGGGAAGGGCTCCAGGCAGGGATTTTTGGAAAGGACACCCAAGAAATTGAAATGGGGACGGCCCGGAAGGTCCTGATGGCCAGGGCCAAAGACCCGGTCTGGGTGGGAAAGGTGCAAACCGGGGGAGTGGTCTCGGCCCTGATCGATTTTGCCCTCCGGGAGAGGATTATCCAGTCGGCCGTATTGACTCAACGAGATGCCGACTTACTACCACAAGGGCAAATCGTTTCCGAAAGGAGTCAGGTCCTTTCCTGTTCCGGTTCCAGTTATATCTCCGGCCCTACCTTGGAGGCCTTAAATCAAGGCCCCTGGCAAGGAGACGAACGGATCGGGATTGTCGGTCTTCCCTGCCAGGTCCTGGCTTTGGCCAAAATGAAGTCCTCTGCCTTGGAAGCCAAAACCCCCATTGACCGGGTGGATCTGGTCATCGGACTCTTCTGTACCTGGGCCTTGGATTATAAGCCCTTTAAAGCCTTTTTGGAGGACCGGTTCGCTCATCAACCGATTCAAAAATTGGATATAACCCCTCCCCCGGAGCGTCTCTTAAAGGTTTGGGTGGGAGACAAGGTTCAGGAGATTCCTTTAGACGAAATCAGGGCCTTTATCCGACCGGCCTGTGAGGTCTGTCCGGATATGACCTCGGAGTTTGCCGACCTTTCGGTGGGTACGGTGGAGGGAATGATTGACTGGAACACGCTGATCGTCCGTACAGCGTTCGGAGAAGACCTGGTCCAAAAGGCGGAACGAGCCGGAATTATTGAAACCAGACCCCTGGCTGATGAAAGCCTCAAGCATCTCAAGGAGGCCTCCCTACTTAAAAAACAGAGGGCCTTGAGGGCCCTTAAAAAACAGGGGGATCAGATAGAGGGATATTTGAAGATATCTGATGGGTTGAGAGAAAAGATACTATCATAAGGAGATCAAACCATGAATCCCATCCTAAATCAAAGCGGCCGGGTCGAACTCCTTATGGGGAACGAGGCCATTGCCCGGGGGGCCTTAGAGTCCGGGGTCCAGGTCTGTGCCGCCTATCCGGGGAATCCCTCATCTGAAATCATCGCTTCCTTGGCCGCTGTGGCTGTCGAAATGGGAATCCATGTCGAGTGGTCGGTGAACGAAAAGGTGGCCCTGGAGGTGGTGGCGGCCGCCTCCTTTGCGGGCTTAAGGGGCCTGTGCGCCATGAAGCAGAACGGGATGAATGTGGCCTGTGATTTTTTGCTGAACCTTAATTTAACCGGATGCGGCGGGGGGTTGGTGATCATCGTGGCCGATGATCCCGGGGCCCTTTCTTCCACCAACGAAGAGGATTCCCGTCTTTATGCCAAACTGGCCGGTCTGCCCCTCCTGGAGCCGGTCACCTTCCAGGAGACTAAGGATATGACCCGCTGGGCCTTTGAGCTCTCGGAAACCCTAAGTCTGCCGGTCCTGATCCGAAGTGTAACCCGCATCTCCCATGCCCGCGGCAATGTCCGGCTCGATGATCTCCCTCAAGAAAAACGCCAAGCCTTTTTTGATAACGCCGTTCCTCGAGTTACTTTTCCGGTGGTAAAAAACCACGCCAGGCTTTATGAAAAACAGGTCCAGGCTGCTGACCTTTTCGAAACCTCTGCCTATAACGACTACCGGGGACCTGAAAATCCGGAATTCCTGATTATGGCCTGCGGCAGCGGTTGGCTCTATGCCTTGGAGGCCGTGGTCAACCTCGGCCTGGCCGGTCGGGTGGGGCTCCTTAAACTGGGGACTACCTGGCCCCTGCCCACGGCCTGGGTGCTGCACCAACTCCGAAGGGCTGAAAACATTCTCTTTGTGGAAGAAGTGGACCCTTTCCTGGAAAACAACATCAAGGAGCTCTTTGCCCAGCATTGTTTGACCCTGGGGTTAAAACGGTTTTTTGGCAAGGCCGACCGCACCATGCCGGTAACCGGGGAGATCAATCCGGATATTGTTACCCAAATCATTCAAACCCTGCTCCAGGTCTCTTATGAGTTCAGGCCGGCGGAGTATAACGACCGGGCTAAAGAAGCGGTCCGGCAACTGGTGCCGGGGAGAGATATCGGCTTCTGTGCCGGGTGTCCTCACCGGGCCACCTACTGGGCCATAAAAAATGCCCTGGCCCTGGACGGACGGAAGGGAATCCTTTTGGGGGACATCGGCTGCTATTCTCTGGGGATGGGGGCCTCGGGTTTTTTTCAGATGAAGACCCTCCACGCCATGGGCTCAGGAACCGGTTTGGCCTGCGGCCTGGGCCAGCTTGGGCGGTTCGGCCTGGAACAGCCGGTAGTAACGGTTTGTGGCGATTCCACTTTTTATCATGCCGTCATGCCGGCTCTGGCGAATGCCCGCTATAATGGGGCCGATTTTCTCCTCCTCCTTTTAGACAACAGCGGGACAGCCATGACCGGTTTTCAACCCCATCCCGGGACAGGCAAAACCGCCACCGGAGCGGAAGCCCCGATCCTGGATCTCAAGACCATCTGTCAAGCCCTGGGGGCCCAGGTAGAGGAGGCCGATCCCTTCCAGGTGCAAGAGACTACCGAAATCCTGTTAAGACTCCTTCAAGAAGGAAAAGGGCCCAGGGTATTAATCCTTCGGCGGGAATGCGCCCTGATCCGAGGCAAGCGCCAAAAGAAGCTCTTTCAGATGTCCATAGACCAGAGCCGTTGTCTGGGGGATCAGTGCGGCTGCAACCGATTATGTACCCGGGTATACAAATGTCCGGGATTAGTCTGGGATCCCTTGACCGGCAAGGCCCAGATTGATGAGGCTATCTGCACCGGTTGCGGGGTTTGCGCCGAGATTTGTCCGGCCTCGGCCATTGGAAAGGAGGCGGCTTAAATGATTCTTTCTGTCGATCCCTTCAATATCATTATCGGAGGGGTAGGGGGCCAGGGAAATGTCCTGGCTTCCATGATCCTGGGCAGGATGCTGGTCTCTCAGGGGGGTATTATCACCATTGGAGAAACCTATGGGGCCTCTCAGCGAGGTGGCTCGGTCATGAGCCATTTGCGGGTCTCCACAATAGACCAGTTTTCTCCTCTGATTCCGGAAGGGAAAGGCCATCTCCTGGTGGCCTTGGAACCTATCGAAGGTCTCCGGATGCTTGGCCAATACGGGAACCCGGACTTGTTGACGGTAGTCAATACCCGACCTATCCACCCCCTGGATGTCCTTTCAGGGAAGGTCTCCTATCCGGACCTCCCGATAGTCCTTTCCAAAATACGGGAGTTGAGCCGACAGGTCTGGGCCCTTAACGCTACCGAGATTGCCCTCCGGATGGGCGATCCCATTTTTGCCAATATGATCATGTTGGGGGCCTTGTCCACCCTTGAGATCCTCCCCGTGGGACGGGCGATTTTTAAAAAAATCATTGAAGACCTGTTACCTCCGGAACGGCTGGCCGTTAATCTGGAGGCCTTTGACCGGGGACGGGAGGCGGTTCAGGAACTGGTTTGAATGGCGACATTAGGGGACTTGCCCTTATCTATCGAGGTGTGGTCACCCCGTCTAAAAAAAACTTGACAATTCCTGCAATACTAATAAGATAAAGGGCAATAGACTTGATGTCCCAACTTTTTTTATAAGATATGGATATCGGTAGCAAAAATTCTAATGAACGGAGGATAGCCCATGTTAGTTAAAGGCTGGATGACCAGCGATGTCATAACGATCGATGAAGATACTTCAATGATGAAGGCCTCTCAGATCATGAAGGAGAACAATGTCAGACGGCTTCCGGTCATGCACAAAGGGAAATTGGTCGGCATGATTACTGATCGGGATATTAAAGAGGCCTCCCCTTCCAAGGCTACCACCTTAGATGTTCATGAATTGTATTATCTGCTTTCAGAACTTAAAGTAAAAGATATAATGAAGAAAAATCTGTTCACCATCGGGCCGGAGGATACGGTGGAAAAGGCAGCCGTCAAGATGCTGGAGCATCGGATTTCCGGGCTGCCGGTTGTAAATGATAAGGGAAAGGTGATCGGAGTCATCACCCAGGGGGATATCTTCAAGGTCCTGGTTTCCTTAACCGGTATTTATCGGGGAGGTGTCCAGTTTGGGTTTAACCTGGAAGATCGCCCCGGTTCCATTAAAGAAGTGGGCGATATTATCAGAAAGCACGGTGGCCGAATGGTTAGTATCTTGACTTCTTATGATATGTGTGAGGAAAACTGCCGCCATGTCTATATCCGGATCAAAGATATACCTGAAGACAAGTTGAAGACCCTGACCGAAGATCTGGATAAAAATTTCATTCTCCTATACACGGTCAAAGATAGTCTGAAAAACGTTTAATTTATTTTTGAAATAATTACATTGAAAAGCCCCTTGATCTCCGAGTCGGAGGAAAGGGGTTTTTTTTGATTTAAAGGTCCGGGTTTTCCGGGAGGGAGGGTTCCCCGGGGGGCTCTTTCAAATTTTCCGTTACAACCTTGCTTTTAGGAACTGGAAATTCTTGGGCCGGGATGTGAGAAAGGGCTTTCTGAAAAAATTCCAAAACAATCGGGCTGGCGGCCTGGCCACCGGTTTCCCCGGCTCCTAAAGGGGTTAAATCATCAATGCCCACCCAGACTCCGGCTGTATAGGCAGGCGTGAATCCGATAAACCAGGCATCTCGGAAGGCATTGGTGGTCCCGGTTTTTCCGGCTACCGGTTTCCCGAGGGCCTTTAATCTCCAACCGGTCCCCTCTTTGACTACGGCTTCAAGGAGTTGAGTCATGGTATGGGCGGTTTCGGGTTCCATGACCGCCTCAGTTTTGGGGCGATATTCATAAATCGTTCGCCCATGTCGATCGGATATTTGTTTTATATAGTATGGAGGCAATCGCTGTCCTAAGTTGGGGAAGCAATTATAGGCCGTGACCATCTCCCAAAGAGAGACCCCGGAAGAACCCAGGGCCAAGGAAGGACTGGGATAGAGGGGGGAAGAGATACCAAGCTGTTGGGCGTAGTGAATGGCATAGGGGATCCCGATCCTTTGGAGGATTTTGATGGAAACAATATTCCGGGATTGGATCAGCCCTGTCCTGAGGGTCGTTGGGCCGAGAAACTTATGATCGAAATTCTGCGGGGTCCAAGGAGGAGACCCTCCATAATGAATTGGACTGTCCATAATGACGGAGGCCGGCGTAAGCCCTTTTTCAAGGGCGGCGGCATAAATAATGGGCTTAAAAGAGGAACCAGGCTGGCGCCGGGATTGCACCGCTCGATTAAATTCCGTCTGGTTATAATTTTTCCCTCCCACTAAGGCCTTCACCGATCCGGTCTGGCTTTCGATACAAAGGAGAGCCCCCTCCACTTGATTCTGATCTGAAATCGTCCAGGAGTAGTGGACCGGATCCCAACGAAGGCGAATAACGTCTCCGATCAGTATAGGCTGGAGAGGAGGTTCTTTTTTATTCACCTGGACCTCTTTGTCCTCCTGATCATGGACCGGGGGGGCAGCCAGTGTCGGCAGGGGTAAGGTCACCCATTCCTGACCCAGGCAGACTTTGGCGGTCTGGCCGATAGGATCTATCTGGGCCACCACTCCGGTAGTAAATTCGACCATCTTCCTGGTTTCTTTAGGAATGGGCTGGCCCAGTTTCGGACAATAGTCCCCTATTTTATCCGGGGGGATCCGTCTGATGGTCCTGGTGTAGACATGTCGACGCTGGACAGCTTGCGCCCCGTTGGCAACGGCTTCCCGGGCCGCCTTCTGGAAGTTGAGGTCCACGGTGGTTTGGACCACCAGGCCGGCTGTTAAGACAACTTCCGAACCCCAGGTCTGATATAAATATTTTCGAACCAGATCCGTAAAATGGGGGGCCAGGGTCAAATTAGGATCTTGGGCGCTGACAAAGAACAACGGGTTTTCGGCGGCGGCCTGGGCCTCGGTTTCCGAAATGAATTCTTCTTCAGCCATCCTTTTCAGGACATAGCGCTGTCGTTCTTTGGCCTTTTGGAGGTGAAGCAAGGGAGAATACCGGCTGGGGGCCTGAGGAAGACCTGCCAGGAGGGCGCTTTCGGAGAGGGCGAGGTCCCGGGCTTTTTTTCCGAAATAAGTCTGGGAGGCTGCTTCGATCCCATAAGCCCCATGACCGAGATATATCTGATTGAGATAAATATAAAGTATATCGGATTTGGATAGATTTTGATCCAAACGGTAGGCCAGGAGGGCCTCCTTGATTTTCCTGGAAAGGCTCTTTTCAGGAGAAAGCAGTAACGACTTGGTAACCTGTTGGGTGATGGTGCTCCCCCCTTGGACGATCTCGCCGGCCCAGATATTTTTCCAGAGGGCCCGCATGATCCCTAAAAAATCTAATCCTCGATGCTTGAAAAAACGACCATCCTCTGAGGCCACAAAGGCTTGAATCACATGGGGAGGCAATTCGGAAAGGGAGACCAAGATCCTTTTTTCTTTAAAAAGGTAGCCAATCGGAGTCCCGTCAGCGGAGAGAATCCGGGTAGCCAACGGGGGATTGTAATCTTTCAAGGTTTTTATGTTGGGTAATTGGAATAGCAGGGTTACATAGTAGAATCCCGTCAGGAAAAAGGTGATAACTATAAAGACCAATAGGAAGAAAAAGACCTTGGCCAAGAGGTTGAATCGTTTTTTGAGCTTGGACTTGGGCCGTTTTTTGGAAGGAGGTGAAGGCATTTTTTAAAGGAGCCGGCGGTCTAAATTGTGGTATTGGATGGCCTCCGAGAGAGGATAGGTGCAATGACATTCCCGCTGCGGGTCGGAGAGAAATCCGCAAGGACATCCATGCAATTCCAAATTACAACCAATACCAGTCATTTGTTATCCACCTGAGTATTTCCAAGTATCCTTCGAATACCTATGGTGAACGTATCAAAAAATGGAGACTGGAACAAGGGATAATCCAAAAAGATCTC
>JAZDOU010000257.1:0-9341 GCA_043798385.1 Pseudomonadota bacterium
AGTCTTTAAACTCGTTTTTATAATAATTCAGGGACCGTTCAATTTCTAAAATAAGCCGATCCGTCACCGGCTCAAGGCGTTTTTGGACCTGCTCCTGAGGAACCCCCTCAACCATCTCATCGGCTTCCCATTGTTCCAAAAGGCCGACCGAAGTCTTGATCCTTTCCGCCAAATGCTCATCGATCTCCACCACTCGCCCGTTTATCTCATAAGACCCGCTTAAGGCCTGGGTGAAGGCCTCTCCAGCCACGGAGAATTCACGGGAGAATTTTAGCTTTCCCTCTTTCAGGACGATTATCCGGGCATTTCTATGACCCAGATCTATAACAGCCTCCGTCTCGACCCAGGGAGACGGCTGGGTAACCCGGTAGGCCTGCATGAGGTCAAAAGAGGGGATGGAAAGGAAAATCGGTTTAAGCCCGGCTTCTTTTAAGAGGGCCACCTGCTCTTCCACCACTTGCCGGGTGGCCACGGCTGAAATGATCTCGGCCTCCGGTTCCCCCTCCTCGCCTTTAACGACATCGAGTTTGTAGAAATCAATGATGGCCTCATCCAGAGAAAAAGGGAAATCCGATTTGGCTCCCCAGCGGATGGCTTCCCGCATTTCATCATCCGCCAAATCAGGGAGAAAGAGGTGTCTGGCCACCGTCCAGGGCCCGGTTACCTCCGAGACGGCCTCGGAAGTCTTGATGCCTGACTCCTTCAGGGTATGCTGGATAAAGGCCGAGATTTCCTGCCTGGACCAGGTCTGACTGGTCCCGGTCGGCTTGGGAAACCGGATAATTTCGTAATTAAGCAGGGCAACCTTTTCCCCGGCCCGTTGGACCTGGACGATCTTCAGGGAATAGCTCCCGACATCAATTCCTAGTATATTTTTAACAAGTTGGAAGGAATACACTCGGTTGCCCTCTTGGCAAACAGCTTAATTTTTCAATCCTTTTAATAAATTATTGTCATTAAATAGCAAGTAAAAAAATTAACAGACATTAATCCTCAATATTTTTTTACCGATAAAAAATCAAAAAGTCAAGAAAATACTCAACATCTCGTGTATTTTTTTTGGTTTATACCAGATATGGATGGACTCGTAAAAAGTCCCTCAACCGGCCGAGGGCGGATAAGCCCCGCCCCGAGGTGATTATGCAACCATTTGAATTCACTTAAAATGTCTGGAGAAGTGAAGCCCTTTTCCGCCTTGTCAACAGGCGTTTTTTAACTTTTTACGAGGTTATCAATAATAAAAAATACTTTAAGGGGATCGGGTTGGGGTCAGTTAGAAGGCCTCTTGCCACCCATTGGCCACCCGACTAACTATTGGCGTTTGGTTGTAACCGTTGGTCTGATCAGGGGTAATTGAACCGGCCCCATTGTCAAAAGTGATATTGGATGACGTCCCTATGGAAAGACTGTTTCCGGCTATAGCCCCGGTCAAATTGAACGAACTCCCGATTGTGATGCTGCCGTTTGGGGCATAGATGGCCCCCTTGAAGGTACAAGTATTGCCGATCGAGACATTACCCTCGACCACGATAAGCAAATTGTCCGGGTTTCCAGCACCACCATTGACACTAACGTAGTTGCTCACAGTCAGTTGCTTACAATATATCGTCACACCCGCCGATCCAAATCCCGATAATGATAAATTTGAAGTGATGGTAACCGTATTGTAGTTATAAGTGCTCCCGCGGGCCAGGGTGGGGTTGGTCCGGTTAATTCCCCCGGCAACGGTCTTCGGCAACAGATATTGATTGGTTATCGAATTGGCAGGACAGCCGGCACCTCCAGGACAGGAGGTATAGGTAGTCCCTCCCCTAACGATATTGCCTTGACTGCTGAGGGCATATTGAGAAAAAACCGATTGCCTTTGAACAATCCGTCCTACAACCCTCTGGACGCCTTGAAAGGTGCCTGATGATTGAATCCGACGTTGATTAGACGGCAAAGCCGCCCCCGAAAAACCAGTCGACAAAACGGTGGTTGTAAACGGGTAGCTTTGACCGCCCAAGGTCAGGTTATTGGTTTCTCCACTGTAGCTGCCATCCTCTAAATATTGCCTGATTCCCCTCTCCAGCCCTCCTTCAGCCGCATAGAAAGCCCGCGCAGACAGAAGGTAATCTTTGGTTGTGGTAGTGCCGGAGACAAAAAGAAAAGAAGCCACCACCCCCAATAAACCTATCAGCACCATAAGAATGACAGCGGCGACCAGGGTAAAGCCGGTCTCATTTTTTTGCTTACCCCTTCGGCGGATAAACCGGGTCATGAGGCATTCCTCAGATAAACACTGGATTGAAAGGTCTGGGAAGAAAGCTGGAATTGAATCTTTATCCGCCAGACCTGGGCAGGATCGGCAGTGGTCGAGGTCCAATCATTCTGGTAATAGGAAAAGGCCAAAGAGGAAACATTCCCGGCTAAGGGATTTGAGTTCCGGCGTAATTGATTTCCGTTCAGGGTGTAACTAATCGAATTGCCATTCAGGGTAAAGGTCAATTGACTCCCGGTCATCGTGGAAATATCGCTTGCCGGATCGGCGATCTCCCGGATTTCCCTGACCATCCGCTCCATGGCCGGCTTGGCCTGGCCATCCATCTCGGTCATATCACGGCTCTGGAAATAACTATTAATGCCTTGCAGTATCAGCGGTCCGGCGGTAACCGCTATGATCCCCCCTATGACGATGGTCATAATCAACTCGATCATAGTGAAACCCCGGCTGGATAGTCGTCGCCCCATCAATATTTGGCCACTAAAGTCATCGCACTGGCCACGGTGCGACCGTTATGGGTTACGGCAACTGAAATCTGCTTATATTTGGTTTGGTCCGTATCAACCGGCCAGGAGGAAATCGTCGTCGTTCTTGAATATCCCCCGGTCAGGGATTCGGCGGGAAAATTCCCGGCCACAATCCAATCGAACCCCAGGGAGGTATTTCCGCGGGCAGCCTCGATCTGTTCCAATCTTTCCTGAACCAACTGAGTCCCAATGGTTATTTCAAAAGAAAAAGGGGTATTTCTTGGGGCCATCCCCACAAAAAATATCTGTAAAACGCCCATGACGGCGATAGAAATAATGACCATGGACATAATCGTTTCAATGAGGGTAAAGCCCTTGGGTCCGAAGTTGAGACCGGAAAGAACCCTATTGAAGCGGCCCATTCGAAGGCCGATCCGGCCGGCCGACCAGAAAGTCTTAATGCCTTTATTATTAAGGTTGGTCATCCGCTGCAGGCTACGCTGGTATATCCTGTATTAGGGGTAATGGTTATGGTACACCCTGGAAGTGTCCCCCCACATGATCCCCCACTGCATCCGGCCCCTGAGGTATCAACAGATAAAACGACCGTCTCGTTACTGGAAAAAGGGGATGAAGAGGTGCCCTGGTAAGGTGTTCCCAGGCTGTCAAAAACAAGACGCCTCCCGCTTAACGAGCAACTGGAAAACCTGATACCGCTTTGGAGCGCTGTCGGGTTAGAGGTCCCCGTGGTTGGATTAGTAACCGCTGCTCCATCGCTATCCCTGATAATCTGGTAAACCGTGTAATCGGAGGTGTTGCTGGGATCACAGAAATAAATCCGAAAAGACTGGTGCTGAGTCATGGCCAAAGATTGGGTGTAGCGGATATCCTGGGCCACCTGGGCAGCCTGGGCTGAAATGGCGATACTCCCTACCCGCTCTGTCCTTATACTGATGGATAGCGACAGGATCCCGATGAGGACCATGACGATGAGCAGTTCAATAAGGGTAAAGCCTTTGGACATTAGACACCCAGAGATGAAAGTTCAAGGCTCAATGCTGATGGCTTCGTAAAAAGTCCACCTGTCCCGCCTATCGCGGGATTGCGCTGCATCCTTCCCCGCTTTTCAGCGGGGCGGGCTTATTGCGGCGTACCAGTAAGTACGCCTCACTCCTCACGATTTGCGCGCCTTGCAGCCGGTCGGCCGTTCGACTTTGTCGAACTAAAAGAAGGTATCCATTCGGATGCCGTATGCCGACCTATTAAAAGGCCTCCTTGGAGGCGGGCTGGAGCTTTTTACTGTGCCGTCCTTTTGATGATTTTTTACGAGTTTATCAAATTTAAACCTTTATATTATGCCTTTTATGCCCTTCTGTCAATTCGGGACCAGGGAAAAGACTGATTTGAAAATGGTTATTGATTCTTTAATCCTAAAAGTGGTAGATATTCAATTAATGTTCCGGTAAAAAGTCTCTCTGGTCGTCACCCCGGATTCCGTCCTGGAAGGGACTCCACCCGGAGGGCGAAGGCCGGGGTCCAGACGTCGTCCCGGCGAAGGCCGGGAACCAGCTCCTTTACCCTGGATTCCGGCTTTCGCCGGAATGACGAAAAAGGCCAAATTTTGACTTTTTACCATACCATCAACAATAGCGGAGGCTGATTATGGAAGACATTTATGAAATGCTGCGAAAACGCCTGGACGATCTGGCCACCGGGTTTCCGGCCACGGAGAATCAGGTGGAACTCAAAATACTTAAACGCCTTTTCAGGGAAGAAGAGGCCAGGCTCTTTTTGGGGCTGTCACCCCTTTTGGAAGACCCTGCCACAATTGCCCTCAGGCTGAAACGTGATCCCCAGGCCACGGCCGACCTGCTGGAGCAGATGGCCGGCAAGGGACTCCTCTTTCGACTGCGTAAAGGAGAAAATGTCCGTTATGCCGCGGTCCCTTATGTGGTGGGCATCATGGAGTTTCAGCTCAAGCGGTTGGACAAGGAGCTGGTTCATAACATGCAGGAGTATTTTGAAACCGCCCTCGGCCGGACCTTTCAGTCCTATAGCACCCCGGTCATGCGGACCATTCCCATTAACCGCCAGTTAGTGGCCGACTGGCCGGTGGCCCCCTATGAAGATGTCCTGGCGATCCTGGAAAACCAGACCACCATTGCTGTTGCCCCCTGCATCTGCCGGACCATGGCTCATCTGGATGATAAGGGCTGCGATAAGCCTATGGAGGCCTGTTTTATGTTCGGGTCCCATGCCCATTATTATGTGGACAATCATCTGGGCCGTTATATCACCAAAGAAGAGGCCAAGGAGATTGTCCGTCGCAACGAAGAAGCCGGCCTGGTCATGCAGCCCTTCAACTCCCAGAAAATGGGCGGTATGTGCAGTTGTTGTGGAGATTGTTGCGGCATGCTGAAGTCGTTGAAAAAACAGCCGGTACCGGCCAAGGCCGTCCAGAGCAACTATTTTGCCCAAGTCAATGGAGAGGAATGTGTCGGCTGTGAGACCTGTTTGGACCGTTGTCACATGGAGGCCATCACCATCGTCGAGGACCGGGCCGTCGTTAATCTGGACCGTTGTATCGGCTGCGGGCTCTGTGTAACGACTTGTACCACCGGGGCCCTCCAGTTGTTAAAGAAGTCGGAGGACCTCCAATATAAGCCCCCTGAAAGCGGAGTGGAAACCTATCTGCGCATCGCCCTGGAACGGGGAAAGAATCTAATGCCTCAAGAGATGACGCCTTCATAAAAAATAAATTGGTAACGTTCAAAAGTTGAGGCAAAAATAAAAGGGCTTGCAAGAACAGGGGTTAGGGGGGTCTTATTTTCAGGGTTGTCCACCTATAAGCCCCAAGCTTCTTTGCCGGGCCAAATAGGAAATGGCTTCAAAAGCAGGCCGTCACCAAGGCTTGAAACAGGCCGGTCGGCTTTGCCGACCTAAAACGAGGCTTCCATTCGGAAGCCGAGAGGTGAATGCCCTGCTTTTAATTAACTTAGCCGTCCGGGCTGGCATACGGGCATTGGGTATCCTTTTGGACAATCCCTGAAAAACACCCCCCCCTAACCCCATTTATGACCTGGCTGCCATTTCCAATTCGGGCGGATGAATTGCCTCAACTTTTGAACGTTACCAATAAATTTGCCAGCCGGATTCATCCCTGCGGGGTTTTTTCTTTAAATTGCTTAACGGCTTCGGGAATGATTTTTCGTATGAAAAGTCGTTGTTCTATTTCAGGCAACCGGGAATATTCCTGATAGGCGGGATGCCGCCGGGCCAGCTTGGGGGGATCAATCAGGGCAAGATTAATCCCCTGTCCGTATTCTCTGATCACAGCGATTATCGACTGGTTTCCAAAAGGTATTTCTTGGACCCACTCCAAACGTCGCATACACTCGAAGCGCACCTGATCGATAAGGATGAAATAGACATCCAGAAGGGACAGTAATTTTTCTGAAGGTAAGGTCTCGAATTCATAGCCGCTTCCCAGACCAAGGGCCCCCATCAGGAGATCGTGAATAATCCTTCGACCCTCTTCATCGTCTTCCGCCAAAAATAAGATCAATTCATCCGGGAGATCGGACCAGCGGGTATTTTCATCCAGGATCGGCAGGGTCCGGAATCGTCGTTGCCACTCACGAAAACCTCTTTGTGCGGCCTTTTGATTTCTCAGGGATTCCAGGGAGATCACTTTACTCATAATAAAGTCCTTTTATAAGCAGGAGCAGATAATAGATTGCTTCCACCGCAGAGTCACAGGGGTCGCAGAGGAGAACATTTTTTTGATTTCTGCTGATTTGCAGAAATCAAAAAGGGTTCTTTCCATTTGCCTGCTCCTCACAGGCAAATGGAAAATCTCCGGCTTAGCGTACTTAGCGTCTCTAACGAGTTACGCTTTCAATCTGACGAGTGGGCGGTGAAATATAGCTTTCATGCTGTAAACTATTTTAAGCTCTCAGTAATATTTAACTATAGACGAACTGAAATAAATTTCAATATGGAACTGATGTTCCGGCCGCCTGTTTTAAGGCTACTGTCAAGAATTTTGGTCCGGGCGACAAAAAAAATTGACACCCTTTAAGCACTCTGCTATAAATTTCTATACCTTATGAGTACCACCTCCGAAGAACACCCTCCAGGCTTTATAGATCAGGTCCGTTCTTTGTTTAAAAAGAAACCGGAACCCCCAGCGGAATCCATTTTAGAAAGAGACTTTCAGGAGCTGATTGATCAGGGAGAGGAACAGGGCCTCCTCACCCCGGAACAGGGGGACATGATCCAGAGTATCTTTGAATTCAAAGATACCATCGTCAGGGAGGTCATGGTTCCCAGGACCGAGATGCTGGCCATCAGCGCCGAAGTGAGTATTCAGACCATTATTGATCTGACCCTGAAACACGGCCATTCCCGCCTTCCGATTTATCAGGAAAATCCGGATGACATAGTCGGGATGCTCCATGTAAAGGATCTCCTGCCTTATTGGCATCTGTCGCCGGATCAACCCATACCCCCGGAGATTATCCGCCAGCCCACCTTTGTCCCGGAGACCAAAAAAATCGTTCATCTATTCCGGGAATTGAAATCGGAAAAAGTCCACATGGCCGTTGTCCTGGAAGAAAACGGCGGGACTGCCGGGTTGGTTACCATGGAGTATATCATCGAGGAGATTATCGGTGAGATTGAAGATGAATACGACCGCCAGGAGCCGCGGCTTAAGCCTCTGGAGAACGGCCGGGTGGAAGTGGATGCCCGTTTGGAAATTGAAGAGCTGGAACATTTTTTTGAATTGAAAATCGAAGAAAAAGATTTTGAATCCGTGGGAGGTTTGATTATTCACATCCTGGGAAGGGTCCCGGAGGTCGGCGAAAAGGTCTATTTCCAAGACCTGGAAATGACGATCCTGGAAGCTGATAAGCGCCGAATCCGCCGCCTAATGGTGGAAAGGAAGGATGAAGTTCCCCTCATTTAGGCCCTGGAATCCTGGAACCCTTATGAAATCACTTTCGCTTGAACTGGAGACCGGGGAGGTTTTTTTCCCCCAGATCGACTGGGCCGATACCACCTTTCGAATCACCTATGGCCGCCCGTTGGGGTCTTTGATTCGGTCTATCCAAACCATCGGCTTGCAAAACCCACCGCTCCTCCAGAAAAATGGCCAGGGGCGATTCCGGATCGTGGCTGGCTTCAGACGTCTTCGGGCCCTTCAGATGATCGGATTGGAATCAATCCGGTGCAACCTGGCATCAGCCGAAACGGAGAAAAGAGCTTTATTCCTCTGGAATTTTTATGACACCATTGACCGGGGCTTCAACCCGGTGGAACAATCTCTGGCCGTCAAAAAATTATTCGAATTTGTGGAAGAAAAGGAACTGATTCGGGAATATCTTTCCTGCCTGAAATTGGCGCCGAAAAAAGAAATTGTTGAACGTTACTTGAAAACAGCGGGAATAAGTCCCCTTTATCAAACCGCCCTTCTACAGGGGCGATTGTTTCCCGAAACCATTGCAAGTGTTGATCCGGATTTCTTTCCCTTAGCTAACCTTATTTTAGCTCTGTTTATTTCTCTCCATTGGGGTTTTCAGAAACAAAAAGAGTTTTTATCCGACCTCAAGGAGATCTCAAACCGGAGGCTCCAGGATCCGGAATCCATCCTTTTTTCATCCCCGGTAGTCGAAATACTGCACCATTTTCAATGGACCCCTCAGCAAAAAGGAGAAGCCCTGCGAAAATATTTCCGGACCTGTCTGTATCCCACCCTGACCGACACAGAGAAGGCCTTTGCAGCGGTCCTCTCCCCTTTGAAACTGGATCATCGAACCAGGATTTCTCCCCCTCCATTTTTCGAAGGTGGACGGTACGGCTTGGAAATCACCTTTTCGGATAGTAAAGAGCTGAAAGAATCCCTGGAAAAAATCACCCCGGCCCTGGAGGAAGGGAAACTGGATGATCTCCCTTAGTCTCCATACGTAAACTTTTTGTTTCTGAACATGGCTTCGGACTATGCCATATCCCTTTAAAAAAATTATTGTTGAAAAAGAATGCCGGACGGCCTCCTTGACTCAGAAAATTCTCGAGACCTTTCCCGGCCTTCCGGTGGAATGGGTGGATCAGGACTCGGTCCTTTCTCCGGGAGAAAGCATTTCCGAATCGAAAAAGACCCTGTATTTGACCCGTTTCAAAGGGGAGCTGATCAAGCCTTGTCCCGGGACCAAGGATTATATCTGTTGCGGCTACCGCATCCTCCATATCGGGACCAATTGTCCCATTGACTGCAGCTACTGTATCCTCCAGGCCTATTTCAATCAACCCTATACCCGCCTGTTTGTCAATACCGACGACCTGTTTCGGCAGTTAAACGAATTTGTTCTTGACCATCCGGGGGAGATTATTCGTCTGGGTAGCGGTGAATTCACCGACAGCCTGGCCTTCGACCCCTTGACCGGTTTCAGTCGTCGTCTGGTAAAGGAGTTGTCTGGCTATACCAAGGTGGTGGTGGTATTAAAAACTAAAACGACGGCCATCCAAAATCTCCTTCAGGAGGCGCCTTTTAAAAATTTAATCGTCTACTGGTCCCTTAATCCGGCGCAGGTAATCAGAAAAGAAGAACGAGG
>JAZDOU010000268.1:0-2395 GCA_043798385.1 Pseudomonadota bacterium
AGGGCCACTGGTCACGGCCGACCCGAACACTATCCTTATCGTTAATCGTTATTCTAACTGTTCATCGCCTAATCAATCCTTCGGTTCAAATATTAGTCTGCGCCGTTTAAGAAAGAACGAGGCAACTAATTCTAACAGCAATATAAAAAAATCAAATATCCAACATCTCCGTTTGGTCGAAAAACAAAAAATATTCATAGGTCACTTATTCTCGTCTCAGTGCCAAAATGCCGATGATCCAAAATCCAACAAATATGCCGATGAAGATCCCGATTAAAATTCCTCCATAAAATAGATTCACTTAGATCTCTTTCGCGGCGGCAAGGGCCTTTTGAGCTTTTTGTTTACTTTTTGGTCACCCACAATAACGGCTCTCCAGTGGACAATCCCATTCAGGCCCATCATTTAAAAGCCCCTCGCAGGTCTCCACCAGCTTCCGCGTGACCTCAAAGACTTGGTCAATTCAAAAAAGGGGGCCTGGGACCAAGGCCAAAATCGGGCTCTATATCTAAACGTAGATCAAAGACAGGCAACTTTTCCACCTGCTCCGGGGTTAGAAAAGTTTGAGCTTCTAATCTATTTTCAGTAGCCTTGATCTGGAACCGGGTATATAGCCCCATAATTTCCTTTTTTTTGGCATTAATCTTATCCTTATCAGGATTAGGGTTTTTCCAAAGAGTTCGAAGTTCCAAAAGATTTTTTGGGATTTCGCTCCGAAGAAATATCGTTTCATCCAAGAATTTATCCCGCAAACCCTTTAACTTGGTCTCCTGCTCCGGGGTGAGGTTTACTAATTTATTTTCAGGAGGCTTACCGCCCCCCCGAGCAAAACCGCTGGGGCCCCTGAGGCCTGGGCCAAAGGCATAAGATGAACTTGTCATTAGAATTAGGATTAAAGTGATCGTCTGGATTTTAACTTTACTTATCATTTCATTGTCTCCTATTCTTTCAATTGCCGAAACCATATTATGAGTTCTATTTTGGGCAACTAATTGAGAATAGACCCCAATAATTTTATCGTGAAACTGTCTGCCTCTCGTTCTTCATAGAACAGAAAATCAGGTTGCCCTTATTCTCTCTTCTTTTAACTAAAGGTTATTGTAGATATCAAATGAATGGCAAATATCAAAAGAGAAAGCCACGCTACTATTGAAATTATTATAACCAGGATTAATTTTTTCATAGCTGGCCACCTCGTTATCTCTGGAATTACTATTCATGCTTCCCTATTTAATTGGGTTATCAGACCCATGAATTCTTTTTCTTGGTAATAATTTTGTCTTTTTAATCTTAATCCATCCTATCCCTTTGTCTTGTCCTGAAATCCATTTTCAGCCTCTCCTGGAGTTTTTTCCTTTGGTCCGATGTTAATTTTGTTTTAATCTCTTCTGTGGCCCTGATAGGAGCGAGATGCATTTCAGTTCTTATCGTCTCTATCCGTTTAAGTTTTGTCTCAACCGATTTCATGTCGACCGGGTCTTTATCAAGGATTTCTTTCAGTTCTATTCCGGCGATCTGCTCATCGGCCCTCTTCCTGATCATCTCTTTTATTAACCTGCCCTTGATTTCTCTTAACTCCTTCTTCTGTTTCTCATCAAGACCGAGTTCTTCGAGAGGCCTCCACAAGAGATGCTCTTCAGCCATCATCGACTCAGGTCTCCTTCCGTCCCACCTCATTCCGGGAAAGTCGGGCATCATTCCCGGATGCAGCCTGCCTCCCACTGTTTCGTAATCCATCAGGGGGGGTATTTCGCCGCCTATTTCGGCAGAGGCTGTTGTTGCCCAAAGGCCCATAAAGACCAGAAAAACCAAATCCATCAACATGATAAAAAAAATGGTTACCATAAAGGGTCTTTCCATGGCTGTTCTTCCTTCATTTTTGAAATCGTTGATTGGTGTAGGCTTATTTTTCATCTCATTCCTCCTTCTTTTTTGATCGACGTCTATATGGAGGCCGTCTTTTTGAGTACATGAATAGCAAACAAATATGGTAAAAATATGGAAGAAATGAGGAATTGTTAAGGAGAACAAAAATACCGTGGCCCGCCTGACGGTGAACCTCTAAGTTTCCCTAAACATAAAAAGGCACATTTTTATTTCAACGTAACCCCTTTCTCCTTAAAATCTTCAGGCAGGCGTCCACTACCTCAGGATTATAAAGTAGGCCTCTATTCTGTGAGATTTCCTCCAAGGCTTTTTCAATACCAAGGGCTGGCCGGTACGGACGGCGTGATGCAATGGCCTCGACCACATCGGCTACGGCTAACACCTGAGTTTCTTGGAGGATTTGTTGAGCTTTGAGACCATGGGGATAGCCTGAACCATCTAACCTTTCATGGTGTTGCAGGACTATCTCGGCTATGAGCCAAGGGAAGTCTATTTTTTTTAAGATCTC
>JAZDOU010000300.1:0-2522 GCA_043798385.1 Pseudomonadota bacterium
TATTCTCTCAACCCGTTTTCGTTCCGAAATATCACGGGCAATAGTCAGAATGGCTTCCTTGCCCTGAAAAGGATGAGGGCGTTCGGTAATTAATACATCTACCCAGGAGCCGTCTTTTTTCCGGAACTTCCTCTCAAGACCCTCCTGATGTTGTGGGTTTACGAAATCATCCAGATGCATCGCCATCAGCTCATCCATCGTGTAACCCAGCCACTGGGTCATCATGGGGTTGGCCGAGAAAATCTGTTTGGTTCTTGAATCCTGAATAAAAATCGCCTCCGGAGAATTCTCAAAAATTTCCCGGAAACGGGTTTCGGAGACCGTTATGAAAAATGAGGCCTCGGCCGACCGCTGGAGCCCAACGAAACTGACCAGGAGCAAAAGCGAGAGAAAAAAAGTGAGAATAATCCCTAAAAGGCGATAATTAGTAATCCGCTTTACAGGAGAAAACATAACCATTGACCAGCCTTCACCACCTACGGGAAGACGGCTGACTAAAAAATCTTGGCCCCGAAAAAAGATAATCTCGCCATCCCGGAGTTCTTTGGGAAAAACGGCTTGAAAGCCTCGGCTGCCGAATTGACGAGTCTGGATGAGACGTCTTTCCTCATCAGCCTTCATGGGCCACAGACTCATCAACAGCATCTCGGAACGGCTGGACAGGAAGCAGATCCCATGAGGATCAATAAAAAAGAGATAATCAACCCTTTTTAAATCAGCCTCCAGATCATCGACCAGTTCTTTGATTACCGCCACCCCGACAATCACTCCTTTTGAGTCCTTTACCGGGAAACTGGAATAAAACCCCCTCTCGTTTGAAGTAACTCCCAGTGCAAAATATCGGCCCGTTCCCCCTTGGAGGGCTTTTTGGAAATAGGGCCGAAAGGCATAAGACTTGCCGACAAAGCTGTCGGCACTTTGGCGGTTGGAAGAGGCTATGGTTGTCCCCTTCAAATCCAACAAGTAACAGACCGAGACCCCCAAGACCTGTTTGTATCGGTCCAAGACATCATTGGCCCGGCTAAGATCGGAGGCTGATCCGGTCTGCAAAGCAGGATGAATCCAGGGAGAGCCGGACAGGACCATTACCGCATTGCTCGATTGGTTCAATCTCTCGCCAAGACGGTAGGAAATAGTCTGGGAAACCATCTCGGCCTCTGATTGTACTTCCTTATGGGCTCGATTTCCCAGGTATTGAGTGCCGCTCCATCCTACACCTAAGAGAATGAATAAGGAAACCACCGTGATCCAGAAAATCAGTCGGGATCTTTTTCCGAAGGGTATCCATTCCTTGGCCTCCTCCCCGATGGACAGTAAGGAATAGATGGAAAGACTCAGGGCGACGAAAAATATCAGCCCGGCTCGAAATATCTGTATGGGAAATCCCGACCATTTAAAAAAGGTTTCGGTATTGAGGAAGTGGGCCGGAAAGAAAGGTGCCTCAGAGCCCACTAATCCGGTCGCCAGTCCATAGATCCCGACACCTATCCCCCCAAGCTTGAGCCAGAAGGCCTGGGTGGAATTTTGGGTTTGAGCAAACAGAAAAAGAACGTAAGCCGCCCAAAGCCCCCCCAGGGGGCCCAGGGTATAGCGTGTGGTTAGTCTCAGCCCTTTCCACCCCCAAAACACCCCACCCATAAGGGCGAGGATCAACAGAGGAATAAATATCCACACTCCCGGTCCTTTGCCCTTAAGGCGGATTAAGCCGGAGCGACCAAAATTGATTAATAAAACGAAGGAGGTCAATAAAAGAAAAGAATGAAACAAGAAAAGGGCCTGATCCCCTGATGTCTTGGTTATGATATCCAGCCATTCATTCAAGCCATGGGTGATTCCAAAAAGGCCCAACAGGTTCCAGGGAAAGGCCTTTCGTTTCGCCTCTCTCATGGCAAAGCAGATCCCGGCCAGGACAAAAAAGGCCAGGCCATAGAAGAAGAAGATAAAATCCATTTGGGTTTTTAAAAAACCCGTCATATTCTTTCAGGCCCTCCAACCGGAAATAGTGAGTCATCGCCAGACGGGACAAACCCATCAGGCTGACCCATTAAGGATTTATATTCCTTAGCAGTTGAAATTTTTCATGAATATACCACAAAAGCCGGCAAACTTAAATGGTTTTATCTCTAACCTTTTAAAAAGGGTTGAACCCGCCGGGTAAACATGTTACAAAAAATCGCTATCATGCTTTCATCCGGAAACTTCTTGTTTCCGAATGAGGACACTCTATTTCTTGACGAACCCCTGGCTGAGTTCAGGGGACCGGCCAAAAGCACCAGGAAACAGGAACGAGAACCATGCCTTCCCTTCATCCCGCCCTTGAAACCCATCTCGGGGTACCCGGTTTTATTTTGACCTGGGCCGTTCTGGTTTTGGCCTTGGCTCTATTCTCTTATACCCTTTATCAAAGGGTGCACCTCCTTCGTTCCGGCCAGCCGGATGCCCGCTTTTCCCAAATCGGCCGGCGGCTTTTGGGATTAATCACCTATGGCCTGATTCAGAAAAGGCAGCCGCGCTATTTTTGG
>JAZDOU010000314.1:0-2906 GCA_043798385.1 Pseudomonadota bacterium
TGGACCGTATCCAGGCCTTCCACATCCAGGGTAGGATCGGCCTCGGCGAAGCCCCTTTTCTGGGCCTCTTTCAGGGCCGCTGGGTAAGGCAACCCTTCTTCGGTCATTTGGGTCAAGATAAAATTAGAAGTCCCATTGAGGATCCCCAAGATGCTTTCTATTTCATTAGCCACCAATCCCTGCTGGAGGGCCAGGATAACCGGGATACCGCCGCAGACACTGGCTTCAAAGCCGATATCCACCTGACATTCGGCGGCCTTTCGAAAGATTTCATCCCCTTTGTGGGCCAGCAGGGCCTTATTGGCCGTAACGACGTGTTTTCCTTTTTCCAGGGCTTCTAAAATAAAACTTCGAGCCGGTTCCAAACCCCCAATCAGTTCGATCACAATGGAGATCTCCGGATCATCGAGGATCTCTGCGGCCCGGTCCACTAATAGTCCCTGAGGAACCAGGATTCCTCGATCACTGAGTAAATCCAAATCAGCAATCCGTTTCAATTTCAAGGGGGCTCCGACCAAGGCTTGAATAAGCCCCTCTTTTTCAAGCAATATCTTTACCACCCCGGTTCCAACGGTCCCAAAACCGATCAAGCCTATCTGAATCTCTTTCATGGTCTCCCCTTGTAATTTAGGCCGAGTTTCTTACAAACTATCAACTGTTAGCCTTTATTCAGGGCCTTCTTAATACCCCGCACCGCCTGTTGGATCCGGTGAGAATTCTCGACCAGAGCAAAGCGGACATATTCGTCCCCGTATTCTCCAAAACCCCGCCCCGGCGATACGGCCACCTTTCCCTCCCGGACTAGAAACTTTGAGAACTCCACCGAACCCATCTTTCTGAACGGCTCCGGAATTTTTGACCAGACGAACATGGTCCCTTTGGGCTTTTCCATTTTCCAACCGATCCGATTCAGCCCCCGAATCAGGGTATCCCTTCTTTCTTTGTAGATTCCCACAATCTCCTGAACACACTCCTGGGGTCCATTTAAGGCAATGATGGCCGCAATTTGGATCGGTTGAAACACCCCGTAGTCCAAATAACTCTTAATACGGGTCAAGGCATGGATCAACTGAGGATTTCCCACGGCAAACCCCACCCGCCAACCGGCCATACTATAACTTTTGGATAAGGAAAAGAGCTCTATCCCAACGTCCTTAGCCCCGGGAACCTGCATAAAACTGGGGGCCTTGTACCCGTCGAAGACCAGATCGGCATAGGCAAAGTCATGGATGACCATCAGGTTGTGTTCTTTGGCAAAGGCGACGATGTTTTTAAAAAAATTCATATCCACCACCATGGTGGTGGGGTTATGGGGAAAGGAAATGATCAACATTTTCGGACTGGGCCAGGTCTGCTTGGTCGCCGCCAGCAGATCCTCAAAAAAATCCCTATCCTGGCTCAAAGGGATACTCCTTAAATCCCCGCCGGCAATAATGACTGAAAAGGGATGAATCGGGTAGGTTGGATTAGGCGCAAAGACCACATCACCCGGACTGGTAGTCGCCAAGACCAGATGGGAAATCCCCTCCTTGGCCCCAATGGTTACAATAGCCTCAGACTCAGGGTCCAGTTCTACCTGATAACGCCGCTTATACCAGGCACAAATGGCCGTTCTCAACCGGGTAATCCCTTTGGATGCCGAATAGCGGTGATTGTGTCCTTTCAGGGCGGATTCCCTGAGTTTATCCACGATGTGTTTCGGGGTGGCCAGGTCGGGATTCCCCATCCCCAGATCGACGATATCCTCCCCCTGCCGTCTCAGTTCCATCTTTAGGGCGTTGACCGTGGCAAAGACATACGGAGGCAGGCGAGTCATGCGTCTAAATTCTTCCATAAAGATCTCCTTGTCCCTTATACGGGTCTTAAAATAAGAACACCTAAGTTGACCCAAAAACCCAAGATGGTTTAACCGCTTTGGCCCCTTTGGCGTCAACCGGATTTTCAAGTACACTAACTAAATAATATCTATAATAAACTTTTATCTAAAAATTCCTCCAAAGTCAAAATTTTTCCTTAGTAAATTTTGTAAGTATTGACAATGAACTGAAAGCGAATTAGAATCTCTCTATGTTCTCATCCGGAAACGACCATTCCGGATGTGAACCTACAGCTGCCGGCTATCCTCTTTAGCCAGTAATCCTTTCAATAGGCTTTCTGGCGAGAGCTTCAAGCCGGTCCCCGAATGGGGACCTTAGCATAGGTCGATAAAATCGACCGGCCGGAATCGAGGTGTTTCCATCCGGAAATTCGAATTTCCGGATGGAAACTAGATAATTTGTATCGTCCAGCCTGTTTATCCATAGGATATAGAAGGGAGAGATCATGGCAGAACATAATATTGCCGAAGTAACGGATGAAAATTTTAAAAATGAAATATTGGAATCTCCTACGCCGGCTCTGGTAGACTTTTGGGCCGCCTGGTGTGGGCCCTGCCGGGCGATTGCCCCGGTAGTGGAGGAATTAGCCACTCAGTTCCAAAACCAGCTCAAAGTAGGTAAGCTCAATGTGGATGAAAATCCTAAAATACCGGGCCAATATGGGATTCGAGCCATACCCACTCTGATCCTCTTTAAAAACGGGACGGTGGTCCAACAGATCACGGGAGCGGTTTCCAAGAGTACGTTAGAAGCCGCCATCAAAAAGACCCTTTAGGAGGCCCGTGGAAAAACCTGTTTACGATCTGATCATTATCGGAGGAGGCCCGGCCGGATTGACGGCCGGACTATACGCCCGTCGTTCCCTGCTTAACACCCTTCTTATCGAATAGCTCATCCCCGGAGGCCAGGTATTAACGACCGACTGGGTGGACAATTACCCTGGGTTTCCCGAAGGAATTTCCGGTTTTGATTTAGTGGATAAAATGCGTCGGCAGGCCGAACGGTTTGAATTACCTATTATTAATGATG
>JAZDOU010000329.1:0-3867 GCA_043798385.1 Pseudomonadota bacterium
CCGAAGGAAAAAATCCGACATAAGAGCTACCATATCTTTTTTGGTCAAGGATTGCAAATCGCATAGCACCACATCCCCATAGATTTTTCCTATGTGGAGGGCTCGGTCAAAATGGTGGCTGAACTCCCGTAATTAGGCCGAATATCGGCAAAATCTACTCCTGGTGCGGATTTTCTCAACCCGTGGTGATCAATAACAATGGAAGGCTGGACAGACGATGGCAGATTGTTATTCCCGGCTCCTGGTTGGGTGTCCACCAAGGCAAGGGCACTAAAATCACGGACATTGACCATCTCCAAAGGTTTGATCCTAATATTTAATAGGCGAACCATCGCTTGATTTTCGGCTCGGGTTATAATCCCCCCGTAAACCAGTATGGAATTTACTTTGAACTTTTTTTCCAAAAGGAATTTCAAGGCCCACCCGGTAGCTAAGGCATCAGGATCTGGATTGTTATGGGTGAGGATCAGCACCTTTTTCCCGTTTACAACCCGGTGTAAATTTTCAAGTCTTCCCGGCGCCATTAAACTTTTTTTCCATCCTTTTAAAAGGGAGGCCCCGCCTTTTTTCTTCTTTTCCACTTTTTAAGGAGTATTTTCAGCGATAACCTTGGCTTTAAGGGAGGTGTATTCTTCCTTGATTCGCTCTTGAATCTTGGCGATGGTTTCGGGGGTCAAATGGCGAAAACGTCCCTGTCCCTGCAGATAATCGTTCACCGGCCTGAGATCCGGAAAATCGATGGTAATTCGGTACCTTCCGTGCTCAACTTCGTAGAGGGGGAAGAAGCCGGTCTCCACAGCCAGACGTCCATAACGGATTGCCTGGTCGGGGGGAATTCTCCACCCGGTAGGGCAGACGGATAGGATATGAATATAAGAAGGCCCGACGGTGGCCCGGGCCTTCTTAACTTTTTCATAAAGATCATAAGGATAACTCGAACAGGCCGTAGCCGCATAAGGGATCCCATGGGCTACGGCAATGGCCGTCATATTCTTTTTCCAAGTCATCTGTCCTTGGCTCATCCGGCCGGGGGGGGATGTGGTGGTCATGGCTCCGAAAGGAGTGGAGCTGGAACGCTGGATACCCGTGTTCATGTAAGCTTCGTTATCGAAGCAGAAGTAAATCATGTCATGTCCCCGTTCCAGAGCTCCGGAGAGAGCCTGCAAGCCGATATCGGCCGTCCCCCCGTCCCCGGCCATGCCCACAGCCTTGATCTCCTTCTGGGGAAGCCTGCCCTTGCGCATCAGGGCTTTAAGTCCAGCCTCCAGCCCGGAGGCAACTGCGGCAGCATTCTCAAAAGCCACATGGATCCAGGGTACGGCCCAGGAAGTTGTGGGAAAAGGAGAGGAGACAACCTCCATGCATCCGGTGGCGTTGGCAATCACCGTATTCGGTCCCAAAGCCTTCAATACATAACGGACGGCCAGGGCTTCCGCACACCCCTGGCAGGCCCGGTGTCCGGATACAAATAATTCTTCTTCCGGCCAGCGTTTGGCCCGGATATGTTTGAGATCCCGAACTGTATCCGTGGGGCGGATTTTGGGTTTTGATTTTTTCTCTTGAATTTTTTCTTCAGCCATTTTTTATCCCCTCTCTCGTATACCAATAATAGTAAATTCTTCCTTTTTTTCCTGTGCCCCTGTGGCTCGGGTTACCATTTCCATGATTTGTTCCGGCGGAACATCCCGCCCTCCCAATCCGGCGATAAAGCCCGAAACCTGCGGGTGTTTTTGCTCGTCATAAAGAGCGGAGCGAACTTCTGAGAAAATTGGCCCCCCCGGACCTCCGGTGGATAGAGCTCGGTCGACTACCACCAGGGTCTTCAACTTCGGGACCATCTGCCTTAATTCTTCAAAAGGGAACGGACGCCACAGGCGCAGTTTTAAAAGACCTACGGCTGTTCCTTGTTCCCGCAGCCGATCCACCGCCTCCATGGCTACTTCGCAGACTCCCCCGGCTGCCAGAATCCCAATCCCTGCTCCCTCCATACGATAGCCTTCAATGGCCTGGTACCGCCGTCCGGTTAAGGTGGCCCATTCGTCCCAGACTTTCTGGATTACCGGCTTGGCCTGCCGCAAAGCAACTTCATGGACCTTTTTGGTCTCCATGAAAATCTCGGGCATGGCAAAAGCCCCCATGGTCATGGGCTGGTCTGGATGGAGAGTATACAGGGGCTGGTAAGGCGGTAGGAATTTATTCACCAGCTCCTGGCTGACAAATTCAAGGGGTTCGACCATGTGGCTTAAGATAAAGCCATCAAGGTTGACGGCCACGGGCAGAAGAACCTGCCGGTCTTCGGCGATGCGAAAAGCGCAGATTGTTTGATCAAAAGCCTGCTGGCCATTCTCCACAAAAACCTGGATCCAACCGCAATCCCTGGAGGCCATGATGTCGCTGTGGTCATTCCAGATATTCAAAGGGGCGGAAAGCGTCCTGTTGACTACAGCCATGACAATGGGAAAACGCATGGCCGAAGCGATAAAAAGGAGTTCATGCATCAAGGCTAAACCCGGACCGGCGGTTGATGTAAAAGTCCTTGCTCCTACAGCCGCGGCGCCTATACAGACGGACATGGCCGAATGCTCCGACTCCACCGGAATAAATTCTGCGTCCAGGTGACCATCGGCCACCAGTTCGGAAAGATGCTCGACAGTATGGGTTTGCGGCGTGATCGGATAAGCGGCAATGCAATCCACATCGGCCAGTTTGACCGCCTCGCTGAGCGCCAGGGAAACTTCCATTCCGATTCTTTTCGTCATTACTTTTCCTCCTCAACCATGGTAATGCACCCCGTCAGGCATTCCTGGGCGCAGATCCCGCAGCCTTTGCAGTAATCCAGGCCGGCCAGGTAATATCCGTCTTCAGTCCGATAAATGGCAGCTTCTGGGCAGAAAATCCAACAGACTGCGCACTTAATACATTGTTCCTTCTCCACCACCGGCCGTTGCGACCTCCAGTCTCCGGTTTTGTATGCTCTGGCGTTCCCGGGCTCGGTGACCACGCTGCCTACCGTAAGTTCTTCCCAGGTATATTGTTCCATAGGTTTGGCCATTTCTTTCCTCCGTTAAGGGTTTTTGAACAAACAATTTCAGGACAAATATATTCTCCATTAAAAAAGATAATATCCGGCTGTCCTTCCTGCCAGAAAAAACAGGGAGCTAAAGTTGAATTGACTTGCCGTTCTAAGCGCTGAGAATGGTTTCTTGAAAAGCCCGGCGAAGAGCGTTTTCATTTCTTTCGGCCCCTCGTCCAAAACGGGCTCGCAGTGGAGGAAGGAAGGACTCTAACTGAACGATGCCACTTCCCTTAATCAAGGCTCCCAGCATCGTGGTATTGGTGATGGGCAGGCCCAATTCTTCCCTGGCAATCCGGTCGGCATCGACAGTGGCCAGGCGCACCCGATAGCCGAACTGAGACCGCATCTGCTCGGCGGACCGATTAGTATTAATAATCAACAAACCTTCTAACTTCAGGCCTTGAGAAGGATCCAGAATCTTCAAAAGGCTCGGATCCAAGACAACAGCCACATCCGGTTGATAAATCTTCGAACGCAGACGAATCGGCTTGTCATTCACCCGGGCAAAGGCCACTACCGGCGCCCCCCTTCGTTCTGGTCCAAAGCTGGGAAACCCCTGAGCATATTTTTCTTCTTCAATAGCCGCCAAAGCGAGCATTTCGGCCGAAGTGACCGCCCCTTGTCCTCCGCGCCCATGAAATCGAATTTCAATCATGTTATTCCTTTCCCCTATTCCCGAATAATTTTGCAAAGCTAAAAACTTCCTAATTTCCTTCCTTTGCACTTCTATTTCTTTACCATATATACTTAAAAAGTGTCAATATTTTTCAACCCCCTGGCCACCTTCAATT
>JAZDOU010000334.1:0-42035 GCA_043798385.1 Pseudomonadota bacterium
ATACATCTCTTGTTTCGATCAATCCCATTATTCCTCCATCAAGAATACCCCGTCTTCATACAGACAGACGGGGCCTCTTTTTATTTTTTACATTTTTAACTACCGCCGCCATCCGGCCCAGACCGGAACGCCATTGTTGTCGCGCAGTACCAGAACAGCCTCTCCTTTTTTAATTTCACCGGCAATGATAGCCGGTTTATCCTGAAAATTGACCCTGGCCCCCTTGACCTCGACCTTATCCCCTTTTATGATCTTGATATCCAATCGTTCCACATACCAAGCCGGTCCCAGATGGACAGGGATAGTCTCTTTGTCTGTCTTTATCAGGAGCTGGACGCCGGAATTCATCCCTTTCAAGGGTACCACCTGTTCTACTCCGACCACTTCCCCGGTCAGCGTATCCGCCATGGCCGGGTTGTAAAGCCGGGCATAAGGCGTTCCCATCCCCCATCCGCCGCTGCCCTGCCAGCCTCTCCAGGACTTGGCAAAGGCCCAGGAAGAAAGTAACACCAGAAACAATACTGCAACGATTACTATGCCTGCTTTGTCTTTCATACGAACCTCCTCGATAATGTTTTTTTGATCCTCCCTCTGCTGAGGGATCAGGTGATCCTTTTTATAAATCTTGTTCCTTCTGCTTTTTATTTTAATTTCACTCAAAAGATTATTGGGAACCCGCCCCCGGTTGTCCCAGGCTTCTTCCACAACTGGGGCAGGTGTTCCGGTCTTTTTTCTCAGAAGAAGTCAGGGGTTCCTTGGATCTGAAAAAAAACATAACCACGGCACACACCAGGACAACCAGAACCATTACCCAGAACAACGGATGTCCCGGCCAGATTCCGAAGTTATTAAAATAGGAAGACCTCCAACCCCAACCCGGACATAAGGCCCAGGAACGAAATCCGAAATAGGAAAGAAAATAGAGGCCACCCAGGATCGCCAGAGCCAACACCAATCCATTCTTCATTTTTTATCCCCCCTTGATCGAATATTTAGTTCTGCGAAAACGCTGGGGCAGTTCCCCGTTGTTATGTCTATCATCGATCTCTCCAGCCCCTTCCGGAACCACGGCCCCGGCCAGGGCCAAAAGCCGAAACGGAATCTCTTTGCTCAGGGCTCAGGAGATCCTGCCATCGGCATCGATAGTTAAAGTTCTTTTCCCGGATTTTTTCCTGGAGGTCCTGAATATCTTTTCTGAGGCTGTCGATCCGGGCCGCCTCTGTTTTTAAATTGGAGTCGAGCAGCCTTATCTCCGCCCTTTTAGCCCCAAGCTCCTGTTGAAAAGGAGCGATTTCTTTCCAATGATTTTGGCGGATCTTCTCCATTTTGGCCGATTGTTCAGGCGATAAATCCTCATTCACATAGGGCCGCTGCCCAAGCTTCAATCCCATCCCTCGGCCCCAGGGATCAGCCAGGGCCTTGCCGGCCGACATGAGCATGATAAGGGAAAAAATAATGGCCGCCATGAGAAACATAATAATCAAGGCCGATAATTTATCCATCCTTTCCGCTTTCCTGACATCTTGGGGATTCTGAATCATAAAATGGCCCCTCCTTTTTCATCCCACCTTTTTTGCGGGTTTCGGGGAAGGGGTCCTCTTTTCCCCTCCCCGGGCGAAGGTTGATGGTAAAATGCCGTGCCTTGTCAAGCGGGATCATTCCATGACCCGCTTAAGGACTCAGGACTTTTCGACACTCCAAATTATATTGGAGCCGGCTTTCCTGAACCTTTCCCCTGAGATCCGACAGATCCTTCTGTAAAACCGCTATTTTTTCGGTTTCCGGTTGAGTGGAAGTCCAGAGCCTTTGCATTTCCGAACGTTTGGCGAAAAGCGTGTTTTGCAGAGGGCCGATCTCTTTCAGGAAGGACTCTCTCAGGGTCTGCAATTTTGCGGCTTGATCCGTTGTCAGATTGGCCGTTGCATAATAACCTGGCCCATAACCCGGGCCCATCCCCATGCCCCGGCCCCACGGACCGGCAAAGGCCGTTCCAGCCGGAACCAGCAGGATTACTGCCAGGAGTAGCATTAAATATCGTTTCATCAAATTCACCTCCTTTCGTATGGAAGTTGGAGTCCGTCGGATTTTCTAAATCTGAAGATCGAGGACTGACACAAAAAAGATTGATCTTGAAAGCAAAAAGCGAGGTGCAGTGGAAATTAACAGCGAAGAGAAAAGAGGGTTAAGACATCGAGAGAAAAGGCAAGAGTAACGTCGTCAACCTGACCACTTAGAAAAGCGGGTAGGGATGAAGATAGACACGCTAAAGGTAAATGCATTACGACCAGGTCACTGGGGTTTGCATTGGAATGGATAGCGGTTAGATTGCACCGATCAAGCTTTGGACCTTGGTTGAATGGACAACCAGCCCCCATTTTAACAGCTAAATTAATGACGGTTGCCCCTGCTAAGATCGGGACAAGAAGGAGTACAACCGTTAGAATGATGATTTTTGATTTCATGATTTTTATTTTAATTTTGTTTATTCCTGCCATTAAATAAAGCAACTCTTATGCCAGATCCTGAGTCATTTCAGAAAATAGCATATAATTAATTGGTTATATAGTTTCCTTCTTTGTTATATTCCCGGAAAGATCAAACGACTTCGACAAATTTGTCGGAGGATAGCCCCCCATTTTTATTCTTTTCGACATAGTCGTCGTTTACGAGGGCCGTTAAAAATAAAAACCAGGGATCTTTTTTCCGGGTCACTAAACATTTTTCTTGACTTCTTGTTATTACTATATTACTAATCAATCATATAGTATAATATAAATTTTAACGTGTCAAGAAATTTTTAGAAAGGCCGGGCGGAAACAAAGCCCTGAAACCGTGGTACCGGCTGGATCCTTTGTTATCGTTCTTTATTGTGATCTTCATCCTGAAGAACTCCAGGTCCATTCTCAAGGAGGCGACCGGCATTCTTATGAACGCTACCCCGAGAAGCCTTGATCTTGAAGAGATCAAGAAAGCGTTACAGGGAATTTCGGGAGCATGTGGACTTCATTACCTGCACGCCTGGAGCGTGAGTTCCTCCAGCATCGCCTTTTCCTGCCACGTCGAGGTGACGGATCAGCTTGCAAGCAAAACCGAACCCCTTTCTGAAAAAATTCACCATGAACTTTTTCATCGATTCAGAATTGATCACTCCATCCTGCAATTCGATACAGTCCAGTGCGGCAACGGGAGCATACTCTGCGAGTTGTCCAGCGGGAAACAAGACGGGTAGGAAGCAAAGGAGAATCTTATGTTGCGGCAAATGCAAAAAATTTCAAAGGGGATCGAATCAAACTTGATTGTACTTATCCTCGTATCCATCGCTACGGGAGTCGTCTTCGGCTGGAGGTTCCCCGATCAGGCCCATGGGCTGAAAAGCTACTCCAAGATGGCGCTTTTCATCATGCTCTACCCGATGATGATCGGCCTACGCATTGAGGAGGTAGCCAAAGCCGCCGCCAATCTGAAATTGATCAGCTTTTCCATGTTCTTCAATTTCGTTTTCTCGCCACTCTTGGCGGCAGGGCTGGCTTATCTTTTTCTTCACAACCGCCCGGATTTCGCTGTCGGTCTGATCCTGACCGGCACAGTGCCCTGCGCGGGTATGGTCGCGGGGTGGACGGGCTACGCCAATGGCAATGTGGCGCTGGCCATGGTCCTTGTAGCGCTCAGCCTGCTGGTCAGCATCGTTATGATTCCGGTCTGGATGCCCATCCTGGCCGGCGTCTACGTTCAACTGGATGCCTGGGCCATGTTCAAGGACATCCTGATCACCGTGGTCGTGCCGCTTATTCTGGGGGATTTCACCCGACGTCTGATCATCCGATGGAAGAGCCCACAGACATTCCAGCAGGTCAAGCCGATCCTTCCGGGCATTTCCATGCTGGGCATGTACATCATCGTTTTTATATCCATGGCGCTGGAGGCCGAAAACGTGATCAAGCACCCGGAGTATTTCCTGATCGTGCTGACGCCACTGGCCGTCTTGTATGCGATTATGTTCAGCGGCTCGGTACTCTTCTCCAGGCTGGCAAAATTTCGTTATGAAGATATGATTGCCTTTTCTTATGGCGTAGCGGGCAAGAATATCGCCATTGCACTGGCCCTGGCGACCGTTTTCTTCAGCCCGATGACGGTCCTGGTGCTGGCCATCAAGCCGGTTATCCAAATCTCTTTCATGGTGGCCTTTTTGCGTTTGTCGCCCCGGCTGAAGCAGAGATATTTTGCGCGGCAAGGATAGAAAACACTCAATTTTATAAAGATTAAAGGCCGACGGCGACGAGGTTATTTTCTATGAAGGTCCTGTATATTTCCGGAAGCCCCAGAAAAAACAGTAACACCGATTACCTGCTCAAAGAAATCCTATCCGTAACAGGGGGAGAGCTTCTCAAAATCGCCGACTATCATGTTGATCCCTGTCGCTCCTGTTGGACCTGCTTAAAATCGGGCAAATGCGCCATTGACGATGACATGAGCCGGAAGCTCATCCCCCTGATCCTGGCCGCCGATATCATGGTCCTGGGCACTCCGGTCTATTTCAACAATGTATCCGGGCAACTCAAGGTGTTGATGGATCGTACCTGGTGTCTCAAGGGAAAGCTGCGAAACAAGATCGGCGGCACCGTCGTGGTGGGCCGGAGAGATGGCATTGAAAGCGCCATAACGGCGATTCAGGCCTTTTTCCTCAAACACGAGATGATCCCGGCCAACCGAGGGGTCCATGGCCGAGCTTTTGCACTGGGAGAAATAGGGGATGATCCGGAGGCTATCGAATCGGCCAGGAAGTTGGGGGCACGGTTAATCGAGATGGCAAACTTGTTTGGTCTTTAACTGTTGCCAAGGAAAGAAAGGACCCCCTTTTATTTTTTTCTTGACACCACCAAAAGACCACTTTACTATATTACTATATAATTATTTACTTTTATAAAAAAGGTCTCGATAAAAGTCAACTTCTTAATTTAAACCTTATAAGGAGGCGCAGGACAGCTTATGGAAGGAAAAAAACCAACTTTGGAAGAATTACTTAAAACCATGGAAAAGATGAGCGGGGGAGACCCCAGACCCATGCGGGTCTTGTCTCAAATCAACCCGGAGTTCGTTTTCGAACAGGCCCGGGGCCGAAAGTTCGTCATGGATCTGCCGCTCATCCCACCGAAATACAAACATCTGATCATGATCGCCGTAGCCGCGGCGGTGGAAAGCACCCTTTGTACCACTACCTTTATGAAAGGGGCCAAGATCGTGGGGGTAAGCAAGGAAGAAATCGCCGAGGCCATCATGGTGGCCCGACAGGCCAAGGGGGCGACGATTTTCGCCGCTTCCGTTGACGGTTTCGAGGAACTTTTAAAAGACACCTGAAAATTACCATGAGATGCATTGACCAGGGAACCATAAAAATCTTTCTCATCAAAGATGATTTTAAGGGTCGTTATTGGATCATCCAGGAAAGGAGCACCATAACTTCTACCGTTTCTCTGGAAGAAGCCGTAAGACTGTTAAAGAGCGAAACGTTTGATCTTATTGTTTCGGAACCGCATAACCTTTTTATCTTAGATTCCCCTTATAAGTAATTAATTAAGGAATTTGCGTTATGAAACCGATCGAAAAACATGCCGTACAAATTTCGGAAGCCGTCCAACTGACCCATCCTCCTGTTGGCTTGAAGTTTTTAGAGTCCCTTGAACCCTGGAAAGATACACCGGTGGCCCAGGGCCATCGATTTTGCCAATTGATCATGCGGGCGCGGCAAGGGGAAGAATTAATCCTGACCCCGGAATCCATTTCCTGTCCGGGGGCAGCGGCAGCCTTGGGTTTTAAGCCCCTGCCCCCAAATCTGGAAGCCGGGCAGATGTTGAAAGCCTTTGGTATTTTTAAAGATCCCGGGAAAGGGGCCTTGACCATCAGGGCCATGCCCCGACTGGAACTGGGAAAGTTCAAAGGGATTATAGCCGGTCCTATCGAGCGCCTTTCCTTTGATCCGGACGTGGTTATTGTGGAAGATGAAGTGGAAAAACTGATGTGAATGGCCCTGGCCTATTTAAACACCCGCGGAGGAAGATTGGATTTCACCACCGCAATCCTTCAAGCCATGTGTGTGGATACGGCCGTCATCCCTTATATGCAAAACCGGTTGAACATGACTTTCGGTTGTTACGGCTGCCGGGATGCAACCGATATCCAACCCGGCGAAGCGGCCCTGGGATTTCCGGCGGGAGATCTGGCTGATTTAACTGAACATCTGACTCATTTAGCCCAAAAGGCCATCCCCAATTGCCGGGCAAAAGCCATTTATCATTCCTTGCGAACCAGGCTGGACATACCTGCTGAAAAATAATTGACTGTAAAAAGAATTTTATAAACTGGAAAAATCATGAAACCGTCAAAAATAATTTTCCGGATCTTAGGATTTACTTGTGTCTTGCTTTCCTTGATGGTCATCTTTGGCTGCACCCGGATAAATACTCAGGAACGAATTCCCGATCGTTCCTGGCTGACCGATTTTGCACAGGCTCAGGAAGCGGCCCGGTCCAAAAACCTTCCTATTTTAGCCGCCTTTGTCGGTTCCGACTGGTGCCCCTGGTGCGAAAAATTGGAGGAGGAAATCTTTTCCCAAAGGAATTTTATGGATTATGCCCAATCCCATTTCATCCTTTTTCAGGCGGATTTTCCGCGGCACAAAGCGCAGCCCCTTCCATTAAAAAACCAAAATGAGGCCTTGTCCAAGACCTATGCCGTTTCCCGATTCCCTACCGTATTGATTATCGAACCTCAGGGTAAAGAAAAGGCCAGGACCGGCTTTCGCTACGGCGGGGTAAATGCCTATATCGAGTACCTGAACGAACGGCTTAAAGACAACGGTTTGCTGCCAAACCACAAGGATCCCTTGCCGGTGTCTATTTCCCCTTGAATTCTTAAGGAGAAAGAACATAACCCTATGAAGGATAAAAAAGAAATAAAACAGAAAATTTATGAAGGCCAAGCCTTCATTCTGAAGGCCTTGGGTCAGCCGAACCGGTTGCAAATTGTGGATCTTCTCAAGGACGGCGAGCGCTGCGTCTGTGAAATATTTTCGCCCATCCATCAGGAGCAGGCCAATATCTCCAAGCACCTTTCGATCCTGAAACAAGCGGGGATCCTGGAATCCCGAAAAAAGGGACTGCACACCTACTATCGCCTCAAAGACCAGGGGGTCCTGGACCTGCTGAAGGGGGTTTCCAGGATACTGAAAGATCAGGGACAGGAACAAAGAAAATGGATGGCTCAACTGTAATTTTTTTATTGATTAGCAACTCATTAGTTATATAATCAATAGGTAATTATTTAGGAAAGGACTATCCCATGAAAGAACGGTATTATTTATTGCTGCTTATTGCTGGTTTTTTGGCGGCTTATTATGTCCCCTGGGACAGCGTCCTGATCCGTCAGTCCGGATTGGAAGCCTTCCTGATGCTCCAGGAATATGCCCGGGAACATGTACTGACCTGTCTCATACCGGCCCTGTTTATTGCCGGGGCCATATCCGTTTTTGTCTCTCAGGCGGCTATCCTTAAATATTTTGGGGCCGCGGCCAATAAATTCCTGGCCTACAGCGTGGCCTCGGTTTCCGGGACCATCCTGGCCGTCTGCTCCTGCACGGTATTGCCTTTATTTGCCGGCATCTATACCCGGGGAGGCGGCATCGGGCCGGCCACAGCGTTTCTTTATTCCGGGCCGGCCATTAATGTCCTGGCCATTGTCCTGACCGCCCGTATTTTGGGCTGGAAACTGGGACTGGCCCGGGCTCTGGGAGCGGTATGCTTTGCCTTTATCGTCGGACTGGCCATGCACTTTATCTATCTCAAGGAAGAGAAGGCCAGAATCGCCGGAACCCTCTATCTGCCCGAAGAAGAGGCCAAAACCCGCCCGCTCTGGAAGGAAGTCGTTTACATGGCCACCCTGGTGGGCATTTTGATCTTTGCCGCCTGGGGGAAACCGGCCCATCCGGTCGGTTTCTGGATGGCGGTTTGGGCGGTTAAATGGTATATTACGATCGGCTTTCTGATTCTGCTGGGTCTGGAGTTGTGGTCCTGGTTTGGCAAAGAGGAGATCACCGGTTGGGGACAAGCCACCTGGGGTTTTGCCAAACAAATTTTGCCCCTTCTTTTTGGAGGGGTGTTGGTGGCCGGGTTCCTGCTGGGCCGTCCTGGTCATGAGGCCTTGATCCCGGAACGATGGATCCAGTCGCTCGTTGGCGGCAATTCCCTGTGGGCCAATCTTTTTGCCGCTGTTTCCGGGGCGTTGATGTATTTCGCCACCCTGACCGAAGTGCCTATCCTTCAAGGCCTGTTAGGAAGCGGCATGGGTCAGGGACCGGCCCTGGCCTTGCTGCTGGCCGGACCGGCCTTGAGCCTGCCGAGTATGCTGGTCATTAGAAGCATTATCGGAACCCGGAAAATGCTGGTCTATTCAGGATTGGTGGTGATCTTATCTACCATCGCCGGGTTGATTTATGGGGCCATGGTATAGGCTATTATTAGACAACGATGCATTTAGATTCAAACTTAAAGAGGAGAGTATTACATGGAAATTAAAATTCTGGGACCCGGGTGTCCCAAGTGCCTGCAAACTGAAAAAATCGTAAAAGAGGCCGTTGCCGAAAGCGGGCTCCCCGCCCAAGTTGAAAAGGTCACCAATATACTGGATATCGCCAAATATGGAGTATTCGGGACCCCGGCGGTCGTGGTGGACGGAGAGGTCAAGTCCGTGGGAAAAATCCCGGCTAAAGAAGATGTCAAGAAGTGGATCGAAAAATAAGCAGCCCAACCCGGACCAGCCGGAACCAAGAGGTGGATATATAAACCATAATTGGTCCGGGTCCAGGGCGTGTTCTTTAATAAATTCTATCCATTTTGCGTAGATTTTTATTCTTTAGTTACTAAGGAGGAAATCGGTTATGGCTAATGATTGTTGCGCCCCGTCAGGAAACATTATGCTCTTGCCCTGTTCCGGTGGTTCCAATGTCGGTCAACTGGCCAACCAGGCGGCCGTGGAACTGACTCAGGAAAGTTTTGGGAAAATGTACTGCCTTGCCGGCATCGGGGCCCATTTGGGCGGTTTTGTTCAGTCCGCTAAAGATGTCCCGGAGGTAATCGTTATTGATGGTTGTGAAGTCGGTTGTGGCAAAGAGATTATGGAACATGCCCAAGTCCCTCTTAAAAATTACCTGGTCCTGACCGGTCTGGGAATTGAAAAAAACAAAAATTTCAACCTACAGCGTCAGGACATTGACCAAGTTAAAAAGGCCGTAAAAGCCTCTCGTCAAAAAGCAGAAAAGGCCCCGGCATGACCGTGGCCGCTGTCTCTGGTGCAGGAGGTTATCCTGCCCTTTAAGGAAAAGCCTTCCGGAGCATCCTGTTGCGGATAGTTATTTTTTTAATTACGGTTCGGCCTATCCCCCTCCCGTTACCCGGGTTGCCGGGGTGCAAGGGATTGGCAGGCCGAGGGAGATATTTTTTTCTTGACAGAGGTTTTAATAAACTACATTATCATGAAGTAATATAGTCATTTAAAGGGACAAAAAATAATGGAATCCGAGGATATTACCCAAGTCAAAGTAGGCACTTTTCGGGTCGGGATTATGGGCCTCAAGGAAGTGATGGACGATCTGGCTTCCTCCCTGGCCCAGGCTACGGATGAAGAAATGGCCCGGGAATTAGTTTCCCGCCTCGCTAAGAAAAATTATATTTCAGAAAAGACCAGGGCCGAATACGGGCGGGCCTTTTTAAACGAGTTCAAGAAATATCTCGGCAGGCCGGTCACCGAAAGCGAACCGGCCGGGCTGACCATCCGGGTCCTGGGCCAGGGCTGTCCCAATTGTCATGCCCTTAGCCAAAGGATTATGGAGGTCCTAAGCGAATTAAACCTGCCTGCCGATTTCGAGCATGTTACGGATATTAAGGAAATCGCCCGGTACGGGGTTATGCAGAGCCCGGCCCTGGTTGTGAACAAAAAAATAGTGACCCGGGGGACGGTTCCCGGCAAGGCCCAACTGATCGAGTGGTTTAAAAAGGCCGCCGGATAAAAATGGGCCAGCCGATTGTTTTGACCTTTACCGAGGAAGAAATTCAGACCATCGTGCGCCTCGACCTGGATGCCGATCAGGCCGGGGCGTTACATTTCATTCGCGATACTATGGGCAGGAAATTAAAGGCCCTCAGCCGCCCCCATTGTGTCCCGGTCTTTGAGGTCACTTATAGCCCCAGGCAGAAAGAGGCCTTTCAGCCAACAGGAAGGAATAAGGAAAGATGCCGACCAAAGGACCAGTCATGAAGATTCCTCACTTACTTTTTTCGATTACTTTAATCCTTTTTTTGCTGTTGGGCGGCACCGTTTCTTTGGCCCAGGACAAGAAGGCCGTCTCCCCTGCTCCCACCGGACCTCAGCCGGGGACCCTCTCAGATCAAAATAAGCCGCCAGACCGGGATTGTGCCCAAGCTTCTACCCCGGTCCCCCCGGAAAAAAAGCAGACAGATCCTGAATCGTTAACACCCCCGCCGATAAAAATTCAGGAAGGCACCAATGCCGAGGGTTGATCCTGAAAAAAGGTCTCCGGGCGGAGACGATCGTTTAACAAAAGGAATAAAAGGAGGAAAACACTATGTCCGAAGGGACTCCTAAAAAACTTTCCTTTCTGGACCGTTTCCTGACCCTGTGGATCTTTTTAGCCATGCTGATCGGTGTGGGCTCCGGCTATCTTTTTCCCAAGGTGGTCGGATTCTGGAATCTCTTCCAGGTTGACACCACCAATATCCCCATTGCCATCGGCCTGATCCTGATGATGTACCCTCCTCTGGCCAAGGTCAAATATGAAGAACTTGGAGAAGTCTTTAAAAATTACCGGGTCCTGACCCTCTCCCTGATCCAGAACTGGGTCATCGGCCCGATCCTGATGTTCTTCCTGGCCATCCTCTTTCTGGCCGGCTACCCCGAATACATGGTCGGCCTGATCATGATCGGCCTGGCCCGTTGCATCGCCATGGTCATCGTCTGGAACGAGCTGGCCTCCGGAGACACCGAATACTGTGCCGGTCTGGTGGCCTTCAATTCCATTTTCCAGGTCCTTTTCTTCTCCCTGTATGCCTATATTTTCATCACTATTCTGCCCGGCTGGTTCGGCCTGAAAGGCACAGTGGTGGATATTTCCATCGGTCAGATTGCCAAGAGTGTTTTTGTTTATCTGGGTATTCCTTTTATCGCCGGGGTCATTACCCGTTTCACCCTGATCAAGATCAAGGACAAGACCTGGTATCATGAAAAATTCATTCCCAAGATCAGCCCCATCACCCTGATCGCCCTGCTCTTCACCATCATCGTCATGTTTTCTCTGAAGGGGGAATTTATTGTTCAACTGCCATTGGATGTGATACGCATCGCCATCCCGCTGACCATTTATTTTGTCATCATGTTCTTTATCTCGTTTTATATGTCGATGAAAGTCAAGGCGACTTACGAACAATCCACCACCCTTTCCTTTACGGCCGCCTCCAATAATTTCGAACTGGCCATTGCCGTGGCGATAGCCGTCTTCGGCATCAACTCCGGGGCGGCCTTTGCGGCCGTCATCGGCCCTCTGGTCGAAGTTCCGGTCCTGATCAGCCTGGTCAATGTGGCCTTGTGGTTCAAACGAAAATACTTCCCTTTTGCTGTAGAGACGCCTACCGGCATCTGTCATGTCACCTGTAAACCGTAAAAGAAAGGTTCAAGGTGTAAGGTATAAGGCTCAGGGTAAAGGAATTAGAATGAAGAGAATGGCTCATGTTACTAAACAGCTACAGTAAAGAAATCTTTCGGCCCGAATGCAACCCCGGTTTTCAATCTCTGCACTGTATCGCCCGCTTGGATCAGGATATCAGGGAAGTCCTTCCTTATCTCAATACCGTTCTTGGTGGAGATGAGTACTATCAGGATCCCCCGGCAGTGACCTTCAGGCCTCAGGGCAAACTGATCACCGTTCATCCCGATAAGATTGCCATTAATGCCCTCCGTGATGAGCAAGAGGCCGACCGGATCCTGGAGTGGCTCAAGAGAGAAATTAATGAGACCTGGGAAAAGAGGGCTATAATCAAACCGTCCTATGAAAGCCTGCCCCGTCCGCAGGTCTTTGAGGTCCTGAAGATGCTACCAAAAACCAACTGCCGTGAATGCGGTCAACCGACCTGTATGGTCTTTGCCGTGGCCGTTACCGAAGGGGTGAAAGGAGTGGAAGACTGCCCGCCGCTGAACAACGAGAGCAGGGAAAAACTACAGGGATATTTGAACCGCTTTCATTTGGATTTTTGAAGGAATGGATAGAACCATAAACAAAAAAAGATGGCTCCTTTATTTGGTTTTAGCAACCATCTTAAGCGTCCTGTTGGTTTCTCCCTATCTTTTTGGGGAAGGGAAAAAAGAGGATATCCATTCTCTGAAGGAACTGATCGAACGCTATGATTCCGCCCGGTGCCAGGAGTGTCATCCGAAGCAATACGCCCAATGGGAGAAGTCCCATCATGCCCGTCCCTTAATGGGTATGGATGACTGGATCTTCATGTCTAAATACCTCAAGGAAGGGGTCCTGGCCGTGAAAGACCCTAAGAAGGCCACCAAGGCCAATTTCCCTTGTGCCAAATGCCATCTTCCTCAATTAAACCAAGCTACCGATGCAGTTGCTGCCGAACTGGCGGCAGCCGTCCTTCGTGATGATAAAAAACTCGTCAGACAATTAAACATCGGCTGCCTGGTCTGTCATCAGGATAAGGCCGTGATCCACCACAAACCGGAACCGGGCGTCTTATACGGGAAGAGGTTCCGGCGCCGCTTTGATGATCACAAAGGGGATGTAAAAAAGGTGCGGGAAAGCACTTTTATGAAATCGGCCCTCTTTTGCGGCCAATGCCACGGTTTAGGCCCCAATCTGGAATCTGAGATTCCGACCCAATGCGCCACCCTCTACGGCAGTTATCTCCATGCCTATATCCCATCGGGCGGATCTCAAACGTGTCAGGACTGCCACATGCCCAAGCGGGATCACACCTGCCTGCCCAATTTTAACAATCGAGAAGAAACAGCGGCCCGATTAAAAAATGCCCTGCCCATGGAAGTACAAACCCTGGGTTATATCTTTCAGATAGAAGAAGAAAAATACCAGCCTATGGCCGTTGTCAAGACCCGAATTACCAACAAAGCCGGGCATCGTATCCCTGATGGGTGACCGACCAGAACCCGGGTGGTCCTGGAAGTGACTGCATACCTAACGAACGGACAGAAGTTTTTTCAGACAGAAAAAATTTACATGCCCCAGGCGACCGACAGCCGCAGCCCGCTCATGGCCCTTGGACCGGATAAAAAACTCGGCCTGATCCGGGATACCAGTATCCAGCCTTTTGCTCCCAAAGAAGAGACCTTTGAGATACCGGTGCCCAAGGGTGCCATCTGGTTGGATATAAACCTGAGTTACCAACCCCGGCCTGGAAATATTTATCCTATCCATAGTATTAAGAAAAAAGTAACCATGAATTAAATGGCTGAATGGCCCCGTTCCTAATATCGTCATGCCGTCAAAGCAGGAATTCAGGAATATTACCGGCTGGACTTTTTAGTGACTTAAGAATAAAATTCTACGCAAAATGGAAAGAATTTATTAAAAAACAAGCCGTTGACCCGGACCAACCAAGGGTTTTAACACATTTTGTATATCCAATTTTGGTTCCGGCTGGTCCGGGTTGGGAAACCGTTAAATTCTATTGGTCAAAACAGCTCAAGAGGTTATGAAAGACTTTTAGCGAGGGTATCCAGTATCTTTTGGTTTAAACCGAGGGCCGCCCCGTCCAACCCCAGACTCAGACCCAGCAACTGGGGATAAAGGAGAGAAGGCACTCCCTGATTTTCGTCCGCTTCTTTTCCCATTATTTCCCCGACCCGGTCAAACTGCATTTGACAATGGGTACAGGCCACACAGAGCACATCAGCTCCGGATTCTTTGGCACTTTCTATTTTCTTGGTGGTCAGTTCCAGGGACAAATCATTATTTTTACCCCACAAGGACTCCCCGCAACATTGGGTCCTGAGCGGATAATCCACACTGACGGCACCAGTGACTTCAACCAGCCTCTCAAATTTACTCGGATTAAAGGGGTTATCAAATTGAACCACATCGCGGGGGCGTAAGATATGACAACCATAATGGGCGGCAACCTTGAGGTTCTGAAACGGCCGGACATTTTTCCCCAAGATACTTTCCGGAACGATATCCTCAGAAAGGACATTTAAAAGGTGCTTTATTTCCACCTGCTCCGGATAGCGCAGACCTTCACCTTTTAACCATTCATTGACTTCCTTCAAAAGAAGCTCATTTTTTCTGAGTAAATGATCCGCATAGCGTAAGGTCCCGTAACAACACTGGCAAAGACATAACAAGGGCAATCCCTTTTCGCCGCTTATGGCAATATTTCGGGCCGAGGAGAAGATAAAGGCCCTGAAGTCCAGAAAACGGATCGGGTATCCACAACAATTAAATTCCAGATCCTCTAATTCAAGACCCAAGGTATTGAGCACCAGGCGGCTGGCCATTTCATACTGGGGGACGTAATAAGGGACCTTGCATCCTGGGAATAAGCTGTATTTCATGATTTTTCTCCCAACCCGGACCAGCCGGAACCAAAATTGGATATACAAAATGTGTTAAAACCCTTGGTTGGTCCGGGTCAACGGCTTGTTCTTTAATAAATTCTTTCCATTTTGCGTAGAATTTTATTCTTAAGTCACTAAATCCCCTTCGCCGGGAGTCCGGCTTTTCCCCTGCTGAAAAGCCGTATTTTTAAGTTCAAACAGGATATCGGTTACCCGGATCCCCTGGGGGCAGGATTCCTGACAATTATAACAACCCAGGCAGTCCCAGACCATCCTGGCTCCCAAGACGTTATCCTGAAGTCCGTATTTTAAACTTTGCATAATAAGATGCGGCAGCAATCCAAGTTTTTCCAGAGGATTTTTATAATTAACCACCACCGGGCAGGCGTTGGTACAGGTCATACAGGTAAAACAGGCATAAAAAGTGCTGGCCTGTAAGGAAAGACCGACACTCTGGGTAAATTTTTTCCCGGAAGGCGGTAGTTGGATAACGGCATTTTTTCTATCCCAATCAAATTTCTCCACAAAGGCATCTCGTGTCCGGGTGAAAAGTTCAGGGCATCCCCGATGGCTCAAATCCTTATCCATAACAAACCACTGGTCCTGAAGAACGATCCCCACCGGACAGACGGTGCTGCAACGGTAACAATCGGTGCAGATGGATTCCCCTTCCCGGATCATCGGAAGAGTTGAGAGGGACGACCCGTTTTTATTGTTCAGGGTAGTTAAAGCCTTCAATTTTTCCGAAGGCAGGATTTGGATATTGGGAATGGATTGGTAAACAGGTCCCACGGAACAATGGATACTGCAGGTAGCGCAGTGGGTACAGGCATCCAGCTCAATAGCCTGAACCGTGGCTATATTGGCGGGAGAGGCCTTGGGTCGATCCATCACACCGTTGATCAGAAGCACCAGAGGGCTGGTCAGGATATGGAAAAATTTGGTAAACGGCAGCAAGGCCAGCCCGAGAAAACAGACCAGAAAATGGAAATAAAGAAGGGACTCCCGGATGGTTTTCTGACTCAAGATAAGGGCCGATGGGGTGATTGCCTTGGCCAGCCCGTAAGACACAAAAGCCGCCGTCGGCCTGGAATGACAGGAGGCACAATTGAGGACATGGACCTCCCGGCCTTTGGTCAAGACAGCGGCCTCCGTGGATGGGGTCTTGGGGAAGACCACGGCAAAGTCTCTGGCCCAATAGGCCCTCAGGGCATCGGCTTCCTGTTCGTCGGATATGGAAGAATATTCGGAAACCATTTCCTCATACCGCTGGTGGGAAACGATCTTGGTGGCCTCTAAAAAAAACCCGGAAAGGGCGATCAAGGCCAGAATCACCAGGGCATAGATATCCGCACTCCCCGTGGTCAGACGCATGATCCGGTTGGTGATCCGGCGATAGGCGGCGATGGCCAGGCCTAACAACATCATGGCCCCGAACAGATTCCTCAGAAAAAGAAAAGGATTGAGGGTCGAGAAGTATTCGGGAAAGAGCTTCTGGCTGACATAGCGATCCAGGGCATGCATAAGGAGCAGCAGGATAAACCCGTAGGCGATACAAAAATGCATGAACCAGCGGACAAACCCTTCCCGGGTTATCTGCTTCTGAAGGAAGACCTCCAAAAACCAGATCTTAATGAGATGAAACAGTTTTAGGCTGAAAAAGACGGAGAAAACTCCTTTGAGGGCCTCTAAAAATCGTTTAGGAGCGGATATTCTTTCGGAGGGATCACCGGTCCACCGTCGAAACCACCTTAAAATCTTGACCCCTGTCCCGATTCCAAAAATAATCAAAGCGGCATATAAACTGATTTTAAAAAACATGGTCCCTTTCCCTGAATAGTTCTCATCCGGAAACGATCTTTTCGGATGAGAACATACATCTGCCGGCTATCCTCTTTGGCCAGAAATCCTTTAAAAAGGATTTCTGGCGAGAGCTTCATGCCGGTCCCCGAATGGGGACCTTAGCATAGGTCGATAAAATCGACCGGCCGAAATCGAGGTGTTTCCATCCGAAAATTCGAATTTCCGGATGGAAACTGAATACTATCTTTATAGCCTGCGCCCATTCCCTCTGACCCTTTAACGATTCACTACCGGCCGGGGAATTCAGTTTAATTTGGGAAATGTATCACAAGAATTTCTTGTAATCAAATAAAAAAATAATACGGGGATTAAAAGCGACTTTATCAATTATCTATCCATATCAGCCTATTTTTTTATCGCCGATCCGAATAAACCCGTTATTTTTTAAAGAAGGGCTTGAAAAAATTCCCAAAAATGATAATCTTAGTTAAATGAAGTCCACACCGGCCTTTTTAAAAATTATCCTGGATAGTATCACCGAGGGGGTCTTTACAATCAATAAAGATTGGATGATTACCTCCTTCAATCAAGCGGCCGAAAAAATAACCGGATTTCCAAGAGAAAAGGCTATCGGCAAAAAATGTTTTGAGGTCTTTCAGGCCGATATCTGTCAGGAGGCCTGTGCCCTGGCCCGGACCTTGAAAACTGGAAAAAATGTGGTGGATCTGCCGGTCAATATTTTAGATGCCCATGGAAAGGTTATTCCCATCGGCGTAACGACTGCCGTCCTGAAAGACAGCCAGGGCCGGATGATGGGCGGGGTCGAGACCTTTAGGGATTTGAGCACTATCGAGGCCCTGCGCAAAGAAATCACCCAAAAGTATACCTTAAACGACATTATCAGCAAGAGTGATATCCTACAGAAAATTTTTAATAATCTTCCTGACATCGCCCAAAGCGACAGCACTGTTCTGATTCAGGGTCCCAGCGGTTCCGGCAAGGAACTGCTCGCCAAAGCCATTCACGAACTGAGTCCGAGGAAGGGAAAACCCTTTGTGGCCATCAATTGCAGCGCTTTGCCGGAGACCCTGCTTGAATCTGAGCTTTTCGGCTATGTCCGCGGGGCTTTTACGGATGCCAAAAAGGATAAACCCGGAAAATTTTCCCAAGCCGATTCGGGAACGTTGTTTTTAGACGAAATCGGGGATCTGCCCCTGAAGGTACAAGCCAAGTTATTACGAGTCCTTCAGGAAAAGACCTATGAACCTCTGGGTTCTAATGTCAGTAAACCGGTCAAGGCCCGATTGATCTCGGCCACCAATAAAAATCTCAAAGGTCTGGTCAAGGGCGGCCTATTCAGAGATGACCTGTATTACCGGCTGAAAGTGATCCAAATCGATCTACCGTCCTTAAGAGAACGCCGCGAAGACATCCCTTTGTTGATCGAACATTTTCTGAACAAATTCAACCTTAGGACAGGCAAAAAAATCAATCAGTTATCTCCGAAGGCCCTCCATATTTTAATGAATTATGAGTACCCGGGAAATATCCGGGAGTTGGAAAATATCATTGAGCACGCCTTTGTTCTCTGCCATGGTTCGACCATCCAACTGGCCCATCTGCCGCCAGAACTGCCCAAGGAAACCAGGGAGATAGACGATCTCCAACCTCCTTTTGAAAATAAATTAAAAGACCGGGAACGGGAGCTCATTCAACAGACCCTGGAAAAATATCACGGCAACCGCACCCTGACCGCCAAGGAATTGGGGATCCATCCCACCACCCTGTGGCGAAAACTAAAACACCCCGCTTAAATTCCCGCACGATTGCAATTTGCAATATTGCAATGAAAATATTGCAAATTGCAACTTCCGGCTTGCCCTCCCACTGAGGCTGTCATCTCAAAACATATTAATATTATTATTATTTCTGTCTAATTAGACTCTTGGCATCCTTTTTGATATTAAATGGGGGTGAGGGCTAAAAATGACAAGAGTGGCTATACCGGTTTTTTTAGATCGCGTTTCTCCACGGCTGGACTGTGCCCGGAGGCTGTTGGTCCTGCAAATCGAAAACAACCGTCTGGTGGAAAAAAGGGAATTGGACATCAGCCCCTGGCCCCCGAATGAAAAAATAATTCATCTGAGGCAACTGGGAATAGACCAGTTGATTTGCGGCGGAATTCGCAATCAGGACAGGATGGGATTACATCACTGGGGAATAGATGTAGCTTTTTCCGTCTTTGGAGAAGTGGATCGGATTATCGGAGACTATTTGCAGGGAAATTTAAAAGTTCCCTGCTGTCGGGGTAGAAAGGGAAGAAGGAGGCAGAGAAAATGTTTGTAGTGACGGTGGACACTGAAAAATGCGTCGGTGATGGAAATTGCGTCGATGTCTGTCCGGTGGGAGTCTATGAGTTACAAGATAATAAGGCAGTGGTGGTCAATGGAGATGAATGTCTCGGTTGTGAGAGTTGTATCGAAGTCTGTGAAACCGGTGCTATTACCGTTATCGAAGGATGAGTTTGCGGTGTTTTATTTGCCGACTCATTAACCAGGAAGGAGTAAAAAAAACATGAAACTGGCCATTAGTTCTAAAGGAAAAAGTCTGGATAGCGAAATCGATCCCCGTTTCGGCCGAGCAGCCTTTTTTATCCTGATCGATCCGGAAACAATGAATTTTGAGATTATAGAAAATAAACAGAACCTGCAATTACCCCAAGGCGCCGGTATCCAGACCGCCCAAACGGTTGTCGAACGTGGAGCTACAATAGTTCTAACCGGCAACTGCGGCCCCAAAGCGTTTCAGGTCTTGCAGGCCACCGGAATTAAAGTGGCGGTGGGGATATCCGGAACGATTAAAGATGCCGTCATCCAGTTTAAACAAGGCAAAATTAATTATGTTCAGGCACCTAATGTTGAAGGCCATTGGGCTTGAAAAATTTCGGATTTCGGCCTCCGGCCCGGAGGGGCCCACGCCCCGGGGGGATTTCGGATTTCGGAATTAAGGACACGGTAAAGCTAAAATTTTAAAGTTCAAAAAAAAACAGGAGGAATTATGCCAAGAAGAGATGGTACCGGCCCGGCCGGAAAAGGTTCTGGTGGAGGTTTTGGATCAGGAAGAGGCCTGGGCGGAGGGGGAGGACTTGGATCAGGAAGAGGCCTGGGCGGAGGGGCCGGCATGGGAGCCGGCGGGAATTGTCTCTGCCCTAAATGCGGCAATAAAAGCTCCCATGGCCGGGGAGTACCCTGCAACACCCTGAAGTGTTCCAAATGCGGCACGACCATGGTTAGGGAATAGAGATTAAATAGTTTCCATCCGGAAATTCAAATTTCCGGATGGAAATACCTGGATTCTGACTCGAAGCTCTGGCCAGAAACCCCTTTTTCAAAGGGTTTCTGGCCATGGAGACAAATCGACCACGGTATGTTCTCATCCGGAAAGATCATTTCCGGATGAGAACTAAATAGAAAGGAATATCTTCCCGGCAAAAACCGGATGAGCCCCGCCCATTGGGGGGCCACCTCTCACTCCGCCATGGGTGGGGCTCAAACTCCTTGCTCTCTGTGAACTCTGTGAGAGATAAAAGGGTTTTTGAGAAAAATGGTTTTTTTAAAGATAAATTTGAAAAAATAAAAAATTCTTGAAAGGAGGTTCAGTTATGAACAGCAGTTGTGCACACGATTCCAATGCGGGGAAGGAACCCCAACGGGCGGAGGAGGATGCCGCCATCAATAGATCATTATCCCGTATAAAAAATAAATTATTGGTTATGAGCGGAAAGGGAGGGGTCGGGAAAAGCAGTCTGGCCGTAAACCTAGCCGCCGGATTATCATTAAAAGGCTACAAAGTTGGCCTTATGGATGTCGATCTCCACGGACCGAGCATCCCCCGCATGCTTGGTATCCACAACCAGACACCCCTTCAACACAAGGATGGGATTTACCCCATTCCCGTCAATGACCTCTTAAAGGTGATTTCTATTGAAGTGCTGATGCCTGACAAGGATTCACCGACTATCTGGCGCGGTCCTTTGAAGATCGGGGTCATTCGGCAATTTATAGCCGATGTGATCTGGGGAGACCTGGATTTCCTGATTATTGATTCCCCCCCGGGGACCGGAGATGAACCCCTGACCGTGGCCCAGACCATTCCCGGTGCCCAAGCGGTCATCGTCACCACACCTCAGGAAATCTCCTTGTCCGACGTGCGGAAGTCTATCAATTTTTGTCGACAGGTCGACATGCCCATTATGGGATTGGTGGAAAACATGAGCGGCTACATCTGCCCCCATTGCGGTCAGGAATCGGCCATCTTTAAAAAAGACGGAGGAAAACGAACCGCCGTCTCCATGAAGGTCCCTTTCCTGGGAAGTATTCCTTTTGACATTCAACTCATGGAAAAAGGGGATGAAGGACAGGCCTATCTATTTAATAACCCGGCACCGGCGGTTAAAGAGGCCCTGGATGGGATTATTGAAAAAATAATAACCACCGCCGATCAAAATAAAAAAGAAATTATAAAACCGATAACGGAGGTCTTACCCATAATGAACGCAATCAATGTAACGTCTGATAGTTTAAAGATCGCCATCCCCATGGCCGAGGGGATGCTTTGCAATCACTTCGGTCATTGCGAGCAATTCGCCTTGATTGACTTACAGGGAAAAAACATTATCCAAAAAGTGATGGTCACTCCACCTCCCCATGAACCCGGTCTCCTGCCCCGCTGGCTGGGTGAAAAAGGAGTCAATCTCATCATTGCCGGCGGCATGGGCCAAAGGGCTGTCAGCCTTTTTAATGAACGGGGGATCAAGGTCTTGACCGGGGCACCGCAACTGGCTCCGGAAGCATTGATCGCCCAGTATGTCAATCAAACCCTGATTACCGGAGACAATGTCTGTGATCATTAGTATTGCCAGCGGCAAAGGGGGAACCGGCAAGACCAGTGTGGCCGTAGCCTTGGCGCTATCTTTGAAAGAACCGGTGCAGCTCCTGGACTGTGATGTGGAAGCCCCTAATGGCCACATTTTTATGAATCCCCGCTGGGATAATAAAGAGACCATTTATGCTCAAATCCCGGTGGTCGATGAAACCAAATGCACCTATTGCCGGGCCTGTTCCCAGTTGTGCCGGTTCAAGGCCATTTTGGTGCTCGGAGAAACGATCCTGACTTTTTCGGAAATGTGCCATGCCTGCGGGGGGTGCTTCCTGGTCTGCGAACCCAAGGCCCTGAACCCGGGGAAAAAAGAATTGGGAGAGATAGAAGAGGGTTGGTCCGGGGCCATTCGTTTTGTTCATGGCCGCTTGCGGGTTGGGGAGCCCATGTCCCCCCCCTTGATCCGGGAGGTCAAAAAGCGGATAAAGAATGATGCCCTGGCTATCCTGGATGCCCCACCGGGCACCTCCTGCCCGGTCATTCAGACCGTCAAAGGATCGGATTATACCATCCTGGTGACCGAACCGACCCCCTTCGGACTTTATGATTTGAAACTGGCCGTAGCGGCTTTGGGATCCTTGAATATTCCCTGCGGAGTGATCCTGAACCGAGCCGACATTGGAAATAATGAAACCAAGGGCTATCTGCGATCCGAAGGGATCCCTTTACTAATGGAGATACCTTTTGAGCGCAGGATTGCCGAAGGGTATGCGAAAGGACAGTCACTGGTTGAAATACGGCCGGAATTGAAGGAAGAATTTCAAAAACTGCTTCTGGATATTAAGAAGCAAACAGAAAAAATCCGGGCATGACCTGAAACGAAGGCGGCTGATCCTTTTTAGAAAGAAGGGGCTATGAAAAACCCGGTAAAAATTATGCACATTGACGCTGATTATCAGGTTCATTATATCATTGTTCAGAATGGATCATTAATCCATTCAACGATACCCTTACAGACAGCGGTCAAATTCCTTAAGACCATGGAGTTTGATTTAATTATATCCGAACCCCAAAATAAAGCCTTAATGAAAAAAAATGAAAAAAATAGTACTCACCAAAAAACGCTTCCCAAACCTATCGTCTCATGTGAGAGCAATCCAGCTCCCATTCATCCGGAATAGGGTTTATGGGGTACGTTTATGAATAAAAGAAAAGAATTATGCGTCTTAAGCGGGAAAGGCGGCACCGGCAAAACCAGCCTGGTGGGTGCCTTGGCCGCTTTAGTCCCGAATAAAATTCTGGTCGACTGTGATGTGGACGCTCCCGATCTGCACTTGCTGCTGGCGCCTGAGGTTAAAAGCCAGGAGGCCTTCATGGGAGGGCGCAAGGCGAAGATTATCCGGGAGTTATGCACGGATTGCGGACGATGCCGGGAAGTATGCCGTTTTGAAGCCATCAGCGAAGACTTTCAGGTGGATCCGATCTCCTGTGAAGGCTGTGGCGTCTGTGTCCATTTCTGCTCCTTCGGGGCCATTGAATTTCCTTTAGCCCTATGCGGAGAATGGTTTATTTCCGAAACACGCTTTGGGCCGATGGTCCATGCCCAGTTGGGGGCAGGACAGGAGAATTCAGGCCTGCTGGTAGCCCTCATACGCGGCAAAGCACAGGATCTGGCTGAAGAGAAAGGTCTGTCTCTGATCTTAGTTGACGGCCCCCCGGGCATCGGCTGTCCGGTGATCTCTTCCCTGACCGGTGCTACCGGGGTTTTGATCGTCACCGAGCCGACCCTTTCCGGTCTGCATGATTTGAATCGGGTCCTTGAGTTAGCCGGTCACTTCCAGATCCCGGGGATGGTTCTGATCAACAAATATGACCTGAACCAGGAAATGACCGACCGAATTGAAACCTATTGCCGGGAGAAAGGACTCGGATTGGCCGGGCGTCTCCCTTATGACCCGGTAGTCACTGAGGCCATGATCCAGGGAAAAACACTCCCGGAATTGAGCCGTAACGGCCTGGGAAAAGAGATTAAAACAATCTGGGGAAGAATTCAGGAACACTTGCTTAAGGATTAGGGAGTTGATTAAAGAACAATGTCATCAGATAGGGCCCATTTTTACACCATGCCGCTTTCTAAAGATAAAGACGAACCAGGTTCCATTCCCGGTCAGGCCGTTCAGCCCTGGCTGGGCCCTTATAACGAAGGAATCATCGACCAACCGGACGGGCTGGCCTACGTGACCGGACCTTGCGGCGACTCTATGGAGATCTCATTAAGAATCCGGGAGAATCGGATCACGGACAGCCGTTTCCGGGTCAAAGGATGTGTCGTCAGCCGGGCCTGCGCCTCGGCAGCCGCGGCCCTGGCCAAAGGGAAAGAGTTGGAAGAAGCCTGGGATATTGATGAAAAAGAGATTGCCAAAAGCCTGCCGGGGCTTCCGGTGGATCACCGGCATTGCGCCCTGCTGGCCCGGGACACACTACGTCAGGCTATTGGAAGATATATTAAGCCGTCATGCCACGATAGCGGCGTGACACTACCAAATCATGAAAAGTAGGCTCATTAGACTTTGAACTCTATTTTCGAACTAAGCCGTCATGCCACGATAGTGGCGTGACACCACCAGCCGGTCGGGCCGCTCGACGCGGCTCCCGAATGGGAGCCTTTCTATAAGGTCGGCAAAGCCGACCGTCTGTCGAGCTTTCGAAGAGGCTCCCATCCGGGAGCCGATCTGCCGACCCTAAAAGGAGGCTTCCCTTCGGAAGCCGGGACATGAAAATAAGGCCGGTAGAAGATTGAACCTCGAACCTTATTTTCGAACTAGTCGGAAGGGAAAAGGGAGTTGGACTAATTTAGAAGCCGGGTTCCCTTTGGGGAACCAACTCCGGCTAAGAAGGAGGAAGGCATATGCCAGGTTTTGATCGCACGGGTCCCATGGGAATGGGATCAAGGACAGGAGGAGGCCGAGGATTTTGTGGAACCGGCGCTCTCCGAAACCCAGCCGGTTCGGGCTGGTTCGGCAGAGGCCGTGGTATGGGCCGAGGCCTCATGGGGTTGGGTTTAGGTTTAGGGGGTTATTTTTTTAGGCCCTGGGCCGCCAGACGGGGATTCTTTCCGTCCTATAACCCAACCAGCGAAGAAGAGGCCTCTCAGCTTAAGGATGAAGCCTCTTCCCTGAGGGACATCCTCAGCTCTATTGAACAACGGCTGGGGGAATTAGAAAAACAAAAACCTAAAGAGTGACTATTCACCACCCCTGAAGAACCTCGTGCTTTTTCGGCGAGGTTCTTATTATTTAACCCAACCCGGACCAGCCGGAACCAAAATTGGATATTCGAAACGTTTTAAATACCTTGGTTGGTCCGGGTCAACGGCTTGTTCTGCAATAAATTCTTTCCATTTTGCGTAGAATTTTATTCTTAAGTCACTATGAAGATTACAGTTGTTTTTGATGGAACGACCTCGAAGTCCGGCTGTCTGACGGGCTGGGGGTTTTCCTGCTTCCTTCATGAACCCGAAATTTTGTTCGACACGGGAGAGGATCCGGACAAACTCCGAAATAATCTTAAGGTGTTGAATATCACTCGTCGGAGCATAAAAAAAATAATTCTATCCCACGGACATTTTGATCACACCAGGGGAATCACGGCCCTGCAAGGAACTTCCCCGGAAGTGTTGATTTTACCAGGATTGCTGGATTCGGTTCAAAGCCGCCGGCTTGTTGACCTCGGTTTTCAGCTATCGTTAAATCATAACCAAAAGGGTGAAATTTCCCCCGGGATTCAAAGGCTGGCTAACGGAACCGGCGACTTTGTTGAGCAGGCCCTTCTGATTAAAGGCCAACGAGGCTGGTCGATGCTATTCGGATGTGCCCATGGGGGTGTGGATCATTGGCTGGAAAGGGCCAAATCTCAGATTGACGGGCCTATTGATATGGTGATGGGCGGGTTTCACTTGTTTGGGGCTCAACCCGCCAAAGTCCAAAGCATCATCGATCAATTTCTGAGGCTTGGAGTCCAACGGGTAGTCCCCTGCCATTGTACCGGCCCGGAGGCACAAAGGGTCTTTGAAAAGACCTTTGGGAAAAACTGCCTTCAACTCAAGGTGGGAGATGAAGTAGAAATTTAGAAGAGCCGTGAGCCCGGCAGAATTTTTTAAGGACAACCCTTTGCCAGGAGGCAAATAAAATGTGGACGGCCGCAAAATGCGATCTGTGTGGCGACTGTTTGAAGAAGTGTCTGGTGGTCGATTACGATCAGGACAAAGCCGTAGCGGAGATCAAGGCCCTTAGGGAGGGTAAAGAGGCTGAAATCTTACATAAGTGCATCACCTGTTGTGCCTGTCGGGAATATTGCCCTACCGGTGCCGACCCTTATGACCTTATCGTCAAGGCCCAGGAGAAGTTCGCATCCTTCCCCGTACCCCTGAAGGGCGCAGACCGAATGGACCTGGCCTTCCAGATCCCGAGCGAGGTGATGCCAGGGGATCCCGACAAACCCGTCCTGTCACTCTGCGTCATGGAAAGACAGATTCCCGAAGGGGCCCTCGAGGGACGGCTGTTTGAAGGCCTGACCGTGGTCAAAGGCGGGGATTATTTCTGCCTCATCGGCTACGTACATGTCGGCCAGGAGAGCCCTATTGAAAAAGGAGCCCGTAAATTCATCGACCAGTTGGCTGAGCTGGGCCGGGATATCATATTCCTCCACGATGACTGTTATGCCATGGTGCACGCCAAAGTCAAGGATTACGGCATTACGGTCCCCTTCCGGTACATGCACCTCTTTGAATATTTGCGCAACACCCTTAGAGATCACCAAAGCAGTATTACCAAATTAGGCAAAAAAGTGGCCTACCAGCGTCCTTGCGCCTCCCGGTATACCCCTGAAAAGGACATCTTCCTTGATGAGATATTCGAACTCATCGGTGTGGAGAGGCCACCGCGACAATACGAGCGGGATAGGGCTTTATGTTGTACGGCCCCGATCATCCGGATCTCCCCGGAGTTGGCTCAGGAGATACAGGCCAAAAATATCGACGATGCCCTTGCCTGCGGGGCCGAGGCCCTGATAACGCTTTGCCCCGTATGCGACCGGATTTTACGACGTCCTACCACCGCCCGGGGCCTGAACAAAATTTTCGTTACCGATCTTTGCCGTATGGCCTTGGGGGAAAAACCCTTTCCGGAATAATCAAAAGGGGGGCAACATGCCCTATAAACCAAAGCACGGGAGGGAATCAGGCCGGTTGGATAAGGTCTGGCTGGTTCCCCAAAAAGTCTTCTTTACCAAAGGAATTGGCCGACATAAAGCCAAATTGCAGTCTTTTGAACTGGCCTTGAGAGATGCCGGGATCGAGAAATGCAATCTGGTCTATGTGTCGTCGATTTTTCCTCCCAATGGTAAGCTCATTCCTTTTGATGATGGGATTAAAGAACTTTTACCGGGTCAAATCACCTACTGTGTTCTGGCCAAGATCAGTTCCAATGAACCCGAAAGACTAATGGGGGCCTCTATCGGGTTGGCGGTCCCGGCGGACGAATGTCATTATGGGTATCTATCCGAACATTCGGCCTTTGGCGAGAGCGAGAAAGTCATGAGCGACTTTGCCGAAGATCTGGCCTCCACTATGCTGGCCACAACCCTGGGGATCGATTTTGATCCGCAAAAGGATTATGACGAAAGACGAGAAATTTATCGGATGAGTGGAAAGATCGTGGATACCTTTTCCACCACTTGCGTTACCAGGGGGAATGGTCTCTGGACCACAGTGATAGCAGCGGCCATTTTTTTACTCTGATCGAACATGGATAGCGAGCGCATTCCCCGTAGCTTGCTGCGGGGTTAGCAAGCGAACTACAATAATAGACATTTTCCTTGCATGGAAGATTCCCCGCACCACGGTGCGGGAAGTCTCCCACATACTTTGGTGCGGGGAGCTTCAATCCAACCGATGGAGGAAAAGGGTAAAAGAACAAAATTAAAAACAGATGAATACAAAATTTGAATATATCTACGGACCGGTTCCTTCGTGGAGGCTGGGGCGTTCCCTGGGGGTGGACCTGCTTTCACAAAAGGATAAAATATGTAGTTTCGATTGCCTCTATTGCCAATTGGGAAAAACCGGTTCCCTTACGGCAACACGTAAGCTGTACGTTTCCCAAGAAGATATTTTGAAAGAAATTAAGAAGCTCCCCCATATACCCCTTGATTATATTACCTTCTCGGGAAGGGGCGAACCGACCCTGGCAAAAAATTTAGGGCAGACGATTGCTGCCGTCAAGACAATCCGGCCGGAGCCTATTGCCGTGATTACCAACTCCTCTTTGATGGGCAGACCGGATGTCAGGGAAGAGTTGTCAGGTGCTGATTTCGTTATCTGCAAACTGGATACCTTTTCACAGGAATCTCTTGAAATGATAAATCAACCCCTTAAAGGCATAAAATTTGATACAATCCTGGAAGGGATAAAGGCATTCAAAAGACATTTTCAGGGAAGGCTTGCCTTGCAACTTATGTTCTTAAAAGAAAACCTAGAACAGGCCCAAGAGATTGCTGGGATAACAAAACAAATCCTTCCCGACGAGATACAACTCAATACCCCCCTGAGACCTTGCAGAGTTGATCCGGTCGGAAGGGAAGAGCTGCTTAAAGTCAAGGGACTCTTAAACGGACTCCCGGTCATTTCCGTCTATGAGAGTCAGAAGAGATTCGCCAAAACGATCAGTGACGAGGACACATTGAGAAGAAGGGGAAAAATATAAAAAATGATAGTCGAAAGGAGAACAATAGGCCAGAACCCAAGGATTAATGTCTAAAACCGTCCAAGGATCCGATCGGATTACCCCGAACAGAAGTGCTGGAACCAAAAAAATATAATTTTTTCAAGGAAAAGGAGAATTGCTTGGGAGGTGAGACATTCAAACCTCAATAACCCGCTTGCTTAAAATCCATTATCCTCTTCTCCAGGGGGCCATGGCCTGGATAACCGGAGCTGAAATGGCCGCTGCGGTCTGTGAGGCCGGAGGGCTGGGAACGATTGCAGCGGCCACTTTTACTCCTGATGAGTTACGGCAAGAAATTGGCCGGCTTCGTCAAAAAACGTCCCAGCCCTTTGCCGTCAACATCCCCCTGCGCCTGACCTCGGCAACGGGTGCCATCGAAGTGGTTCTCGAGGAAGAGGTGCCCATTATTGTTTTCTCTGCCGGGGATCCTCTGCCCTGGGTGCAGCGATTCAAGGAGGCCGGACGGATCGTTTTGCAGGTGGTCTTCAACCGTGAGATGGCTGAACGGGCCAATCAGGCCGGGGTGGATGCCTTGATCGCCATGGGGGCCGAGGCCGGCGGCAACCTCTGTCCCGATGAAATAAGTACCCTGGTCTTGGTTCCGCTGGTCAGGGATATAACCGGATTGCCGGTGATAGCGGCCGGGGGGATCGCCGATGGTCGGGGCTTGGCTGCGGCCTTGGCCCTGGGGGCGGAGGCGGTTCAGATGGGCACCCGGCTTCTGGCTACCCGCGAAGCCACGCTGCATCCCCTTTATAAGCAAGCGGTGTTAACAGCCGGGGACAGGGATACCACGGTTATCGGTCGTTTTACCGGGTTGGAATTTCGAGTCCTCAAAAATAATCAGGCCCGAGAAATCATGGCCTTGGAACGACAGGGGGAAGATCAAAAAATGATCGATGATCTGACGATAGCCTCACTTCGACGGGCGGTGGTCGAGGGGGACCCGGAAAAAGGGGCCTTTATGATGGGGCAGTCCGTGGCCCTGATCAGGGAGGAGATGACTATAGCCACACTTTTCAGGCAGATGACCCAAGAGGCGGAAGAACGTCTTCAGAATTTGACTTCAATTATGGAAAAAAAAGCAGAAAATAAATGAATGAAATAATTTACAGACCCATAGGCGTTATTCATTCCCCTTTTAAGGGGATTGAGGGGACGCCGATTCAACCGACTGGGGCGAAAGGGGTTAAAGGGACGATAGAGATGGATCCTGCTTATGCGGTGGGCTTGGAAGATCTGGAAGGTTTTTCTCACCTCATCGTGCTCTACCATTTCCATCTATCCAAAGGATTTACCCTGAGAGTGCTTCCTTTTCTTGACACCCATTACCGGGGTGTATTTGCCACCCGGGCGCCCAACCGGCCCAACCCGATCGGATTATCCGTTGTCAAACTGGTCCGGATTAAAGGCCCCGTCCTCACCATTGAAAATGTCGACCTGGTCGACGGCACCCCCTTGCTGGATATCAAGCCCTATGTGCCGGAATTTAATGCCGCCAAGGCGGTTAAAATCGGATGGCTTTCCAAAAAGATCAAAAAAACGGATCGGATCAAGGCAGACGGAAGATTTAAAAAACAGGAATAACCCCTTTAAAATTCGCCCGAGTGAAGGGCTTTCAGAGAGGTCGAAACCTTCCTCCCCATGGGAAACATCCAGGAAAAAATCATCCAAGTCCTGCGAGAGAGAGACAAAGAAGAACGGGTTAAGGATGTGCGCCTCGGCTTAGGATATACGGCCGTGCAGCTCGAGTCCGGCCACACCGGCCTGGCCTTTACCTTCCGGCAGAATTTGCCCGGCGGCTGTTCCGTATTTCATGGCCTGCGTCCCCTGGCCGGCAGGCCTGCAGTCGCGCTTTTGCCCTTTCTCGATTCAGGAGAAAAAATTGAAGCCACCGTGGGGTTGGCTGCGGCTAATGCCCTGACCAATCATCACATCAATGGGGCACAGGAAGGAGATATCTTAAAAGTCTTGGATATCCACCCCCAGGATGAGGTGGGTATGGTGGGATACTTTGCCCCGATGGTTCCCGAGCTGAAAAAAAGGGTAAAACACCTGACCATTTTTGAGAAATGGGAACAGCCCGGATTAATCCTGCCGGAAGAGGCCGCCTTTGAGTGGCTGCCTAAATGCCAGATTGCCCTGATCACTTCAACGACACTCCTCAATAATACCATAGATCCTTTGCTCAAGGCTGCGGCCTCCTGCCGGGAGGTGGTCCTCTTGGGGACTTCCACCCCTCTTTTGAGAGAGGCCTTTAAAGATACCCCGGTCACCATGCTTTCCGGGATAGAGGTTATTGATCCGAAAGAAATTTTACAAATTGTAAGCGAAGGAGGTGGTACACGGAATTTCAAACATTTTGTCCGGAAGCTGAATCTACCGGTTTATAAGTCTTGAAGGGAAATCGTTGTTAATTGGACGGGTAATTCCACTTGTTCCACCCAAAAATTAAGGAGGAGATTATGGCTGCAGCCAAAGATTCTTGTGTAAAGCCGGCCAAGGGTCCGATCGGGATACCCCGAACGGAATCGGTCGAATCGGGAACAACCAATTTACCAAAGGAGGGTATCATGACGGCAAAAGTCGGTAAACCCGCACCGGACTTTGAAGTGAACGCCTTTATCGACGGTGGTTTCGAGAATATCAGCCTTTCCAAATTTAAGGGACAGTGGGTGGTGCTCTGTTTTTATCCCGGTGATTTCACCTTTGTCTGACCGACCGAGTTATCGGCGGTCGCCGTAAAATACGATGAATTTAAGGCCCTCGGAGTCCAGGTCCTTTCGCTGAGTACGGACAGCCGTTTTATACACAAGATTTGGAATGAAGAAGAACTTTCCAAGATGGTCAAGGGCGGCATTCCCTTCCCCATGCTCTCCGATGCCGGAGGACTGGTGGGAAAGGTCTATGGGGTTTATGATGATGAGGCCGGGGTTGACATCAGGGGGCGTTTCCTGATAGACCCGGATGGAATCATTCAGGCCATGGAAATTGTCACTCCCCCCGTCGGCCGGAACATCTCGGAACTCCTTAGGCAGGTCAAGGCCTTCCAGCATGTTCGGGCCACCGGTGAAGCCACACCTTCAGGATGGCAACCGGGAAAAACGACCCTCACACCCGGACCGGATTTAGTGGGCAAGGTCTGGAAGGTTTGGAAACCGGAAATGGCCTTTGAATGAAAAGGGCAACTTAAAGAACCACCCACTTTTTTTTATTTTGGGAAATCGAAATAGCTTGACATGAAAAAAACCGGCCGAGTGCTTGCGGTCTGCCTCAGTCTTAAACGGACCGATCCCAAAAAAAATGTCGGGTCCGGCCTGCTCCGAGTGGGTTGGGGCCTGGCGGGGGATTCCCATGCCGGAACCGAAAAGGAGGTCAGTCTCCTGGCCGAAGAGGATGTTCAAACTCTTTGCATAGAAACCGGTATTTCAATGGACCCCGGATGTTTTGCCGAAAATATCAGAACCGAAGGAATCGATATCCCTTCACTGCCCTGCGGGTCAATACTGCAGTGCGGGAAAGCCAGGATAAAGATCATTCAAATTGGAAAAGACCTTGCTCTGTCCCACACCTACAGCTATAGAGGATATTCCCTTTTACCGACCAAAGGCGTTTTTTGCCAAGTCATTGAAAGCGGGGAGGTGAAAATAGGAGATCCGGTGACACCAATAGGCGATTAATCGTTTAACCAGGAGGTAACGATGGCCAATTTTTTATTTGTCTTAAGCAAAGATGATGGGGATAAAGCGACCCGCTGTTTCCAGTTCGCTAAAATTGCCCATTCCAAAGGACATAAGGTCAATCTGTTTTTGATTGATGATGGGGTATTCTGGGCCGACTCCAGCCGGGACATGACCGTTAAAATCCCAACAGGGGATTGCCCGAAGGACTATCTGCCTTATCTGGTGGAAAACGAGATCCCTATCGGGGTCTGAATCCCCTGTGCCAAGGCCCGTCAGGTGGACGAGGCCAAATTCTTTTCCAATATGGTCCTGGATGGGGGACCGCATTTGATAGACCTGGCCGCAGAGGCCAAAGTTTTTAATTTTTAAGGGAATAAAAACTCAAAAGAAGGGCTTGAAAAAGCCCCAGGCAACCAGGATAATTATGTATTGGATAGCGTTTTTAGCCTTTTGGAGTGGAACGGGCGGTTCTCCTTTCCGGCTAAACGATAACTCTCTGGTTTCGTTAGCCTATCAAAGGACGACTGTCCGTGCTTATTTATCTAAAAAATGTGCCTGAGATTCGTTATCATTATTCAATTTTTTCATTGCTATTTTAGAAATAGTTAGATAAAATTAAATATTAAATTCTTGATCATATTTCAGGAATTACCGTTACTGATCATGAATACGATCCAAGCGGATTTGAACGGATAAAGACCAGGGTAATGTCTCAAAAACGATTTTGTACTGGATGTCATTCCGGGCCTGATTGTTCCCGCCATCTGCTTAATACCAAATAATCCGGTTCTTAATTCTGGATGCCTGCTTTAATCAGATTTATGATTTAATGGACCATTTTGAAGGAAATAAGTTTCCGTTAACAACCGATAAAATTTTTTAATTGCGGAGCTTTCTTGCTCGCCACTCTTTTTAAGGAAGGAAATCCATGAGTATTCAAAAACGATTACAAAACGGAGAGTTCGTCGTTCTCGCAGAAATGAATACACCGAAGGGGGTGGACATTTCCCGGTTTATGACCAACCTCCGACACATCAAGGAACGCATTGATGGAATTGTCGTCCCGGACATGGATAACGGCATCATGAGGATGAGCGCACTGGCCGGAGGTCTTCTGGTGCAGCAGCAGGGGATTGAGTCCATTATTACGGTCTATGGGCGGGACCGCAACCGAATGGCCCTGCAAGGCGATTTACTCGCTGCCCATGTGCTCGGTATTCAGACGCTGATTGTTGTTCAAGGGGAATCAATGGTCAAGAGCGACGACCGAAACACCCTTCCGGTCGATGATCTGGATGAATTGGGCCTGCTGGCTGCAATCCGGTCCCTTCAGGAGGGGAAGGATTTGGCCGGCTTTGATCTGGAAGGAAGGCCCAGATTTCATGTCGGATGCTGTATCGCGCCTTTTGCAAATGATGCCGGCTTGAATACCCAACTGGATCTGGCCAAAAAAAAGATTGCCGCCGGCGCCGGCTTCCTTATTACACCACCGGTATTCGACATCAACCGATTTGAGAGTTTCATGCAGAAGGCCTCGACGCTCAAGGTGCCCATCATTCCTTCGGTCTTTCTGATAAAATCGGTCGCTGTCGCCCGATATATTGCGACCAATGAACCGGGTGCTTCAATGTCCGAAGAACTGATCCGACGTATCCGAAAGTCCTCCGATCGTGAATTGGAGGGGGTTAAAATCGCCGGAGAGACCGTCGCTTCGCTCCGCAAAATGGCCCAGGGCGTCCTGATTCAGACTATGGGCTGGGAACATCGCTTACCGGATATTCTGGATGGTGCCGGCTCTTGACGAAAAACCTTCACACTTCAAATATGAGAATGAAAAAAAAACTATGAAAATACAAGATCAATTCCAAACCTGCGACAGGGTTTTGGTGGTCGGAGGCGGCATCGGAGGAATTCGAACCGCGCTGGATCTGGCCGAGGCACAAAAACACGTTGTGCTTATCGATAAGGCCAATGCGATCGGCGGATTATTAACCCTTCTGGATCGGACCTTTCCGACCAACAACTGCGACCTTTGCACCATCTCCTCAACCCTGTCGGAGAGTAACCGTAACCAGTACATTCAATTAATGCCCCTGACCCGCCTCACCCAACTGACCGGCGAGGCCGGGGAATTTTCCGCAGTTTTGTCTACCGCACCCCGTTACATCGATCTAACACTATGTACGGCCTGCGGAGAATGTCATAGACAGTTTCCAGAATGTGTCAACTTTAACCCCGGATTGGATCATCGGGCACCCACCTGTATGCGCTATCCACAGATGACACCCCAGGCCTTCTCCATCGACCTGAGTCGCTGTCAGGATCCCCGGGCACTAGCTGCCTGCTGTCCGGCCGGCGCCATTGTTGTGGATGACCAAGAACATCGGATCAAGATGCCGGTGGCGTCAGTGGTCCTGGCCCCGGGTGCTGCTATTTTTGACCCCTCCGGTCAAGACCAATTAAGCTACCATGATCCGGATGTACTTACCGGTCTGGAATACGAACGTCTTTTGTCGGCTTCCGGACCCACGCAGGGGAAATTAGTCTGTCCCTCAGACGGCCGCATTCCAACCAAGATTGCCTGGATTCAGTGTGTGGGATCCCGCTCCACGCAAAAAGACGCGTCGTCTTATTGCTCAAGCGTCTGTTGTATGTTCGCACTTAAAGAAGCCATAGTTACCAAAGAACGATTTCAAAACAGCATTGAAACCACAGTGTTTTATATGGACATGAGGACTTTCGGCAAAGGCTATGAACAGTACTATGAACGCAGCCGTAAGGAATACGGCGTACGTTTTGTCTGCAGCCGGCCGCACACCGTACTCCGAAATCATGACCAGAATCGTTTGACCGTCAGTTTTGTTTCTGATAAAGGAGGCCCTTCAGCCGAAGAGTCATTTGATCTGGTGGTCCTTTCCACCGGATTTCGGATCGACGAAGATCTCCGGCAAACAGCCGATCGTCTGGACGTAAAGCTAAATGCCCATGGGTTTGCACAGACCGACTATTTTAATCCGGTGGCGACATCCCGGCCTGGAATTTATGTCTGCGGTATGTTTGAAAGCCCTAAAGATATCCCTGAAACCATAGTCCAGGCCAGCGCAGCGGCCTGTCGGGCAGCGGCGCATGTATCCCGTCAGAAGACTATAACCGAAACCGAAGACGAATTCATTCCGGAACGGGATGTGACCAGCGAAGAACCCCGAATTGGGGTTTTTATCTGTGACTGCGGGGAAAATATCGGAGGGGTTATCCCTGTGCCGGAACTGGCGGCCTTTGCGAAGACCCTGCCCGGGGTAATCCTGGCCGAAGGGGTGGGGCACGGCTGCAGCCGTAAATCCATGGACCATATCGAGGAAACGATTGGGTGTCACAAGCTCAATCGGGTGGTAATCGGGGGATGTTCCCCCCGAACGCATGAAACCCGATTTCAGGATCTCCTCCGTCGCGTCGGGCTGAACAAATACCTGCTCGAAATCGCCAATCTTCGGGATCAGGACACCTGGGTCCATAGGGATCGCCCGTTAGACGCCGATGTTAAGGCGCGGCAGTTGATCTGGGCGGCAGTCCTGGCCGTGAAAAAGGCCCGCCCCCTGCCGGACAACCTTTTGCCCATCAATCACGATGTCCTTATCGTGGGCGGTGGCGTAGCCGGCATGACTGCTGCACTTCGGCTGGCCGATCAGGGCTTCAAGGTCTTTCTGGCTGAACGGCAATCCATTCTGGGCGGCGTGGCTAACCTGGTCCGCCGAACCCTGGCCGGAGAAGACGTCCAGACGTTTATCCGGGATTTGATCCGACGGACGATGGCACACCCCAATATTCAGGCCATTACTAATGCCTTTATTGTCGATCATAGCGGGATGCCGGGTTTGTTTAGAACCGGGATGCAAGTTGGGCCTCAGATGTTTTACCGACAAATCAACCACGGCGTCACAATCCTGGCATCCGGCGCCCTGCCTAATCGCCCGTCCGATTTTCTACTCGACCGGCATGCGGCGGTCATGACCCAGTTGGATGCGGATAGTTGGCTCGAAGACCATCCGGGAAAGATTGCCGAATGGAACAACGTGGTTATGATTCAATGCGTAGGCTCCCGGCAGCCGGATAATCCCAACTGCTCACGGGTCTGCTGTCAGACGGCCATCAAAAACGCCTTGAGAATTTTAGAGAAAAATCCCGAGGCCCAGGTTTGGATTCTTTATCGGGATATGCGAACCTACGGCTTTCAGGAAGATTATTTTAAGCTTGCCCGGGAGAAAGGGGTAATCTTTATCCGCTATGAACCGGATCATCCCCCGAAAGTCCAACCCGCAGGCAAGCAGGTGGAGGTGTCTTTCACTGATCATATTCTGGGCCGATCCATAACCGTTTCAGCGGATGCCCTGCTCCTGAGTACCGGCTTTATCAGTGACGATGAATCCGCTGAAGATCTGGCTGCGATCTTTAAAGTACCCAGGACATCGGATGGCTATTTTCTGGAGGACCACATCAAACTGCGGCCCGTAGATCTTTCTACACCAGGATTTTTCATGGCCGGAACCGCCAACGCCCCCCTGTCCATCCGGGAGACGATTGCCCAGGCCGAGGCCGCGGCTGCCAGAGCACAAACCTTACTCAGTCGCGACGGCATCAATCTGGGCGCAGCGGTTGCCCGGGTCGATGCAAAAAAATGTGCCGCTTGCCTGATCTGTGTCCGGGCCTGTCCCTTTGGCGTTCCTTTTATCAATGCCGATGGTTACTCGGAAATCGACCCGGCCAAGTGCCACGGCTGCGGTGTCTGCGCATCCGAGTGCCCGGCCAAGGCCATACAACTGATGCAGTTTGAAGACGACCAGATTCTGGCCAAGCTCGACGGATTGCTGGAAAGGATGTTGAAATAATGGAAGATTTTGAACCGATTCTTATCGCCTTTTGCTGTCACTACTGCGCCTATACCGCTGCGGACATGGCAGGCAGCCAACGGATCTCCTATCCACCCAACGTAAAAATTATCCGCGTTCCCTGTTCCGGAAAGGTTGATACGATTCATATTCTGAAGGCCTTTGAAAACGGCGCCGATGGTGTCTATGTGGCCGGCTGTTTGGAAGGAGACTGCCATTTTAAAAATGGGAATGTTCGGGCCGCCAAACGGGTGATCCGGACGCGAAAGCTGTTGGACAGCATCGGCATCGACGGGGAAAGATTGGAAATGATCAATCTGTCTGCCGGCATGGGGGAAGGCTTTGCTGAGACGGCCCGACTGCTCACCGAAAAAATCCGGAATCTGGGACCCAACCCAATCCGAAAAATAAGCCGTCTGGCGAGTTGATCGTAATCCGTAGTCAGACAACGAAGGAGAACTAATTGCAATGATAACAGCGGAACAAAAACCCCTGGAAGAAATTATTGAATATGTCCGACCGTTTCAAAGGATTCTGCTGGTCGGATGCAACGAGTGTGTGACGGTCTGTGCGGCCGGCGGCCGAAAAGAGGTCGGCATCTTGTCCTCATTACTGCAAATGTCATTTCTTAAACAGGGGAAAAATTTGCAGATCAGGGAACATACCCTCGAACGTCAATGCGATCCGGAATACGTTGAAGAACTGACATCGATGGTTGACGGTGTTGATGCCATCCTTTCTATGGCCTGCGGGTGCGGCGTACAGGAGATGAGCCGCCGATTTAAAAATAAACCCGTCTTCCCGGCGGTCAATACCAAATTCATGGGGGCATCAGAACGACAGGGCGTTTGGGCCGAACGATGTCAAGGATGCGGCGACTGCCTGCTGGGAATCACCGGAGGGATTTGCCCCATTGCCCGGTGCTCCAAACAAATCATGAACGGCCCTTGCGGCGGTTCCACCTCCGGTAAATGTGAGATCAGCCCTGATGTAGACTGTGCCTGGCAGTTGATTTGGGATCGGCTCAAGGCCCTGGGTATGGAAAACCGGTTTGAAGAAATCCTACCGGCCAAAGACTGGAGACCCGGCCGGGGCGCCGGCCCCCGAAAAATTATCAGAGAGGATTTGGCAGAATGAAAACCGACAGCGTACTGGAAAAAGTGTTGAAGACCGGAGGGTTGGCAGTAACCTCGGAATGCGGTCCGCCGAGGGGTGCTGTGCCCGAAAAAATAAAACAGAAGGCCGGACAGTTGAAAGGCTATGTGGATGCCATCAATGTCACCGACAACCAGACCGCCATGGTCCGCATGTCCAGTTTTGGCGCCGGGGTTTTTATACGGCAAATGGGCCTCCATCCGATTTTACAAATGGTGACCAGGGACCGCAATCGCCTGGCCATGCAAGCCGATATTCTCGGGGCCTATGCTCATGGCATCAATACCATGCTTTGCCTTTCAGGGGATCATCCCTATTTTGGGGACCATCCCATGGCTTCCAGCGTCCATGACATTGATTCGATTCAATTTTTACAGATGGTCAAAAAAATGAGGGAAGAGGGTAAATTTCAGGGTGGTTCGGTTATCGAAAATCCACCGAGGATGTTTATCGGTGCAGCCGCCAACCCCTTTGCCGATCCCTTCGAACTCCGGGTAGCCCGTCTGGCCAAGAAGGTGGCCGCCGGCGCCGATTTTATTCAAACGCAGTGCATCTACAACCTGGAAAAATTTGAAAAATGGATGGAAGGGGTTCGCAACCGGGGTTTAGACGAAAAATGTTATATCCTGGCCGGAGTCACCCCCATGAAATCGGTCGGTATGGCCCGATATATGAAAAATAAAGTTCCGGGGATGGATGTTCCCCAGGAGTTAGTAGACCGCATGGCCGGTGTGGCCAAAGAAAAACAACCTGAAGAAGGGCTCCGAATCTGCGTGGAAACCATTGAACGTCTTAAACAGATAAAAGGCGTCGCCGGGTTTCATATTATGGCAATCGAATGGGAAGAGAAAGTGCCCGAGATTGTGGAGCGGGCCGGGCTTTATCCCCGCCCGACGGTGGATTAAAGGTTAGGCAATGGGTCAAAAAAAATCGTTTTAAAGATCTTTTCCAAAATTTCAGAATTGAAATCTGAAGTTATCAAGAAGGAGGAAAAATGAACAACCCAAAACTGATTCTGGTGGTGGACGATGATCCGGATTTGGTCGAAGCGGTTTCCGTAAAATTGGAAAGTGAAACTTTTCGGGTAAACAAGGCTTATGACGGCGTGGAAGCCATGGACCAGATTAAAAAAGAGCGACCGGATTTGATTATTCTTGACGTGATGATGCCGCGCAAAAACGGCTACCAATTGTGCGAGGAGCTGAAAAAGTCCGATGAGTATAAAAGTATTGTGGTGCTCCTCCTGACCGCAGTAGGGGATGCCGTTACTTCGACCAATTATACCCATTGGGACGGCAAGAATACTTTGGCTGACGACTATATACCGAAACCGATCGATCTGGAAAAGCTGATGGGCATTGTTAAGGATTATTTGGGATAGGCTCCCGGACAAGAGTGTACGTTACGTCATGGAAATCCCACCCCGGAAATTTTCCATCGGCGGTCTCAAATTGAGTTTGGAACTCATCCAGATCCGTCTGCTCCCGAAGGCCGGTATGACCGTAAACGAAATGTTGAGCCGACTGACGGATAACCAGATCAATCTGTTTGGTGTAGCGCTGGATGCTGCTGATGGCCGACTTGCCGGCATCTGCTGCCTTTCCGCAGAGGATCGTACCACCGCGGTATGGGCCCTACAGCCCTTTGAAGGATCCTACGAAATTTTGTCTCCGGTCGGCGCGCTAACTATTTTTCCGATTCAGTCACGTTTGGCCCTCATGTCCCGATTAGTATCGGTTTTGGGAACTGCCGGACTGCCCATATACGGTATGGTCTCCTCGCCATCATCCTTTACCATCACCACCGACTACGAACGACTGGATGAGGCAGTCTCGGCGGTCTGTCAAGTGGTTACGCTACCGGATAATCACGCCCCGTTTCGGCCTGAATTCCACGTCAGACAACTCTAATGGAAACCATTGCCTTTTATCGGGAACCAATCATTAAGACCTATGGGTTCCTCGAAAAGACCGGATTGTGTCTGGTCACTGTTGAATTTCCCTATACCCAATTAAGCGATTGGGGAGACGATTGTTTGGATTTACCGTCCCGATTGGGCGTTTCTTTACTCTTATTGATTGCCCGTCCCGTATCCGAGAATACCATGCGTCTCCATCTGCTTTTGGATAAAACCCTGGCCGAGATGATGCAGGAGAACACCTTTCAGGCTTTTCCCGCCGAACTACAAGGTCGCTGGGGGATTGAACAGCCGGTTGAATTAATTTATTTTCACGGACCTCATTTTGGCGATCGTTACGGAATTGCCAGTGCGGCCCTAACCGCACTGACCTCCAATGAAATACCGATTCTAGCCGTGGCCTGCACCGGTTCATCCGTTTACCTGATTGTACCGGGAGGAAAAGCCTTCCCGGCCCGGGAGGCATTGGGACAGGCCTTTATGACTCCTGAAAGAGACCAACGGGAATAGATGACATGAAGGCACACCGACCGAATGATATTGACTGGCGACTGGCGGTTTTTGACTCATTATCCTTCCCGACTCTGATTCTTAAACCGAATCGCACCATTGTAGCCTGCAACCAGAAACTATTGGAAACATTTGGTCTGGTTCAGAAAGATATCGTCGGGAAGACCTGTCGGGAATTTTTTCAAGCCTTTCGAGAGGACGCGGGTCTCCCCTGTACCAAAAATGCCTGCCCCTTGGATGAAACCCTTAAGAACGGTCTGGGGCATTCCATGTTACGTCAGATTCCAGAAAAGGACGGAAGCGAACATTGGGAGGATCGCGTCTTTTCACCCATTCTGGATGATGAAGGACGGGTCATGTATGTCATTGAGTCCATCCGTGATGTGACCAAATCAAAGACCCTTGAAAAAAATCTGCATGACGTTCGGGCGTTCCTCAACCGGGTCCTCCAAAGCTCCGCCAGTGCCATTATGGCTGCTGATCGGGAGGGCCGTATTCTCTTAATGAACCAGGCTGCCGAGGAACTGTTCGGCTACAGTTTCCAACAGGCCAAGCAACTTGACGTCAGCCAGATGTATCCTCCCGGCGTAGCGCGGGAAATCATGAAGCAACTCAGAGATGAAGGCTATGGAGGGAGCGGGAAACTCCCGGTAACCCGGGTCGATATCCTTACGGCGCATAATGAGCAAATTCCGGTGGAAATGACCGCCGCCATCATTTATGAGGACGGGATTGAAGCTGCAACGATGGGTATTTATAATGATCTCCGCGAAAAGCTGGCTGTCGAGAAAAAATTGCAGGAGGCCCAATCCCAATTAGTCCAGACCGAAAAAATGGCCTCTCTTGGACGGTTGGCCGCCGGCGTTGCCCATGAGATCAATAACCCCCTGACCGGGATACTGCTATATGCCAACATGATGAAGGAAAAATGGGAGGGGACCAACCCCCTCCAGTCCAATCTAAATTATATCCTGGAGGATGCGGAACGATGCCGGGATATTGTGAAAAATCTTTTGGCTTACAGCCGCCAATCCAGCAAAGCCCGGGAACGCTTTTCCTTTAACACCTTTGTCATAGAAAGTTTCCACCTGGTTCGGGATCAAAAACTGTTTATAAATATGACGGTCATTAAGGAACTGTCAAGCGCCCGGATGATGGTAAAGGCGGACCGGAACAATATGAGCCAGGTGGTCATTAATCTGATTCTGAACTCTTTGGATGCCATGAATAAAAAAGGGACCCTGACCCTGCGGACCTATAGAGATGACATTAAAAAAAAGGCCTGCCTAGAAATATCGGACACCGGAATCGGGATTCCGGAAGAAAATCTTTCCAAGATATTTGATCCTTTTTTTACTACCAAGGCCCTGGGTAAGGGAACCGGTCTGGGTTTGAGCACCACCTATGGCATTGTTAAAGATAATCATGGTGATATTTCCGTCAAAGAAACCGGACCGAAGGGAACAACTTTTCTGGTAACGCTTCCCTTGGACCTTGATTCCCCGGAGGATGACGGGAATATGATCGGATAGCCCTAAGGAAGACACCGGAAAAGAACGGAGAGACGAAAAATGGCGTTTGGCGGCTTTTGACGATGTCGTCATCCGTAATTTATTAGTAACGTTCAAAAGTTGAGGCAATTCATCAGCCCGAATTGGAAATGGCAGCCAGGTCATAAATGGGGTTAGGGGGGTCTTATTTTCAGGGTTGTCCACCTAAAAGCCCCAAGCTTCTTTGCCGGGCCAAATAAGAAATGACTTCAAAAGCAGGCCGTCACCAA
>JAZDOU010000348.1:0-4337 GCA_043798385.1 Pseudomonadota bacterium
CCTGGTAAAAGATATTCCCGAAAAAATCCTGCGGGGAGAAATCATAGAATCGGTCCTCCCGGAGGCCCTTCCCTCCCCCCCGGGGTCCTTTTTTAGACGTTTTTTAAAAAGGTTTTTGTAAGAAAAAGAGAAAAGTTGAAATGAAATCTTGAATTTTGACTGGTTAAACAAGTTTTGATTCTTCCCATCCTTCTCCTTGGTCTGCTTTATTTTACCACGATTTTTTTTGGCGGGGCCCATGTCTGGTCCCAGTCCGTCCTTACCCTTTCTTTATTTCTCCTTACTCCGTCCCTTCTCTGGTTCCAGAGCTTTAAAAAATCCCAAAACAATCGCTTGCAGGTTTCAATTATCCGGGATCCGGTTTCTCTGGTGGGACTTTTTTTCCTCCTGTGGACAGCCCTTTCTCTGATCCCCCTTCCTCCCAATATCTTAAAGGCCCTATCGCCTAAGACCTTTTATATCTGGGAAGCGACTTCCCTGGTAGGTGGACGGTTTCCTCACCCTTTATCCCTTTACCCCTACATGACCTTGAATAGCTGGGTCTTCGGTCTGTCCCTTCTTTTTTGTTATGGATTGGTTCTTTATGGGATCAAAGGGAAACCCCAGATCCATTTTTTAGTGGTGGGTATTTTGGTCCTGGGGACCTTGGAGAGCATTTATGCCCTGGTCCAATCAGCCACGGCCCAACCCTATATCCTCTGGTGGAAAATGCATCTTAATGAAGATATGGCCACCGGGACCTTTATCAATCGGAATCACCTGGCCGATTTTCTGGCCATGATCGTCTGTCTCGGCGTGGGCTATCTCTGGGCCTTGGGCAAAGAGCACCAGGAAAAGAATCTTCCCAATAAACAGGCCTTGGTTTATCGGACCGGGCTCCAAATAGCTACTTTGGGGACCCGGGGCATTGTTCTGTTATTGCTCTTAGCCTTGATGATCGCCGCCTTGCTGACAACCGCCTCCAGGGGGGGGACCTTAGCCTTATTGGCCGGTCTGCTCTTTATGGGAGGATTGCTGGGGAGCCGCTTTTTTAAAAGCCGAAAGGCCCTTATTCTGCTCATTGCCCTATCGTTGATCTGTACTTATGTGGGCTATGTCGGTCTGGATCGGGTCCTGGAACGGTTTCAGCAGGTTGAATTGGGTTTTTATGAGCGCTTAGCCATAGCCAAGGGGGCCTATAAAATGGGCCGGGCCTTTCCCCTGACCGGCAGCGGGTTGGGGACCTTTGAATTTGTCTATCCGGGGTATCAGGATTATATCACTGATGCACTGATGGATTACGCCCATAATGACTGGGTGCAGCTTTTTGCCGAGACGGGAGGGATAGGATTAATCATCATCGGAGGGGGATTTCTCTGGTTTATGGGGAAATCGATTGCCCTCTGGAGGAGGCGCCAAGATCCTTTCAGCATCGGCCTGGGCCTGGGAGGACTGGGGGCCACTATGGCCGTTGCCGTCCATTCATTCATGGATTTTAGCCTCCATATCCCGGCCGTGGCCCTTTTACTGACCGTGATTATAGGCATAACCACCCTGGGCCTTCATTTCCAAGGATCAAAAAGACAGGGGATGGTTTCCCGGTCCCGGTCCATACTGAAGCTTCCTTTGTGGGCGGCCGTTCCTTTCCTGATCCTCTTGTCTTTTTTAAGCGGGGCGTTAGGCTTTCGAACTTGGCAAACCTGGCAGGCCGATTCCCTGGCCCGGACGGTTTGGAACTCAACCCTTCCTTATAGAGATCCTTCAGACTCGGAATTAATAAGGGCCTGGGCTATAGCCCAGGGAAATGGTCATTATTGGGACTGGCTGGGCAGGCGGGTGAGCCAAAAGCCGGGGTTGTCTCTTCAGATGGACAAAAAGATAAGGAAGGAGGCCAAGGATGCCACTCTCTACCTCCTGGGTCAGGGGATACTGCGAAGTCCGACGGCCTGGGGTGTTTGGAAGGATTTCAGTTGGGCCGCTTTCTTAAAGGCAGTCAACGAGCCGGAATTCTATTACCCTTTGGCGACCAAGGCCTCTTTTCAAGCTTCGCGTCTTCGCCCCTATTTCTTTCAGGGTTATCTCGATTGCGGAATGATTGGTCTGGTTTCCTATGCCCGTCAGACAGGGAAGCCCAATAAAACGGTCTGGCAGGAGGCCTTTAACCAGGCTCTATTCTTGAATCCCAATTTATCTCCCCTGGTGGCCGATCAGGTACTTTTGTACCTTGGTCCGAATGGGGCCAAAGAATTAAAAGGTTTTCTTCCGAGATTGGCCAGGGTTTATCTGTTGACCAGTGTTTTTCTGTTAAAATATGGGATTTACCTGGAAGGACTGGAGTATCTTGTTCAAGGGGAACACTACCGGGAAAGGGAAACAGAACGCCTCTGGGAAGAACTATCCCAGGGTAGGGCCGAGTCCCCTGAAAAAAGACAAAAAATCTTGAAACAACTGCTTACCCTGGATCCTCAGTATCCCTGGGCCTTGTTGACCCAAGGAAGGGTATTGGAGGCCTTGAATATTCAAGATCGAAGGGTTGGGGTTCTGGGGGAATTGGGGGACCGGAAAGAATTGGCCTGGAGCCTTAAGCTTCTTGAAGAGCGGAAACAAGGATCTGTCGCTGAGATCGCTTATTTTCAGGGAAGGTTGGCCGAAGAAGAAATGAATTTTCAAAGGGCGCGATCCCAATTTCGGCGAACTTTGGAAGCTACCCCTCAATTCTTCCCGGCCTGGGTTCATCTGGAAAAGATTTTGAAACAGACCCAACGAAGCGAAGGGGACCGGCTTGAGCTGGAAAATCTTCAAAAAAAGCTCCATCTTTTTGAAATGGACCAAGTGGTGGGAGATGCCTGGACCGGGGTAGGATTTCGTCCGGGAGAGGGGCAATGGAAGGCCCCTTATCGAACCAGCAAAAAACAGGAAAAAATGGAGATCGCCTTTACCGGAGATAGCGGCGGGGCCTGGAAGCTGATGCTGGATGGTCGGTTTGTTAAGGCCTGGGCGGGGAATAAATACGGAGGAGAAAAGAAGATGATAATCCCGCAGGGGGAGCATGAATTTACCTTGATTTCCTATAACGAGACCCAAAAAAATCTGGACAAATTGCCTTTCAAGCTGAATATACTATTTAAATAACGGCGCAAAGCGAAGGATACCAGACTAAAATTTTAAAAAGCTATCGTAAAAAATTTATTGTTTTTTTTTTAAATATGAGATACTTATTCTAAGTTGGACAACGTCTTACCAGTCCCTCCTCTTTAATAAAAGGGTAATGTTGGCCGATCTGGCCGGTTTTGCTAATAACCTTAAGAAGGCGAGCAACCTTTACCTTTACATTCAATAAGGAGAAAGGCCATGAAAGGAAAAAAGAAACTAAAAGGCGGTTTTTTATTAGTTCTAGGGGTATTTTTTGTTGTAGTCGTACTCAGCGGCGAGGCCTTGGCTCAAACCCAGGGGGATGTGGCTATGCAGTTGGCGGCCATGTTGGGGTTGGATTCCTCTTCAGCAAGTGCTGCCATAACGGCCCTGACGAACGCCGGCGTTGTTCCGGCGGGAGGCTGGAATATTACGGCCATTGCTACCCAATCTTTCGAGGGCGCCCTTTACGTAGCAATCAGCGCAGCAATCACCGCAGGTACTATTACCCCGCCCGCAAATTTAGGCAATGCCTCTGCTTTGACCGCCGCTGCTTCCACAGCGGCCGGTGTACCCAGTTCAACGGCCGTAAATGGGATCGTCGCCAGCGGAGGTAATCAATCCCAGGCCAATACGGGTGCAACCTTTGGTTCGAGCTTGGCAGGCGGTGCCGCTCCCGGATCCGGAGCTGGAGCCGGTACCGGAACAGGAACCGGGACTGGCACTGGGTCTGGCGGTGCCGGTGGTGGCGGCGGTGGTGGAACTAATGTAGGGTCCAAAAGCCGGTAGATAGAGATTGAGGAACGCTTTGCTTGAGGGGCTTCCGCTGGAGCGGACTGGAGGTTGGAATGAGCTGAAAGGAGAAAAAAGATACAGCTCAAGGCTCAAAGCTGAAAGCTCAAAGTGAAAGAATAAAACAGGATACAAAACATAACGGACCAAAGAGACTCGCCTTAATAGAAAAAAATCGAGATAAACGAACCTAAGGAGATAAGGAGCTTGACATTATATTCAGGAGGTGGCTTTCGATGAACAAAAAAATTGGGGTTTGTTTTTTGGCGGCGACAGTAATGTTTGCTTTGCTTGGTCTTTTATCCCCCCTGGGGGCCCAGGGGCCGGGCGGCGGAAACATCAAGCTGGGGCCTCTGGAAGTTCATCCTTTTATGGGGGTCACCGAAACCTATAATGATAACTTTTATCGGAACTATGGGAATTTGAAATCCGAG
>JAZDOU010000366.1:0-4960 GCA_043798385.1 Pseudomonadota bacterium
GTATGCCCAGGGCGCCAAGCCCGGTCTGGGCGGACATTTGCTGGGGGATAAGGTAACCCCCGACGTGGCCAAGATGCGGGAGGCCGTTCCGGGAAGCCCGTTGTTTTCTCCTTTTCCGTTTCACAGCGTCTATTCGGTTGAGGATCACAAAAAGCATATCGACTGGATAAAGGAAGTGAATCCAAAGGGGCTGGTGTCTGTCAAGGTCTCCACACCCACGGATGTGGATATGGTGGCTGTGGGGAGTTACTATGCCGGGGCCCATATTATCCATCTGGACGGCAGTTATGGCGGGACAGGCGCGGCCCCGGACATCGCCAAGAAAAATATTGCCATGCCCATTGAGTATGCCATTGTGAAGGTCCATAATTTTTTAAAAGAGGAAGGCATTCGCGACAAGATAACCGTCATTGCCAGCGGGGGTATTCGTACGGCCTATGACGTTGCCAAGACCATCGCCTTGGGCGCAGACGGGGTGGTGGTCGGAACCGCGGAAATGGTGGCCGTTGAATGCATCCGCTGTTCCAATTGCGAGAGCGGCCGGGGCTGCGCCCGGGGGATAGCCTCTACGGATCTGGAATTAAACAAAACCATAGAGGTGGACTGGGCCACCCAGAGACTGATCAATATGTTCCATGCCTGGCGGTCCCAGTTGATTGAAATTCTTTACAAACTGGGTATGAGTGATATCAAAGAGTTAGTCGGCAGAACCGATTGCCTCAAACATCTGGATTATGAAGACAGCAACCCATAGATCATGAGAAATTCATTTATCGATCAATTCATTGAATCAAGAAAAAGACTTTTCCATAACGCCCTCCCGGATATTCGAAAGGAATCCGAAGAGGGAGGATGCGGTGTCACCGGATTTGCCTGCTCAATCCCGGTTGGGGGCAAGCACATTTTTGAACCCTCGCGGCTGATGCACAACCGGGGCAATGGAAAGGGAGGCGGGATCGCCGCTGCGGGATTAGTCGCTGCCGACCTGGGTGTTTCCCAGTCCGTGCTGGATGACTGTTATATGATTCAGGTGGCCCTGTTGGAATCCGAAGCCCGGGGGGAGGTGGAAAAGCAGTGCCTTACACCTTTCATGGATATCCAGGATGGGCGCGCTATTCCCACCCTGGATGATTATCGTCAAGTCGAGGGTCTGGAGATCAAACCACCTGATGTCTGGCGTTACTTTGTCCGGGTAAGGCCGGATATCCTCTCCGAATTCGCGGCTCAAAACCATTTTAAAGGGACCAATCTAAGAAAAATAGAAGATGAATATATCTGGCAGAACACCATTAAACTGAACCGGAAGTTTTATGACGCCCAGGGCGATAAGCAGGCCTTTGTCCTGTCCCAGGGCAGAAACATGATGATTCTGAAGATCGTGGTTTATGCGGAACAGGTGGCTCAATACTATCGGCTCGAGGATTTCCGGGCCCATATCTGGATCGCCCATCAACGGTATCCCACCAAGGGCCGGGTTTGGCACCCGGCCGGGGCCCATCCCTTCATGGGACTGGATGAGGCCTTGGTGCATAATGGTGATTTTGCAAACTATTACTCCGTTTGCGAGTATCTGAAACAGAAGAATATCTTCCCCCAGTTTTTAACGGATACGGAAGTCTCCGTTCTTATGTTCGACCTCCTGAACCGGGTTTATGGCTATCCCCTGGAATATATCATCGAGGCCCTGGCCCCGACCACTGAAATGGATTTTGATCAGCTTCCCGAGGAAAAACAGAAAGTTTACGGCCTGCTGCAGTCCATACATATTAACGGTTCCCCTGACGGACCCTGGTTTTTTATTATCGCCAGAAACGATTATTATCATGACCGGTTCCAGCTTATCGGTATTACCGATACCGCCATGCTCCGGCCTCAGGTCTTTGCCTTTCATGACGGCGAAGTCCAGGTGGGTCTGATCTGTTCGGAAAAACAGGCCATCGATGCCACCCTGGCCAGCTTGGCTGCGGAAGATCCACGAATCTGCCCGGTGGCGGATAAATACTGGAACGCCAGGGGGGGAAGCCATACAGACGGTGGCGCCTTTATCTTCACCGTCTCCGATGATCCGGATCAGCCGGGCCAAAAGAGGCTGGTCTGCACGGACAAATTCGGCCGAGAAGTCAAGACTCCCCAGGGAAGAGAGGCCGGCGATCTGCGCCTCCCTATCGGCAGGCCGGATAAAAGCGAATCGCTGGCTTTATCCATTACCGAGCAACTGGAACAGGGAAGTGCTTCGGGACTTTATAAATTACTAAAAGATCAGATGCAAGAGGCCGGCTATGACGGGTTCCGCTGGTGTTGCCAACGGATCGCTGAAGCATCCCGGAACAATGACGAATATATGCCACCGGCTATCCAGGCCCTTACCCTGATCAATGACCGGCGTTTTTCAACCGGTCGACTAAAACGCAACGCACTCCTGAATATAACCCGCAGCACCTTAAAAGAGATCTTCGGGCAGGCTGAACCCGTAGGTTCCAACAACGGGGGCCGTTATCGCCTGATTACCTGGGAGACCAGGGATAAACTAATCGAACCCGTGGGAAAGCAGACCACCCTGATCCTGAACGCGGACGGATTTCCACCTGAAGGGGATGATTGCGACGCCAGATTGATCTGGCGGGCCTATGAGCTGGGCTGGAACAAATTTATCTGCTATGGATATCGAGGCCAACGTTTTCTCGGCTGCGGCTTGGGGCCGGGAACGCATAATGTCAGGATCGACGTCTATGGAAGTTCAGGGGATTACCTGGGATCGGGAATTGATGGCATGAACATTGAAGTCCATGGAAATGCCCAGGATCAGCTCGGCCAGATTTTGAAATCCGGAAAATTGGTTATCTATGGAGATGTGGGCCAGACCTTTTTGTACGGCGCCAAAGGCGGAGAGATCTACGTCATGGGTAATGCCGCCGGCCGTCCCTTGATCAACGCGGTGGGGCGTCCCAAGGTCGTCATCAATGGTACGGCACTGGATTATCTGGCTGAATCATTCATGGCCGGAAACCCACACAACGGCGGCGGATTTGTCATCCTTAACGGGCTGGAATTTGACGATCAAGGCCAAGTACGACCACAGGTCACACCCTATCCCGGATCCAATCTTTTTTCCCTGGCTTCCGGAGGGGCTATCTATGTTCGGGACCCGCACCGGATGCTGGTTGAGGAGCAATTAAACGGGGGGGCCTTTGATGAGTTGACCCATGACGACTGGCGGCTGATCCTGCCCTTTTTAAGAGAGAACGAAAACCTGTTCGGTATCTCCGTGGAGGAGGATCTCTTGACCGTAGACGGGGTGCGAAAGACCCCCGGGGAGGTCTATTGGAAAATCATTCCTCAAAAAGTCAAGGATCTGGCCAAGGCTTCGGTGGAGGAATAAAAAAAGAACATGAATAATAATTTGGCCCCCATATTAAATGTCGACACGACGTTTGCCCGACAGGGCGCGTTTGACTGGAAGGTGGATTTATTCGCCTGCTACCAGTGCGGCAAGTGCTCCAATGGCTGCCCGGTGACCTTTGCTATGGATGTTCTGCCCCACCAGTTAATCCGGATGCTTCAACTGGGACTGACGGAAGAGGTCCTGGGGTCTAAGACGATCTGGGTCTGTGCCTCCTGCGAAACCTGTTATACCCGGTGTCCGAACGAGATCGAAATCTCGAAATTGATGGATGATCTCAAACAGGAGGTTCTGGCCAGGGGAATGAACTCATCGGAAAAGGCCGTAGTCGCCTTCCATGAGGTCTTCTTAGACAACATCAAAAGGTTCGGTCGGATCAATGAAACCTTTCTCATGGGCGTTTACCAAATGAGAACCACTTGGGCTGATTTGAAGAATAACCAATTTCATTTTTCAGGCCTGGTTAAAAACATGGGACTGGGCCTGAGCATGTTAAAACGCGGACGGCTTACTCTTTTTCCCCAATGGAAAACCAGGAAAGAGGTCCAAGGACTATTTAAAGAAAGAGACCTTTAAAGAATGAAGGTAACCTACTATCCGGGTTGTTCCCTGGAATCATCGGCCCGGGATTATGATGAATCGATCAGGACGGTCTGCCGTGCCCTGGACATCGACCTGCAGGAACTCAAAGACTGGACCTGCTGCGGGGCTACCTCAGCTCACAGTTTAAAAGGTCAATTAGCGATTGATCTTCCGGCCCGGAATTTACCGGAGGCAGAACGGCTTGGCCAGGATATGCTGGTCCCCTGCCCCTTATGTTATAATCGGCTGATCCGGGCTAAAGCGGAGACCCGATCAGGGGTTCAACTCTATGACCTGGCCTCATTTATGGCCCAACCGGCCATGCTCGAAAAAATCAGATCCGCGGTTAAAGCTCCCTTGACCAAACTATCCGCGGTCTGTTACTACGGCTGTATGGCCAATCGGCCGCCCAAAATCACCGGGAGTATCCATTATGAGAATCCCATGGAAATGGATCAAATAGCCTTGGCACTCGGGATAGACGTCAAACCCTGGTCTTTTAAGACGGATTGCTGCGGCGCCGGCTTTTCCATATCCCGGCCCGACATTATCCACAACCTGGTGAAAAAGCTCTATGATCGGGCCTTGGAGGCCGGGGCTGATTGTATTATTGTCTCCTGCCAGATGTGCCAGGGAAACCTGGATCTGTATCAGGAAGAGATTGCCGGAATTTTTGAGAAGGCCTACCGGCTTCCGGTCTTTTATTTTACTGAATTAATCGGACTGGCCCTGCAATTGAAGGACATATCCCGCGGACTTAAACGGCATATGGTCAATCCAATTCCCTATCTGAAAGAGAAAGGACTGGTTGCTGGTTAGAAATGTCTAACGAAACACCTATAAATCCTGTCGGCGCGGTGATGATCGTCGGCGGTGGAATCGCCGGGATGCAGGCCTCTTTGGATCTGGCCGAATCGGGCTACCTGGTTTATCTATTGGAACGAAAAGGGTCCATCGGCGGCCGGATGAGTCAATTGG
>JAZDOU010000377.1:0-2029 GCA_043798385.1 Pseudomonadota bacterium
GTAGATGGTGTATAGATTTTCCTGAAATAACTGTCATAGATGCCTTCTATCTTTTTCTTTTCAAACAGATAAGGGAATCCTTCTCTGGTTCGGGGTTTCTTTTCCGAGGAAAGGTTGAACTTTTTAATGGCCCAGCCGACCCTGATGGCCCGCTGTTTTGGCGTGTCCTCCGGGCCGAAGGCCCCTGGCTCCATTAGCTCGCTGATTCTCTTGGGAGTCAAAGTTATCTCCGTCTCGTTCTTTAACTGGTCCAGAAGGGTTTTGGCAACTCTTTCTTCGATTTCCGAAGGCTCATATTCGGAAAATCCGTACTGGGAAAGAAAGCGTTTTTTGGCCACCCCGATTTCCGTCAAAGGCACTCCCAGGCACCTGAGGATCACTTCAAAAGGAAGCCAGAGTTCCAGTTCCCGGCCGGTAATCTCCGGCTGCCGCTGATAACCGATTTTCCAGATGGTGTAATACATGAGAACCATTTCGTAATCAGTTATAAGAAATTTATAGATTTTTCCCCTGATTTCCTTCCAGCTATCGTTTTCGTCATCCGGATCAAGGAAATTCTTCCGGCTCCTGATAAGAGGGATCATCAGGCACCGGTCTCTCAGGTCCTCGGTCAGTTCCTTGATCGAGGCAAAGGCCTTGGGGCCGTAGGTTTCCAGTTCCACAACCTCTCTTTTTTTGTTTGCGTCGAAGCTGACCATTCTTCTTTTACCGCCGCCTTTTTTATAAGAATCGGCCAGAATATCAAGCAATTCCTCGCCGCCTTTTCTTCCCAAAGAATCCGCCTGATCAATCAGATAGGTTCCCCGTAGAGAATCCACGGTATCGCCCAGGGCCGCCAGGGTTGGCCTAGCCTTGGCCGCGTTGAAACACAATTGTTTCAGGAAATTCAGGCACTGGCTCTTGCCGGACCGCTTCGGCGCCTTGATGTTGAGAAAAGGATAAGCCGAGAAGATGGGGAAAAAATAGGTACCGATGGCCCAGCCGGCGAGCAGGAGATAATCAATATCTTTTTCCAGCTCCAGGTATTTCTGGGCCAGTTTCATCACTTCGGCCAGAAGTTCCTGGGGGCTAATTACGGCTTCGCTTTTCAATTGAAAATAATCGTTGAGGAATTTCTCCATCTCGGTCAAACCCCATCTTTCCTCAAGCCTGGCCAGCCTTCTTCCTTTTTTGTCGAAGAAATACAGCGCATCGTTGGCCCGGAAAGAATCGGCGTCTATGATTTCAAGGTTGCCGTCCCTGGCCACTAGAAATATCTCTTTTTCCTCGCGGAGCTTTATCCGGTAACGAAAGCCAAGACAAAGGATCCCGTCCTGGATATCAAGCGAGGGATGAAGGATTTTCCCTTCAAAGCTTTCTAATTTTTCGTAAGGAATATTTTGTGGCATAAATTTATTTATAATATTGGTGCGACTTTATTTTCATTAAAGGCACCAGCAAGACTTTTCGCAAGACGACAAAAACAAGGAATAACGTGTTTTTTGTCTTCTTTCTGTGGATAGCTCCATAGCTTCTTAACCATAGAAAGGAAAATGCCTTCGGGAAAGACAGAGGAAATTGACCTTTAAGTCAATTGTCATAAAGTACGATTTCTCCTGTCTTGCGGCGACCAGTCCCTCTAATTTCACCATAGAGAGAAAAGCTCCTTTGGAAAAGATGGGAGAATATACGTTTTTCCGTATATGGGATCCCGGAGACCCGTTTAATCCTCTGGGAGGGTATAAAAGGGAGCGAGCTTGTAGGGCGAATAAAAAAGAGAAAGTTAACATAACGATGTTATGTCTAACCCAAGCCCGCAATCAGCGTTCCTTAAAGATTTATTTAGGCTGGATGCGGGCGCAGGGCGAAGCGAAGGGGTGAGGCAAGGGCAAGGGCCTATAATATCGATATTATAGGCAGGGAGGTTTAAGCTAAAAAATTGGAGAAATTGAGGCTCCTGTTAGCAATAATTAAAAGGATACCAAAAGTAATAACGGTGGGTCTCTTAATAACAGATAGCGGCGTAGAATCGGCCTAAAAACAGACAAAA
>JAZDOU010000389.1:0-2974 GCA_043798385.1 Pseudomonadota bacterium
CCGGAAGACTCCGATCAAATCCTTCAGCATGGCTTGCCGGGATTAATGGGGCTCGGAGAAGTTCGCTGGCAGGAAAATCAGGAGTACACTCTTCAAGATATTGATTTGATTTTTTCTCGACCAGGTGGAAACCGGATCGAAGTCAGTTTATGCAATCAGCAAAACATGACCAGTCTGGCCACGCGCTTAAAACGCCTCATCGAAGACCACAAAAAAGGGAAATTTCAACAACTGGTCTTGATTCGTGATCCCCGCCGGCCTGTTAAACCGACCGCCAAAAAGACCAACGAATATCTCAATGGGTTGAAAGAGCTGGGCGTTCACATGATTCATCCGCCGGTAGAAGTCCTGGCGGCCCTGGATGCCTTGCGGTCCCTCCTGTCAGAGGCCAAGGCCGGAGATTTAGCTCATGGAGGCCGGACTATTGAGCCGGATACCCTTAGAAAATGGTTAGCCGAAAATATCCCCCCCTCCCTCCAGGATTTTATGGAAGATTTAGCGACCAAAGGTGAAGACGATTTCCCTGATGAGGCCCTCCTGGCATTGTTGGAGGAGCATCCCTTGGTAACACTCACCGAAGCGGCGGCTCGAACAAAACAACCACCGCAGTCCCTGGAGGTCTGGGTAAGGCGGAATCCGGGACTGGTGGGTTTTCTAAATGGTCCCCCAAGGCTCCTTTTTCAGATTGTCCCCGATACACTTTCCTGGGATTTTCAGGAGGGTCCGGCATGAGTGTCCCCTTAACGGTCAGCCAGGTCAGGAAGGCCCTCTATCGACAGGCCGGAGTTGAGGAGACGGGAAGTCCTTGTCCGTCCACACCCTTATTGGGGAGGTTGTTCCATGAAATTCTCAAGGACCTGGTCGGGCCCGACCGGCGATTAAACTGGCTGGGGGCCTTAAGCGATGCCGAGCCCGAAGAAGAGGAATGGAAGAGGCTTCTTAAAAAACACACCTATCGACGTCTGGTGGGGCCGAGGTTGATTCGGGAGCAGTCCCGACTTCAGCAGACCACGGAAGAGGTGCTCCATTTCTGGCGGGGTGTTCAGGCCCTGTCGGATTGGATGACCGGTCTTTTATGGACTGCCAGGAGAAATGGCCTCCTTCCTGAGACAATCCAATCGGCCACCCCCCGGCCGGACTCTTTGTTCAGTCCGGAGGTCCCTGTTGTCTGGGAGATTTCTCGAGAAGGCTGGTTGGACAAGGTCCGTCTGACCGGTGTGGCGGATTTGATCGTCCGCAGGTTCGACAGTAAGTGGTGGGCCGTAGTGGAAATAAAACTGGGCCGGGGATCAGAGATAGCCGATTTCAGTCAGGCCTGTCTTTATCACTTGATGTTTTCAAGCCAGGGTCCTGAACCCCGAAATCGACCGGATGTGGCGGATGTCGTCCATTTTCAGCCTGAACCAATGGAGTGCCTGGTAAAAGCCGACCAGATCGAGAAGGTGAAAAATGAACTCATTCAACTCATCGGCCGGTTGGCCGGTGTCCTTCCTCCTGCCGATAATCGGCTGATAAAAACTGAGACCAAAAGGGAATATTCTGAAACATCCCAGGAGCAGAACCAACTGGGGGGAAATTTAATTAACATCTTTAAGGAATATGGTGTCTCCCTTGAACTGGCCTCTGAGCCCATCCTGGGACCGGCCTTTTTACGTTTCCCGCTTCTTCTGGGTGAAGGGGTTCGTCTGGCCCCGGTCCAACGTTTGGCCCAAGAGGTCCAGATGCGACTGAGCCTGGAAACAACGCCCTTGATTCATCTTGATCAAGGTCAGGTGGTCATTGACTTGCAACGACCGGATCGGCAAACGGTTTTATTTTCTCAGATCATAGACCAGTTACCCCAGGCCGATCGTCAGGCCGGGTGTTCAAAGATCCTGCTGGGAGCGGATCTCCAGGGTCGATTGCAGTTCGCCGACCTGACCAAACCGGAACATGCCCATCTGCTGGCGGCCGGAACCACCGGGAGTGGTAAAAGCGAATGGCTCCTTTCGGCCCTGGCCGGGTTAGTGAAGACCAATACACCGGAGACCCTTCAGCTCATTTTGATTGATCCCAAACGCACCATTTTTAATGACCTCAGGGGTTCTCCTTTTCTCTATGATGGGCATTCGCTCGTCTACCCGGACGAGTCTTCTCCACTGGAGGTTTTAAATACCCTGGTTGATGAAATGGAAAGCCGCTATAAACTCCTGGAGGGGAAAGGGGGTCATTTTTTAACGGAGACCTCTCGGATCTTGGGTAAGAAAGTCCCTCGGATTGTGTGTTTCTGTGATGAATATTATGACCTGATTCAACGGGGCCGGAAAGAACGAGAGGCTTTGGAGGCCTTGATTTTTCGTCTGGGGGCCAAGGCCCGGGCTGCCGGTATTCACCTTGTTCTGGCTACCCAACAGCCCAGTCGCCAGGTCATCAAAGGGGCCCTGGACGCCAACATCCCGGCTCGTTTGGGATTCAAGACCAACAAGGCTATTGAGTCTAAAATGCTGCTTAATACCTCCGGCGCAGAAAATCTTCTCGGTAAGGGAGATTTTCTGTTTAAAGATATTGGTGACCCGATTCGTCTCCAGGCCCCCCTGTTGACACCGGAACTCAGGAAAGAGATTTTTAGTCCAACATAGAAACCCTTGTCCTGAGGGCAAGGTCAGAGTTCAGTCTTTGATGATCTATTGAGAAAGAATCAATACCGGAGAGGAAGTCGCCTTATTTGAGATGCAAGGCTTCTTTTATTTGGTGTTGCATCTCCCGGATCAGAGCGGTTGGATCCGGGGCTTGGCGAATAGGGCGGCCGACGACGATCTGGTCGGCACCGTTTAGAAAAGCCGAACGGACGTCAACGATTCTCTTTTGATCGTCCGGGCTGTTTTGGACCGGTCGGACTCCCGGGACGACCACAAAAAGATGGGGGCCCAGTTCCTGCCGGATCCGGGAGGCTTCCAGGCCGGAGGCCACCACCCCATCGCAGCCTACCGATAAG
>JAZDOU010000402.1:0-11011 GCA_043798385.1 Pseudomonadota bacterium
AGATATAGGGTCAGTATTTTGAAAAATTGGGAGGGAAGTTGGGGTTGCCCAAGGGACTGGGAGGAAGAGAATTATAAAATGATTTTGATTGATAATCGATTTTGACTTCACCTACAACTAAACGGATTCAGTGCGGTTAAAGTTTGTTGATTACCAATCGAAATATGCGACAGCAACTATCTAAATTTCACGGTTCGATTCTTCTGGCAGGCGGGCAGAAATTCCTCCGATCAATTGAGACTGTACCCTTTCTCCCGGAATAGCCTCAAACAGGCATCCGCCGCTTCGGGATCGTACAGAAGGCCCCTGTTTTCTTCAATCTCGGCCAGAGCGGCATCAATTCCCAGGGCAGGCCGATAAGGACGGTGGGAGGCGATGGCTTCAACCACATCAGCGACTATCAAAATTCGAGATTCAAGGAGAATCTGATCTCCAAATAACCCGTTGGGATATCCGGAACCATCCATCCTCTCATGATGCTCATGCACTATCCGCGCAATAGGCCAGGGAAATTCAATATCCTTGAGAATGTCATAACCACTTTGAGTATGCGTTTTTATCAGGCTAAATTCTAAATCAGTCAGCTTCGTCGGCTTGCTCAGGATCTCCGCCGGAACCGATATCTTGCCGATATCATGGATCAAGCCCGCTATACGGATGCTATCGATTTGATCTTTTGACAACTCCATTTCCGAGGCAATTGATCGAGCAAGATCGGCCACCCTGGTTTGATGACCTGCTGTATACGGATCTCTCATTTCAACGACTGTGGCAATGGCCTGAACGGTAGCTCCTAACGCCTTCCGCAACTGATCGAAACTCTTTTTCTTCTCTTCCTCTGCCTGTTTGCGTTCGGTGATATCACGGAAATACCACACCCTGCCATAATATTTCCCGTCTGCACTAAGCATCGGGGCCGAGTAACGGTCGAACGACCTGCCGTCTTTCAGAAAGATCTCATCCCTGCTTATTTCATCCTGGACTTCGTAGAGGTGTTTCACCTTGTGGATGAATTCTTCAGAACTTGCCAGTTTATCCTCCACCAACTGTAGCGCACGCTCATCGGACTTTGATTCTATCACGTCTGGAGGAATACCCCACAAGTCAACAAAACGCTGATTGAAGGATAATATTTTACCCTTTTCATCCACCACAAGTATTCCATCGATGGATGACTCCTGCTGGGTGCGGAGGATGATATTGTTGAATACCAGCTCCTCCTCGGCCCGCTTGCGCTCGGTTTGGTCCTCCATATGGACAATAATCAAATCCGGGGGGATAAAACCATAATGCACAGAAATGAATCTTCCCGGTACGAAGTGCTGGGAAAAGATTTCCCGTCTCACGGTGGATCGTTCTTGAAAGCAAAAATTCATATCATTGAGGACCTGCGGACGGTTTCTATACAATTCCACAGCGCTGTTTCCGAGAAAGTCGCCGACTTTGTGGTTGGTGATTTGAATCGTGGCGTGGTTAATATCGACAAGAATGAAGTCGTCCCCCTTTTTCTGCCATGTGAAGGTCGGAATGGGACTTTCCTGATACAGGTTTTTGAAGCGCTCCTCGCTCTCCCGCAGCGAATCCTCGGCCTGCTTTCGCTCCGTAATATCTACGATAGCACCTCTGAGTCCCACAGGTTTGCCGTCCCTGTAAATGACACTTGAGAATAGCATGGCTGGGAAGACAGACCCATCTAACCTCATTAAAGTATATTCAGTTTCTTTTACTTGCTCCCCCTTCAACAACCTTTGAATGTTTGTGCTGGATTTTTCAATCTCTTCAGGTGAAATTAGCTGCCATGCTTTAACACCCTTCTTTAAATCCTCTTCTGTACCTTTAAAAGTTTCATAAATAGCCCGGTTAGCAGAAGTAATATTGGTTTCTAAATCCATCTCATAGACTGGGATTGGCAAAAAATTATACAGTTCACGATATTTCTTTTCGCTCTCTCGCAGTTTTTCCTCTCCCTGCTTGCGGTCAGTGATGTCACGGCTCAATGATATTATGCCCACGGGCTTCTGTGCCTCGTCCCGCACAAATGACAGGTTGTTCTCGATCCAAACGATGGAACCGTCCTTTCTGTATTCTTCCAGTTCCAAGATGCGGCTTCTGTCGGGATCTGCCGTACCACTGGCTTCCAACTTCATCTCTTCTTCAAAAACCTTAGCTATGATCTGCAGGGATTCAGGCGTCATGACCTGTTCAAGGGTCTGCGCCATGGCCTCTTCAACAGTGAATCCCCTCATACGCATGATGGAGGGGCTGACATAGGTAAAACGCAGATTCATGTCCATGACCGATATGATGTCCGCCATATTATCCACCACCAAACGATACTTCTTTTCGCTTTCCCTGAGCGCCTCCTCGGCCTGTTTGCGTTCGTGAATTTCCGCTTCGAGTTTTTTCGTCCTCAAGGACACTTGCTTCCGGAGGGATACCATCCAAAGAATAAGTCCTAAGGCGATCAGTAAAAAAACCGCCACAATGCCCGCAATGTATTTGATGACGGTTCGCATAGACAGGCCCGGCGGTTCAAATGTTCCAAACCATTTATTGTAGATCTCTTGATACCTTCCCGTCGTTTTAATAATGCTCAATCCCTGGCTAAGATGTTCCAGTAAATACTGGTTTCCTTCCTTTACGGCAAAGCTAAACGGTCGATTATATCCGTCGATGACGACGGGAGACGGATCGAGATTCGTTAGTTGCAGTTTTTTCATAACAATCAGGCCCACCAGCTTCGGCATCAAGGCTGCATCTCCTTTACCCGCAGCAAGGGTCCGCAGTGCATCCGGTAGGCTATCTACAAGAACCAACTTCATTCTTGCCGCCATTCCGGTTGATAAGAGATAGTCATGGGCGGCATCTTTGTTCATCACAATGACGGTTTTATTGCCCAAGTCTTTCAAAGAGCTGATCCTTGGGGTCTCGTTTTTTAAAAAGATGGCATCGTAGGCGATCGTATGAGGAACAGAGAAATCAAAATGTTTATCTCTTTCCGGAGATGCGGCCATCATCGGGAGAAAGTCGATGGTTCCGTTGGCTAATGCCTTTATGGCGTTTTCCCAGGTATCCTCCTTAATTTCAAGTTTAAGGTCCATAACCCCGGCTACGGCTTTGGCAATATCCACGCTAAAACCGTCGGGGATTTTTTTGTCATTCACAAATGTGTAGGGATAGTAATTTCCTACAATAATCGTTTTTAGAGATGCCGACGGTACTGCCGGAGGATTTGGAGATTGAACCTTCGCTTGCTCACTGGCTTGAGATAGGCCTATCGTCAGGATAAACATTAGGCCGATGAACAGGAAAGAAATAATGATGGGTCTCGCAATCGTAACGTAATATTGGACAAAATCTTCAAGAAAAAGCTTCCTGGACCATCGACTTTGATGGATGTCTGTCCGTTTCATCGAATCTTCCTTCCTTTGTCGGTCTTTCCCTAAGCATCTATGATTATGAATTCCGGGCATTTTTCTGGCCGGAAACCGTTTTAATCCATAGGTCCCATACCTCACAGGCAGGAACTGAAGTCGTTGGATAGAAAGAAAGATGGATGGGCAATTACTGTGCCACGTCGGTTGGTTCGGTACATTTTAGGTCCTCAGGAGGGTTTACTTCAGAGGAACTTTTCTTACCTTGAATTTATGATTACATCGTACTCTTTTAGGGGGAAAAGTAAATAGGAAACAAACAATTTCCGTTTGATATCTTCTATTTTTTCACAACGGAACTTTCACGACTTCAGGAAGTAGAGTTGAGAAACGAGGGGGCGAATAAAACCTATTATCCTTCACTAAAAAATATGTTGCCCTCCACCTTAGTTCACCCAGCGAACAAACATATCAACGGGATCGCGTTTTCTTTCAAAGTTGTTTACTGGCGAGTCATTATCCGGCCATCCCAGAGCAGTTCCGATAATGATCCTCCTGCTTTCAGGGACATTAAAAATTCTGCGGATAATTTGCGGATAGTTTACAGATGCGGCAAGGGAAATGGTGCCGAGTCCTCTTGCATGCGCCAATAGTTTAAACGTCTGTATGAAAAGGCCTACATCAAGCATGGCATATTCAAGGAGAATATCCCGGTCCACTATTACAAGGAGAAGGGCGGTGGCATTAAAGAGGGAAAACATATCTCCATAGTACTTTGTCCTCCCGATTTTATCTTCCCGCGCAATAGAAAAAGAGGTGAGAACACTCTTACCCACATCCACATATCTTTTTTTTAAAGTCTCCGGCCATTTTTCCGGCATGGGGACATCCGGTTCCGGTTTTTCCCCGGACATTAAGGCCTCTCTGTTTTCCTTTTTAAAGCGCTCAAGGGCGTCACCGGTGGCCACCACGAATTCATATTGCTGTGTATTCCCCCACGATGGAGCCCATAGAGCATCACTGATGAGTTCCCTTATTATTTCTTCCGGAACCCTCTCCGGAAGGAAACGTCTTATGCTCCTCCTGTTTTTAACGGCTTCATTTATGTCCATATGTTCCCCCTTATAACAACCTGTTTTTGGATACAGCAAGAAATATTTGTAACCATTTCTAAAAAATCATATTTAAAAAATATGTTTTGTCAAATACTATTTTTGGCTTTGTAAATACCATCAAACGACGGCCCCATTAAGCTGAGGTTCTTGGGGATGATGTCGTGGCCTTTCATGACCCTTGTCATGCAAAACGTAAGATCAAGATCACACTGGAACCGAGGTGCCCGTCAGGTCCTGTATGGCCGGTTTGATGCAACTTAAACTGGGGGCTCAGAGGGCAGGGAGGAAAGTCGTGCCGAACGGACTTATTTCCTGAAAAGGTCACTGTGGGTGCCGGTTCGTTCAAGCCGAAGCGAGTCTTTATCGGAGGTATATATCAAAATCCAATCGGCTTCGATGTGGCAGTCACGCGAAGGCTGCCAAGGTCCTATGAGTGGAAGGTCTCTATAAATGGCTGGAAGCGGAGCGTCCTCGGTCAGAAGCTTGACAACCTCCTGCAGCTTGACCAGGTCCTTCCCTCGTTTCCGCAGACGTTTGACATCCCGGGAAAACTGCTTAGTCTGGGAGATCTTCTTCATTTCTCCCAGGTATTAAACATGGCCTCTAAAGACTCAAATTTCTGGATGTCTTCGCCTTGGCGGCTCTTTTCCATGGTGAAGGAGGTAAGCTTGTTGGGAATTTCAACCGGAAAAGGCAAGCCGCCACGAAGGGATATCTGCCGGTAGAAAATACGGATCGCCTCCGTTGGAGTAAGGCCAAGCTTGCGAAGGACCCCTTCAGCTCTTTGCTTTGTTTGTGGTTCAATGCGTGCGTGGATAATAGCTGTTTTCATAAATTTATCTGTATCACATTAGCAACACAAAGACAATATTTTTAATATAGTTCTCTGACATAATTGAATTCCTCTGGATTCTCCACGGGGAACAGGTGGAAGGCATCCCCTGGAATCAATGGACGACATCAACGGAGTAGGCTTACGGGAAGTCCCCATTAAATCGCCTGATAGTGTCCTTCCGATCTCTTCTTTCAAAATCATTTTTTGAAGCTACCGGCAGAAAAGTGGGTGACGAAAATAAAAAAGGAGTCAGCTCACCTCAGCTAACTCCTTGTTTTTTTTGGTAGGCACGAAGGGATTTGAACCCTTGACTTCTACCGTGTCAGGGTAGCGCTCTCCCCCTGAGCTACGTGCCTATTCCTTATTATTGCTTAACAATTATCCTTTTGGGTGTCAAGCAAAAAGCCCTCTGAATTTTAATGGATCTGGGTTCAAGTCAAAATCTTGAGGCCGGAATAGATATAATGGAGCCCTGAAAGGATGGTAAAAATCAAGGTCGCCAAGACCAACCCCTGTCGCAACCAAACGCCAAAATGAATATATCCGGAAGAAAGGATCATCAGGACTAACAGGAGTTGAAAAATGGTGGTCATCTTACTGATGGCGGTCGGTTTAATCTCAAAACGGACCTGATTAAGGAACAAGAGACTGACTCCCAACACGATAACCACGTCCCGGCTGATGACGATTACCGACAACCAAACCGGTATCTCCTTTAACACGGCCAGGGCAACATAAGCTGTCGATAATAACATTTTATCGGCAATGGGATCCAGAAAAGAACCCAGGAGGGTCTTTTGGGAAAACCAGCGGGCTATCAGGCCATCTAATCCATCGCTCACCGCCGCTGCGGCAAAAACCCATAAGGCCTGGTTAAAGGAGCCGTTGATCAAAAGGATTGCGAACCAGGGTATCAGGACGATTCGAATCAGGGTAATTATATTGGGGATCGACATAGCTTCAAGAATTCAATAATTTTGGAATGGATCTTATCAAATTCTTTTGAGGAATACCAGTTCAAATTACCCTCCCGGCCTAGCCAGGTCAATTGTCTTTTGGCATAATGACGGGTATCCCTCTTTAACAGATTTAAGGCCTCAAATAAATCCCAGCGCCCCTTAAGGACGCCCACCAGATGGCGGTAACCCAGAGACTTCAAGGGCTTTAATTCCGGTGAGTATCCCCGTTGTAACAGGCCTTCGACCTCCGCCAGAAACCCATCGGCGATCATTTGGTCGGCCCTTTTATTGATCCTTTGGTAGAGGATCTCCCGATCCAAAGCCAGACCGATCCAGAGGATGTCATACTCTGAAACTCCACCTTGATCCCATTGGTGGCATTGGGAGATAGGACGGCCGGTCAATTTCAGGACCTCCAGGGCCCGAATCAACCGCAGGGTGTCCCGGGGGTGAATTCGATCGGCGGCCAAGGGATCTTTTTCTTTTAACCGTGACCAGAGGAATTCAGGACCTTGGAGAGAAGCCTCCCGCTTCCACTGTTCCCGAATCTCGATGTCAGGTGTAGGGCAGGAAAAAATCCCTCTTTGCAGGACCCTCAAATATAACCCGGTCCCCCCCACAACCAGGATCGGCACTTGCCGAGAATGGAGGTCTTCAATAACCGCACCGGCCTGAATCCTGAAGGCCGAGGCATCAAAGGGTTGATCGGGATCGACAATATCGATCAGATGATAAGGGACCTCTTTTCGTTCCTTAAGAGAAGGTTTGGCGGTTCCAATGTCCATCAGGCGATAGACCTGCATGGAATCGGCATTAATAATCTCTCCCCCCACTTTCTGAGCCAGACGGTGAGCCAGGCCGGATTTACCTACTGCCGTGGGGCCGGTGATGATAACTAATTTGGGACGATTTGGTTTGCTTTGGTCTTCCAAACTTTGAACCTTGAACCTTGAACTTTACGCCTTGAACTTCTATCTTCGCTTAAATCGTTTTTCAATTTCTTCCCAGGAAATTTCAATCCATAGGGGACGGCCATGGGGGCAATGGGAAGGGCACTCGGCTTGATCGAGTTGAACCATTAAAGAAGTGATCTCCTCGGCACTTAAAATCTGCCCCGCCCGGATGGCACTGTGACAGGCCAGGAGTTTTAGCGAAGCGGTTACCAAGGCCTCCTGATTCAATAAACCGCCCCCGGCCCTAATCTCCTCCAGGATCTCCCCGAAGGCCTTTTCCGCTTGTCCTGGACCGATTCCTGCGGGGATGGATTTTATCCACCAGCTATTCCCGCCGGCTGAAGTTACCTCAAATCCCAGGGCCCCCATGGCCGATTGGATCGCCTCCAGTTCGATAGTCCATCCGGGAGACCCTTCGATTAAAATAGGGACAATAAGATATTGGGAAGCAATTCCTCCGCTCTGCCATTGTTTAAGATAGCGTTCATAGAGAATTCTTTCGTGGGCGGCATGCTGATCAATTAGAATCAGGCCGCTTTTCATTAAGGCCACCAAATAGGTCCCCTGAAGCTGAGTCAGAACCGTTAACCCGGCAAAGCCCTGGTCCCCTTTTGGCTCCGCCCCTCCTCCAGGGCTATTATCAACGGCCCAATCAGTTGTTAGTTCCCGGGAAGGGGCTTTCTGGGACATTGGTAAGGCAAAAGGATTGAGACCTTCCCCTGGGGTTGAAGGAGTCAGATAGTGAGGGAGCGATGATTCTTTAAAAAGGAAGGGTTGGCCTGATCCCTGTTCCCAGCCTTGGTGGTGAAACCCTTTTTCCTGGCCAATGGGTTTAGGGATATGGGATTTCAAGGCCTGCCCAAGGGCCTTTCCGACCAGGGTTTGAATCCAGGATGTTTGACTGAAACGAACTTCCTGTTTGGTGGGATGAATATTGACATCTATCAATTCAGGAGGAACGTCCATCCAAAGGACGACTGTGGGGAAACGTCCCGCAGGAATCATGTTGGCAAAGGCCCGCAGGAGCAAAGGGTAGAGGAGAGGACTGCGAACCCAGCGCTGATTGACAACAAAGGCAATATGCCGGGAGGTGTTTTGATGGCAGTGGGGCGGAGAGATAAAGCCGGCAATCCGGATCCCGTCCTCCAGTAAATCCACCGGAATCAGGTCGCCTGTTTTTTCGGAGCCCCATAAATCTTGCAGCCGCAGGGTCAAATCCTGAGCAGGAAAGAGTTGCAGGATCTTTTTCCCGTTATGGGTCAAGTCGAATCGAAGACCCGGGAACCCTAGGGCCACCCGCTCGACGGCCATCTGGATCTGATTCCACTCTACCCGGGGGCTTTTCAGAAAGGCCATTCGGGCCGGGGTATTATAGAAAAGATCCAGTACTTCCACCATGGTCCCGGCAACCCCGCCGACTTCCTGGAGAGGGTTTTTTTTGCCTCCCCAAATTTCCAGACGATTTCCGGAACCACTTCCCCGGGGGATGGAATGGATGGTCATCCGGCTGACCGCTGCTATGCTGGGCAGGGCTTCTCCCCGAAAGCCCATCGACCTTAGGGCCATTAAATCAGCATATTCCCGGATCTTGCTGGTCGCATGGCGCTCAATAGCCAGGAGAAGATCTTCCCGGGTCATGCCCCGGCCGTTATCCGTGACCCGAATGGAAGTCTTTCCCGATTGGAGGATATCCACCTGGATATCGGCCGCCCCGGCATCAACGGAATTCTCCAATAATTCTTTGACCACCGAAGCCGGCCTTTCCACAACCTCTCCGGCAGCAATCTGATTGATTAAGGATTCAGGAAGGAGTTGGATTAAACCGCTCATTGGTTTTTGTTCCAGGATTAATGGATTCTGGTTTTTAACTGTCAAGGGTCAGCCTTTTATATAGCACAGGCATTGTTACTCGGCCATGATATTTTCGATTCCGGATAGGGGAGTTCTAAATAAACCCTTGTTTTCCTTTGGGTCCTGGGGTATCTTTTTATTAAGGAGGGCTGCTAAGGTTCTTCTTAACCAAGGGCCTCTGCTGAAAGAAACGCCTTCTTCCTCAAGCAGAGGCCCACTATTAAGATTCAAAAGGCCCAAGGGTCTGCTTTTAATTTCAAAAAGTTAGTGAGGAGGAACAAGGCGGATGAAACCTGAAGAGGAAGCCATCTTAAAAGTGACCAAAGAAATTGTGCTAAAATACATTGAAATCGGGCGTCTGCCCCTGACCAATTTTGACGAGGCCTTTCGGAGTATCTATAAAACTGTCGCCGAGACAATTCGTCCTGAAAAAGGTTGAAGGGGAAAGCCATCCGGTTAGGTTGGCGGATAGAACACCTTCCTCAAGAATAACCCTTGAGGCGGGGCCATTTCACCAGCCCGGGAGCGGTCTTTAGCCCTTATAACCGCTTCAAGCTCATCTAAAGAGACTCTTTTCAATCCGACCCGGATTACGATTCCGACCATATTTCGAACCATATGCCTCAAGAATCCGTTGGCCTTGAACCTGAGACGATATCCAGCCCAGGGGACAGGGTAGACACTGGCCTGATAGATGGTGCGCACAGCCTGGGAAACCTGACTGCCTTGGGATTGAAAACTGGAAAAATCATTCTCACCAATTAAAAGAGCCAGCCCTTTTTTAACCAGGTTAAAATCAATCGGTTCCCGGATGGACCAGACATAGTGGCGGAAGAAAGGGATGCCTTGCCTTTGATTCGAGATAAAATAATCATAAATCTTGGCTTCACTGGAGTATCGGGAATGAAAGGTCGAACCGGGCTCTTGAACCTGGCGGATCAAAATATCCCGGGGTAAAAGGGCCTTGAGGGCCGACTCCAGTTTGGTGGTTGTCAATTCGGAGGATGTCCTGAAGTTGGCCACCTGTCCCCAGGCATGAACCCCGGCATCGGTCCTTCCGGCCCCAATCAGAGAGACCTTTTGTTGAGTTAATCGGGAGAGGATTTCTTCAATCGTCCCTTGGACGGTCGGGCCTTCTTTTTGCCTTTGCCAACCCTGGTAGCAGGTCCCGTCATAGGCAATCAAAAGACGAATATTTCGTTCCTGGTTCATCTGGATTCAGGTGGCTGAAAATCTCTATAGGCAGGATGATTAAAAACGGCCAGATGCCAGGCGCCCGAAATCCCGAGGAAGGAGGCGTACCAATAAGGTCGTCGAACTGACGAGGGATAAGGGCAATCCCGCTTATAGCGGGACAGGTGGCCGTTTTTCATCAGCCTGCTATGGATACAGGGGAAGCTGAGTCAGCCCAAGGGTCTGATCCCAGTCAAAAAGGATATTCATATTCTGGATAGCTTGTCCGGAAGCCCCTTTAACTAAATTATCAATAGCTGAAAGGACAATCAGTTGTCCGGTACGGCTATCCAAACTCCAACCGATCTGACAAAAATTGGACCCCCTGACCTGTAAGGTATTCGGCCATTCCCCTTCTTCGCACACCCGCACAAAGGGGGCCTCCTGATAATACTCACGATAAAGCCTTGCCAAACTCCTGAAGGAACTCTTTTTTACGAGTCTGGTGTAGATGGTCGATAGAATCCCTCTGGCCATGGGGACCAGATGCGGGGTAAAGGTGAGCCTAATCGGTTTCCGGGCTATCAAGCTCAATTCCTGCTCTATTTCCGGGATATGCCGATGACCTCCGCCGACTTTATAGGCCCGAAAACCTTCCACGGCTTCACAGAAAAGGCTCCCATAATTCAAGGTTCGGCCGGCCCCGCTGACGCCTGATTTGGAATCCGCGATGATCAGATCGGTTTTTATC
>JAZDOU010000442.1:0-3773 GCA_043798385.1 Pseudomonadota bacterium
TTTTGTATTGGATTTTGACTCCCAACTCCTAACTCCCAGATCCAAACTTCTCTTTTTTATGGTCCCATCGTCTAGTGGCCTAGGACACCGGCCTCTCACGCCGGTAACACGGGTTCGAACCCCGTTGGGACCACCAAATAACCTATTTAATTACCCAATCCTCAAGTTGTAATCCTTGGATTTGTTTAAATTCTTTTACATTATGGCTAATAAGTATTCCTTTCCTTGCCATAACAGTTGCTGCGATAATCATATCGTTTGGGCCTATTATTTTGCCTTTCTTTTCCAGGGAGGCTCTTATTTTGGCATATAAGATCGCTGCCTGATCGTCAAAACCGACGATTTCAAATGGTTCAAAAAACTTTTTGCATATATTCAGGTTCTCTTCTTTTCTTTCACTTTTTTCCACACCCAATAAAAGCTCCGCCTTTACCATTGATGGAATTTTGATTTCTTCTGGTTTTCTTTTTTTAAACTCCTCTAAAATCGATCGATAAGTTCCTTTTAAAAAGTATACACAGGTATTGGTATCCAAAAAGTACATTATATGCCCATCCTTTTTGTGTCGGCATTAAAAGATAGATCGTTCGGTCTATTAAAAGACGTATCCTGAATGGCACCAAATAGTCCAAGAAAATCATCTGGATAATCATCCCTGATGAGCTGTTTAAGATTATTCCCGACCCATTTTGATATTGACGTTTGGCTCTTCTGAGCGTACTTTTCGATTTTTTCGAGCGTTTCCTTATCGATATATAGTGAAACTTGCGGCATAAACACCTCCCAACATTTTTAGTGTTTAATGTAACACAATACAAGTATGTTTGCAAGTATATTCATTCTTCTGTAGAGTGCCAATAATATTTTAACTTAAATTAAATTTTTTAACTTTTTACACTTTTCTTCTATCCAACGATACGAAGACTAAAAAAAATAAAATTTTTAAGTTTATCAAATGATTATGGAAAATAAATATAAAAGCAGGGGGTTATATAACCGGATTAGATTTTTTTTAACGGCCAAATGATTCCGGTCTGAAACTACGCCGTCATGCCACGACAGGGGCGTGATGCCTGCACAAGGCAGGCCGTGACACCACCAGACATGGAAATAGGGCTGATCGACCATTTATCCTCGAACTCTATTTTCGAACTAAGCCGCCATGCCACGATAGTGGCGTGACACCACCAAATCATGAAAATAGGACCGAGGACCGATGGACCCCAGATTCTATTTTCGTATTAATTCCCATGCCCCGCCTTTTGGGCGTGGCACCACGAATTATGAAAATAGGGCTGATCGAAAATTTAGCCTTGAGCTCTATTTTCGTATTAAATGGGGCGATGTCAGGAGCAGAGGCCGGACCTATTGGAGGCAATTTCATTAAAATTAAAATAAAAAGCAAGGGAGGGAAATGAGATGTATTTAAAGACAACCATCTGGTTGGCTCTGGTTTTTGTTATTACTCTTGGGATGGGTTGCGGTGCTGGGACCAGCACCCAAAGCGGCACAGGTACCGGAGGTGATCCTTCATTATACGGTACATGGAATCTGGTCAGCTCTTCCGGAGGAGCTTATCCTGCAAGTATTACCTTAAATTCCAATGGTACCGGAACATATACCGGGAATAACTTTAATTCCAACATCAACTGGTCTCAATCGGGCAACACGGTGACTATCACTGCAGGAGCAACCAGCCAACCCGCCTATATTAATAATTTGACTTTTCCGGTCGGCAATACCTTTACTTTGAACGGAATATCCGGGGCAGGTGTCTATACTCGGGGATAGCCCATTGACCCTTTTCCTTTGACCCAATTGCCCCTACCATTTTTTATCATTTCATCGATAGTCAACATTCTAATAAAATAAAAAATTTTTGGGGCATCGCTGATTCTTTTGGAGATGACCCAAAATCTTAGCTTTATTCGACGATGATATCAACGATCTCCAGTTGGCGTATACCGCCAAAAATTCTGACCAATCCTAACCCCCTATTAATGTTTAGGCCTTTAGTCGCAAACGGTCACAGACTTCGTCAAAAGACTCCCTTTGTCCCCTTGCCTTCCGCCATATTTTTCTTGATCCTGTATTTTTCTTTTCTTATACTCATCCCATTAAAAAGAAAATTCTTATCAAAAATTCCTATTTTATTTTCGTGTAAAGGAACAGGGGTTGCTTATTCCGAATTAGAAACAACAGAAAGAAGGAAGCTCCTTATGTATAATCTTAATGAACAGGTCGCCATAGTCACTGGCGCTGCCAGCGGGATCGGGCGAGCTATCGCCCGGCGTCTTTCTCTGGAAGGGGCAACCGTTGTGAGCGCCGATCTCGAGGGAACGGCCGTGGAAGGTTTAATTCAGGAAATCATTAGCCGGGGCGGGCGGGGTCTGGCCTGGCAGATGGATGTCTCCGACGAAAATGACGTTGAACGGATGATTCAGGAGACTCTGAAAATGTATGGCCGGATCGACGTCCTGGTCAATAATGCCGGTCTGGGCACCACCGGTTTGATGGTTGACCATACCCTGGGAGATTGGGAAAAATCCATGAATGTCAATCTGAAGGGGACCTTTTTATGCTCCCGGGCGGGGGCGAAGGCGATGATCCCTGTAAAACAGGGGCGAATCATCAATATCGCTTCTATAACGGGAAAAGAGGGCGAGGCCTTCATCGGCGGCTACTGTGTTTCCAAATTCGGGGTGATCGGCCTGACCCAGGTCATGGCCAAGGAACTGGGGCGTTACCAAATCACGGTCAATGCCGTCTGCCCGGGATATGTCTGGACTCCCATGTGGGAGAAGATGGCCGTCTGGTTTAAAGAAACCTTCCCTGCCCTGGCTGACAAAAGCCCGCGGGAAATCTTTGAGGCCCGCGTAAAATCGGTTACACCCTTACGCCGCCCTCAGGAGGCCGAGGACATCGCCAATCTGGTGGCCTTCTTAGCCTCAACGGAAGCCAAGAATATCACCGGCCAGGCGATCAATGTGGACGGCGGAGCCCGGATGTAATAATGGTCGGCTGCAAGTCTAAACCTTGTTATCTAAACTATTTTTCCAATTGACTTTCGGACCTCTCCTGTTTATACCTGGAGAAAACAAAGGGAGTCCGTAAAAAATTTTCAAAAGAAAAAGAGGGGAAATGACCAAAGATCACCGGAGAGACAATAATAAATCGGTCGGGCAAAAAAAGAAGAGTTTTCTTGGCCTGGGTGCCGGGATGATTTTTCTGGTGGTTGCTTTCCTGGGGGCCATCAATCCGGCCCAGGCCGACCAACAACAAAATTATAAACGGTTCCAGGAAATTCAATACGGGTTTTCGTTTGAAATCCCGGACCAGTGGACCATAAAACTGACCCCTAAAAAGACTACCTCATCGAAGGGCCCAAAGGGAGTGATGCCTTTGAAATAGCCCTCATCATCCAGATCATCCAAAAAAGCCAAAATCCCGGTAGTTCGGCCCAATTGCAGCTTGAAGCTTCCCAGAGACAGATCATGTCGGTCCCGGGAGCGAAGATCCTAAGACAAGACCGGATTTCCTCGGCAAATCAACAAGCCCCTTACTTTGCGGCCAGCTATAAAACCAAAACGTCACAGGGGAACCTGTCCCTCTTCGGTCATTTGCAGGTCGTGCTGGGACATGGAGATTATTACTATTGGGTCTCCTATTCCGGCCCGACCCCGATATATGAAAAATACCGATCGGTGATGGAACACCTCTTGCAAACCTTTTCCTTCCAATAGTGGAGGGGAAATTTCTTCCAGGACTTCAAA
>JAZDOU010000445.1:0-5026 GCA_043798385.1 Pseudomonadota bacterium
ATTTGTATTAATTTTTAGGGAATATGGACCGCAGATCGGATATGAGGCTGCCCAGGTCTCGATAAGGGTCTGTACGTCCGGCGGAAAATCGCATCAGGATCTCATTAAGATCTGCGGAAAGGTAGGGAAACAACTTGCGCAGGTTGGCCACCCGATGCTGGAACATGAGCGACATATCATCTGAAGTCAACGTCTCCTTGAGGTCGGGATACTTCTGAAGTTGATCTCTGATATTATGTGCCGAGTGTCTGCCCTTTCCCGCTACCTGCAGAAGGACGTTGCCCAGACAAAACAAATCATAGTACGGATGGTTGATCAGGTAGTCAAAATCGATCCAGATATAAGCGTTCGATTGGTTTTTTAGCAGGATATGATCTGCCCGGATATCCCCGTGCTGCAGTCCCTTTATGTGCAACCCGGCGATGGCCTCGATGCACCCGATCAGCGATTGTACTATTCCGGGGAACAGGTTTCGGTAATACTCCCGGTGAGGCATATCAATCCGGCGTAAAAATTCGTAAAGGGATTGACCGGGGATAAAGTCCAGGATCCGCACCAGGTTGCCGACCGTATCAGGTACTGATAAACCCTGCATAAAAAACGCGTTGCCGTGCATTGCTTCGAGGACCGCAGACTCCTTCTCGGCGCTTCGCTTACAGTGAAAGACCTCCGAACCGATTCGGCCGGTGAAGGTTTCCTCGAATTTTAGCTTGATAATCTTACGTTCACCGCTGGTTAAATCCAGGGCGGTCTTAACCCAGAACTTGGGTTGGTCGTCTATTCCAAAACGTCCTTCCCGGGCGGTTCCCAAAACCAGATAGTCGTTGCCGGCAAGTCTCAGGACATGGCCGTAGTCGATTGACATGAATGCCGAGGTGTCCTCGAATACTTTAGGCTTTTCATCCGCAGGCCGTCCTGTCGTTTCCATGATACGGTGTTTGAGTGATTCTGGATTCTCGAAGATCAAAGTCTTGTCTTTCCTCTCTCAGAGAGTAGGTAGATTTGTTTTGAGGTCTGAACTTAACAAATGAGCGGCGCTGTTCATAAAAAACGTTCCAATTTCCAGGCAATAATTTATAAAGATTTTACCTGGGTTGTCAAGTTATTAACCCCTCTGCGGCGGATGGTCTCTAAAGACCCTTTAAGGGGAACAAGCGGGGCTGCTCGTTTAGACCCGAAAAAAAATCACCTCGACAACAAATTAAAATTAATTTACAAATATCTCAGAGTTATGTTATAGGACAATCTCTTAGGTTAAGGGTTTTTTAGGTCTGGTTTGAAAGTTTAAAAGATTAATCAGAGAGGCCGTCATGAAAGATCGAACCTCCGGGTATTTCGACCCCCATTGGGAAACCCGGCCTATTGAGGGAAAACGATCCTTAATAGAACGACGCCTTCGTCGGACCCTTCTATCTGCTTATGCCCAGGCCCCGGCCATAAAACAGAAACTCGATCAGGCGGGGCTGCCTCCGGAAGAGATCCGGACGGTAAAAGATCTGGAACGGGTCCCCATGACCAAAAAAGCCGAACTGGTGGGTATCCAAAGAGAAAATCCCCCTTTCGGCGGCTTGTTGACCCTTCCGCCCAACCACCTGAAACGAATTTTTGTCTCCCCTGGCCCCATCTTTGATCCCATGAAATCAGGAACAGCCGATTCCCGTTGCTGCAAGTGTCTATATGCCGCCGGAATCAGGTCCGGAGATATTGTCCAAAATACCTTTATGTATCACTTTACCCCTTTCGGGCACTACTTTGACGATGCCCTGGTCTCCATGGACTGTACAGTCATCCCGGCCGGGGGTGGCAACAGCGAACTTCAGGCCCAGGTTATGCAGACCTTGAAGGTTAACGGCTATATCGGGACCCCCAGTTTTTTAAAAACCATCCTGGATAAAGTGGTTGAATTCGGATTCGATCTTCAGAAGGATCTGGCCTTAAAAGTGGCCGTGGTAGGCGCTGAAATGTTATCCGAAGCCCTGCGTCAGGATTTTGAGACCAAGGTCGACATGGTGGTTAGTCAGGCCTACGGAACAGCCGATGTGGGCCTGATCGGCCATGAATGCCCGGAGAAAAAGGGCTATCATCTCTTTGACGAGGAACTCCTCTTCGAGATTGTCGATCCCACCGATGGAAGGCAGTTGTCTAACGGTGAAATCGGGGAATTGGTGGTGACCAGCTTCAATCCGGTTTATCCCCTGTTGAGATTCGGGACCGGGGATCTGACTTCGATTGACGAAAGTCCCTGTGCCTGTGGGAGGACCTCTTTCCGCTTGCCCCGTCTCCTGGGACGGGTGGACCAGGTGACCAAGGTCAGGGGCATGTTTATTCATCCCAGCCAGGTAGATCTGGTGGTCGGAAAAAACCCGCTTATTTCCCGATGCCAGGTGGTGGTAACCCAGCTAAACCATCAGGATGAAATGACGTTTGTCGTTGAACTGGCCGATGAAGGGGTGGACCGGGAACCCCTGGAAAGAAAGTTAAAGGAAGACATCCGGGAAATGATGCGCCTGAGGGGGGAAGTTCAGTTTGTTCCCCCAGGAACCATCCCCGGGGAGGCCAGGAAGATTGTCGACGAAAGGGCTTGGGATTAATTAAAAAAAATACAATGGCAAATAGAAATTCCCACTGTTAAAACCTCACTTCCCAAAGGTTGGTTTTTTGTCGGGGCGCTTTGTTTCGGATGTGAGAGATAATGGACTCGTAAAGAGTCATCAATGAGACGGCACAGTAAAAAGCTTCAGATGTAAGGCGCGCCAATCCTGAGGAGTGAGGCGTACTTACTGGTACGCCGCAATAAGCCTGCCCCGCTGAAAAGCGGGGAAGGATGCCGCGCAACACAACAGGTGAACTTTTTACGAAGCCGTCAGGGATAAGGAGAGAACGATGCAATACAGTTTGACTGAAGAACAACTAATGGTCAAGGACATGGTCAGCCGTCTGGCCAGGGATAAAATCGCCCCCGGGGCGGCCGAACGAGATGAAAAAGGGGGCTTTTCCTGGGAAATGGTGGAGGTGCTCAGGGAAAACGGCCTGTTCGGGGCCGACTTTCCCAAGGAATACGGCGGAGAAGACATGGGCCTTCTTTCAGTTTGCCTGGCTATTGAAGAAATCGCCCGGGTTTGCGCTTCCACCTCCCTGATCCTGGCGGTCCACGAACTGGGCACCATGCCCATTTTTTTGGCCGCTGACAAGGAACAAAAAGAAAAGTTCCTGCCTAAACTGGCCAGCGGGGAACACCTCTCGGCCTTTGGGTTGACCGAACCCAACGCCGGCTCGGATGTGGCCGGCCTGCTGACTAAAGCCGTCCCTGACGGAGATCACTATATCCTCAATGGTCGAAAAATTTTTATCTCCCACGGTGATGTGGCCCAAATCGTCTGTATCGCCGCCAAGACCGATCTCGGTGTCCCCGGTCACAAAGGCCTAAGCATGTTTGTGGTTGAAAAAGGGACCCCGGGGTTCATTGTGGGTAAACACGAAAACAAGATGGGGATCCGGGGGTCCTCTACCGTAGAGTTGATTCTGGAAGATGTGCGCCTTCCCAAAGAAAATCTCCTGGGTCAGGAAGGACAAGGCTTCATCATCCTGATGAAGACCCTGGATTTTACCCGTATCCCGGTGGCGGCCCAGGCCCTGGGGATAGCCCAGGGGGCCCTTGATTATGCCATCCATTATACCAAAGAACGGGTCCAATTCGGGAAACCGGTTTTTTCCAACCAGGGGATCCAGTGGATGGTGGCTGAAATGGCCACTCGGCTGGAGGCCGCCAGACAATTAACCTACAAGGCCGCTGCCCTCTACCAAACCATTCCCAAAAATTTGGACCGCCTCCCGGCTGAAGCCCTTCGATACTCGGCTATGTGCAAGATGTTGGCGGCCGATACGGCCATGAGCATCACCACCGATTGCGTTCAACTCTTGGGAGGCTATGGGTATACCAAAGAATATCCGGTAGAACGAATGATGCGGGATGCCAAGATCACTCAGATTTATGAAGGGACTTCCCAAATTCAAAAGATGGTAATCGCCTCGACCTTATAAGACAACAGGGTATTTCGTTCGGGGTCCGATGTTCTTCCACCTATCGGACACCATAAAGAAAAACGGCGAACGGTTCACAGGGTGCGCCCTGAGGATCAGGACGAAAAGATGAGGATCAACCTTTGGATATCTTAGCCCAAATACTGGTAAGCGGACTGGCCACCGGAGGCGTCTATGGATTGATTGCCCTGGGGTTCGTCCTGATCTACAAGGCCACCAGTGTCCTCAACCTGGCTATGGGGGAATTCATGACCATAGGGGCCTTTATCTGTTTGACCATCCTGACCCAACTTCAGGCCCCTTTTTATGTGGCTGTCCTGTTTACACTCCTCTTCGCCTTTGTGCTTGGGGTGGTGGTGGAGAGGGTGATCTTACGACCTCTGATCGGAGAACCGGTCATCTCGGTTATTATGATCACTATCGGGCTGGGAGTCGCCTTGCGGGGGCTCATGTACATGATCTGGACCCCGGTCTTTCGAAATTTTCCTGTTATCTTTCCCCCGCAGCCGCTGAACCTGAAGTTTGCCGTCGTCCCTTCCGGTTTATTGTGGGGATTTATCTTCGCTGTCATCGGCACCATCATCTTCCTGGCCATATTTAAATTTTCCCGGACCGGCGTGGCCATGCGGGCTACGGCCAACGACCAGCAGGCCGCCCAATCCATGGGAATCAATGTCCGCTGGATCTTTGCCCTGGCCTGGAGCTTTGGGGCCATGGCCTCGGCCATCGGTGGGATCGTCATCGGAAATCTATCGGGAATCAGCGTCTATCTGGGCGATATCGGGCTTAAGGTCCTGGCCGTTATCATTTTAGGAGGTCTGGACAGTATCGGCGGGGCCATCCTGGGAGGCTTAATTATCGGCGTCCTGGAAAACCTGGCCGGGTTCTATCTCGATCCCCTGGTCGGAGGAGGCATTAAAAGCGTAGCGCCTTTCTTTATTCTGGTTTTAATCCTTATCATCAAACCCTACGGGTTGTTTGGGAA
>JAZDOU010000458.1:0-2008 GCA_043798385.1 Pseudomonadota bacterium
GGGACCAACCGGGCGGCTATCGAGGCCGGGGTTCATATTCTGGCCCATCCGGGTCTGATTACCCCTGAGGAAGTTCAGTTGGCCGCCCAGAAAGGGGTTCTCCTGGAGGTCACCTCCCGCAAAGGCCATAGCCTGACTAACGGCCATGTAGTCCGTCTGGCCCGGGCCTCCGGGGCCGGCCTGGTTTTAAATTCGGATACCCATGGACCGGAAGATATTGTCGCCCTGGAACAACGGGGGAGGGTCGTGGAAGGGGCCGGGTTGGATAAGGAGGCCCTTGCGACTATGGATCAAGCCGCCGTTGAACTTTTTAATCGATTGCTGCCCGGATCGTAAATTGTTTCCTCTATAGCCTTGTGCCTCAAGCCTTCTGCCTTAAACCTTCCAACTGGGTATCCGCCTCCACCATCTCCCGGATCATTTCCTTAAAATCGATCCGAGGTTGCCAGCCTAATTTTTCCTTGGCCTTGGAAGAATTGCCAACCAGGTCAACCGATTCTTTCTCCCGGAAATAAACCGGATCCACCTCCAGATAATCCTGATAATTTTTCCCGACACAGGAAAAGGCCGTTTCCAGCAGGTCTTTAATAGAATGGGTAATGCCGGTGGCAATGATATAATCATCGGGGTTATCTTGTTGGAGCATAAGCCACATCGCCAGGACATAATCTCGGGCATGTCCCCAATCCCTGCGAGCTTCAAGATTGCCTAAATGCAGTTTCCCCCGTCCGCCAGGCTTGATTCCGGCCACAAAAGAAGAGACCTTGCGGGTTACAAACTGCCGCCCTCGCCGGGGGGATTCATGGTTAAAGAGAATCCCGCTGGAGATGTGCAGGCCATATTGGAGCCGATAGTAGCAGGCCAGATGATAACCGGACAACTTGGAAAGTCCATAGGAAGAACGGGGATTAAAAGGGGTCTTCTCATCCTGTGGGGCATAGGGGGCATTGCCGAACATCTCGCTGCTCCCGGCAAAATAAAGTCGGCACTCCGGGACCGATTGATGAAGGGCCTCCAGGAGTGTATGGGTAGTGTAGAGGTTCGAGTGCATCATTTCAATCAAATCATCAAATCCCGGACTGACATAACTTTCGGCGGCCAGGTGGTAACATTCGTCCGGCGCCAGGCTTTTAAGAAGCCGCAGGGACCCTGATAAAGAACCCAGTTCAACGGTATGAAGGTGGAGCCGGTCTAAGAGGGGCTGCAAAAGAGTCAATTCCATTTCCGGATTTTCCAGAGCCGGTGGGCGGACGATCCCGTGAACTTCGTAGCCCTTTTCCAACAACAGCTCCGCGAGATAATAGCCGTCCTGACCGGAGATACCGGTGATAAGGGCCTTAGGCATATTTTTTCTCTCCTTCATTATCTCCCCTCCCCTTTTGACTGAGGATGGCAAGGTTGGATGTGGACAAAAGAATTTTTTAATTCAATGGATCAGAATCTAACAGGGATTGACAGGGAAGTCAATCCGTACAAAGAAACCTGCCCCCCTCCATCCCTCTGGTTGGAAAATGTCCTTTTATTCAATAATGGATTGAAAGTGAAGGGAGGCAAGAGACCAAGAAAGCAATTTGACTTTTTTTGCTTCAATCGTTATGCTTTCAGACGTTATGACGGCCAAGTCTCTTAATATCGGGATTATTTACGGTGGGATCAGCGACCGGAAGGCCGGCATGGATCACTTCCTGCATCAGATCCTTTTGGCCATGCAAGAGCTGGCCCCTCATCATCGCTATTGTCTGATTGATCACCGTCATCAAAAAAACGCCTTCCGGGATCATTTTGAGCACTTGATCCTTGACCTGCCCGGGCACCCCCTGGGATTGACCCGCTGGAATCTTCTGGCGGTCCCGAGGATACTCGATCAATTTGACCTGATTTTCTCTCCCGGTCTTTACGGACCTGTCCGCATCCCCCCTAAGGTGGCCTCAGTAATGGTGGTTCCTGATTTGACCCGGTATCTTTTCCCTCAATTTTTTTCTTTTAATCCGGTACAAAAAATTCTGGA
>JAZDOU010000459.1:0-4878 GCA_043798385.1 Pseudomonadota bacterium
AAATCGCTGCTGAACTTCTTCAAGGCTTGGTCCTGTGTAAGCTCTGAACTGCTGCTCCATCGGTTATCCTCCTCCTTAAGTTGATAACCGATTATACCTACCCGCCACAAATCTTTCACGCAGCCTTACCGGAAAGACACGAAAGACTTAGCCAAGCATGGCCTTAAATCCGAGGCCGAAGGAAAAATTTTAGCGATGATTGGGCTTGCCGAATCCGAACCGGGGATTCCGATTGTACCTGACGATATGGACCGCGACCCCTGGCTGTTTAACGTGCCCAACGGGACATTGAATTTAAAAAGCGGTGAACTGCTGCCTCATACACGGGAAAATTTACTGACGAAAATTTCGCCCGTAGAATACCACCCGGAAACTCCCTGTCCATTTTGGCAAGACCACCTAAAACGAATTTTCCAGGGAAACGAAAACCTAATTTCCTTCGTTCAAATAGCACTCGGTTATTCGCTTGCCGGCATAACAGACGAAAGGGCGATGTTTATTTGCTATGGCCGGGGATCCAACGGCAAGACAACCAGCATGGAAGTTATAGCGGATATTTTGGGAGACTACGCTGTGAGAACGCCTACCGAATCAATTTTAATAAAGAGAGAGGGCGCCATTCCTAACGATTTAGCAAAACTGAAAGGAGCCCGATTCGTATATTGTAGCGAGACCGAGGAAGGCAAAAGGTTAGCCGAATCTTTGATAAAAGACCTCACGGGTGGGGATACCGTTTCAGCAAGATTTATGAGGGGTGAATGGTTTACGTTTCGCCCGGAATTCAAACTATGGCTGAGCACTAACCATCGGCCAGTTGTCCGCGGAACGGATGATGCTATTTGGGCAAGGCTTCGATTAATACCATTCAATTTCCAATTTCCAGAGCAAGAAAGAATACCTCGCTCACGGCTTTGGGAAAAAATAACCCCTGAACTTCCGGGGATTCTCGCCTGGGCCGTCCAGGGTTGTAAGGACTGGCGGCAATTCGGGCTTTTTCAGCCTGACGAAGTTAAAATAGCTACGCAAAGCTACCGGGCGGAAATGGACATCCTTGGCAAGTTTCTTGACGAAAGGTGTTGCATAAATAAAAGAGCAGAAGCGGCGGCTAAGGAACTTTATAGCGCCTACTCTAAATGGTGTGAGGAAAACGGGGAACGGGGAGTTAGCCAAAGAGTCTTTAGCGTCCGGCTGACAGAAAAAGGGTTCCAGAATCAAAGAACGAGGGCCGGTTATGTTTGGCTCGGAATTGGACTGAACGAGGGCGAAACCCGTGAAGCTCGTGAAGCTCGTGAACCTATTTTGACTATAATACGCGAGAACTCAAATATATAGCAGTTATACCGGAATCCGGTTCACGAAGTTCACAAGGTTCACAGACGGGAAATGGCAAAAGGGCACTTTCTCTTTGAATAATAAATGGTTAGATGTAAAAAGAGGAAATAAACGATGATACAAGACAAGCAGCGGGATCTTGCCGAGCTTGAATTTCTCGCCGGGCAAATGGAGTCAATAAGATGAAACGCGAGAGAAAGCGCAATGCTAACTTATTGATATTAAAGGGGTATCCAGAGGAGGGGTATTCTTCAGGAAGGTAGCTGGCTTAACCGAATTGGCATTGCAAGGCGAATGATATTAAGTTTTCGCTTTGAAAAATTCAAGGGGTCATCGCTATGGGAAAAAAGGGCTGTCCGGGTCATCTATCGAAAGAAGCGAAGCTGATCTGGAAGGAATTGACAACCGAATATGGAATTGACGACGCGGGCGGGCTGGCGATCCTCAAGACGGGCCTTGAAGCCTATGACAGGGCCACGGGCGCACGCCTGGCGATCGACAGGGAAGGGTTGACGATCAAAGACCGCTTTGAAACTTCAAAGCCTCATCCGCTGCTGGCCTGTGAACGGGACGCAAGGGCGCAATGGCTGGCCGCGCTGAAGCAACTAAACCTGGACATCGAACCGCTTCGGGACGGTCCTGGAAGACCGCCTGGACGCTGATAAAGGGGGAAACTATGCCGACAAATAGAAAAAGAAAGACAAGGGAATCGAAGTCGCCGCTGACAAAGCCGGAAAGACATCTGCTGCTGACAGGGGACACAAATCCGCCCAGGGGTCAAGGGACCTGGCGGGATCAAGGGGAATCTCTATTTCGGACGCTGACCATAAGCCGGGGTGAACTGAAGGCGCTATGGGAAAAAACCCGGGATGAACTGCTGGCCGCCTGGAAAGCGGAAAAGAAGCGGGGTCTTCCCTGGGGCGCAAAAGAATTTGATAAAAAAGGAGGCACTACTGATGAAAGAACATGAACGGAAGGAACTGGAAAAGCTGGAAGAACTGCGGAAGACGATAGAGGCATCGCCGCTGACAAAACAGATTATTGCGGAAGAAGCCGCCGCTATCCTGGCAACGCGGACGGAAACCGCCGGGAAGATCGAGGTCTTGAAGAAGGAATGGGAAAAAGTCATCCCGCGTCTGCAAGCGGACCTTGAAGCGAAAGAGGCGAAGTATAAAAAGGCGAAGGCCACCCTGGACGCCGACCTGGGTGAACTTCAATCGGCAAGGGCCGCACTGTCGAGTGAGAACAATAATTTTGATACTGAAATCAGGAATCAGGAAGCGATCTTATTTGAAACCGCCGATCCGCGCATTGACGAAGGGATCCAATTTTTCCGGGATAAACTTGACGATCTTCGGAAGCCGGGAAAGATTTCATCACGCGGTATGAAAGTCGAGCTAAATCTGTTTACAGATACCAAAACCTTAACGACGGAAAGCAATGCTGACGCGGTCCATGAGGCGATTCTTTATTGTCAAAATTCAATCAAGTTACTTGAAGCGATGAAGCTGTGGCCGGAATTTCATATCGAGGGAATACAAGAACTGAAAGACGAACTTCCTTCGATTGATGTTTATCAAGAAGTAACTGGGCAAAAGCCAGCATGGCCACGCATCAATACTGATCCGCGAAGCCTGTTCAAATCGGATTCGCAAATGGACTGGGAGCTGGGAAAACTAAACGAGAAATTTAAGAAGCTGATGGGAAAATAATGACGGACCATGACCATATCGCCACGCTGAAGGCCACTGCCGATCCGCGCCGGGTCGCCTCTTCCTTGGGCCTTCGATCAAAGGGCCGGCGCTTCCTTTTTCCTCTATGTTAATCAACCGGGCGGTTCTTAAATGAATCAGCTACAGTCGTATTGCTGCTTTTGTAGGGTGTGATGACAAGTTGAATGGGATAGCCCTTCCAATTGCTGCGTTCTTTTTCCTCGGAATAATCTAAGTGAGTGAAGGTGTCTGAGACCTCAATATCGAACAGATACGAATTGAAGTGAGCCTTAAGAATTTTCTTGATTGTGTTTTTATCATTATCAAAAATACCTATTGTTTCTCCGGTTTGATTGAGAAATTTTAGATGCCATTGACATGATTGAACCTTTGCATCTTGAAGATATGAATCCAAATCATTGAACTCAATTAAAAGTTTGTCTCCTTTTTTTACCGTTTCTTTCTGTTTGGTTGCGAGCATCAGTGTTATCGGTTTTTTGCGATTATATGCTTTGGTCAATTCTTTTTTGAGAGATTCTTTATATTCTTCTTCCCTACGTTCGGTTTTCGTCTTTGAAATCAATCTACACTTTATTTTGCATTCATTTTCAGTAAGCTCTTCTATTTTTGCCTCATAATCTAAGGCATTTTTCAAGTGAGAGATAACGATGTTGGAATACTTTGAAGGGACAATACCGATGCAACCTGCAGGGCCATTCCGGTGATAGATATAAACTTTGTCTGGATTATTGACTTTGGGTATCCAAAGGTTGACAGACATGCCTAGGTGTGTATAGTCTGCGATTCGGGGCTGATCTACGAAGAAACTAAAACAGTCTGTTTTATTGGAATCTTCTTGATTCTGATTTGCAGGAATAACGTCTTGAGGCGGTTCTATCAAGTTAGGTTTTTTATTTGGTTTTCCAAACAGCCAATGTAGAAAACTCATGATAAAGGCCTCATGGTCGGGATGATGAATTTTACAAGCAATCGCTTTTTTGCATGGGATACAATTGGAAGTCTAAGGGACAATGGGTTGTGTGTCAAGGAATAATGGGGCACAAGATTCTTGCTATAAGTAAGGATCAAAAATTTAAAAGCGGGACTATGGCGGGACAAAATGACCGACAAAGAAAAAGGGGCTACAGCATTAAATCTGTAATCCCTTGTTTTAATTGGTGAGCCCTGTCGGGATCGAACCGACCTACTGATTAAGAGTTTTTTCTGGCTGTTTCTCCCAACCCCAGAATATTGCACAACTCCTAAAAATCATTAAAAATTCTTATGGGAAGAGTTAGGAACAATTTTCTCTGAAACCCTCCCCACAGCATCATATAGGCACGAAATAGCTACTTTCTTCCCTCTCCCTTTGTCTTACCCTTACCCTACCCCTCCCGGTGGAAAAAGTCTTGAATTGGCCTTAAATACACGCCTTGGAGGGGGAATTAAAGCAATTCTAAATTATGTGGGGGATAGTGTGGGGGAAAATTAAAAAGGGTTAGCATTTAATCGCTAACCCCTTGTTTTCTTTGGCGTCCCCAACCGGATTTGAACCGGTGTTACCGGCGTGAAAGGCCGGTGTCCTTGGCCGGGCTAGACGATGGGGACGCGGCCTAAAGTATAAAATACAATAAAAAAAGATGGATGTAAAGAAAAAAAGGCTGTATAATACATCTCATGAAAAAATTTAAGAACTTTTTAACCCTCGGAGCCGCCTTTTTCTTACTAACCTTTATCCCCTTCTTTTTAACATCTGCCGGGGCGGCCTATTACAAATATATCGACAAGAATGGGACCGTTCATTTCACGGACCGCTACGAATCTATCCCCCAAG
>JAZDOU010000460.1:0-2128 GCA_043798385.1 Pseudomonadota bacterium
GAACCCCGCACGGCTCCCTGACCCTTTCACCAGAATTCTATCAATGGCATCTTCGCTAAAGGAGGCATTGATGGAACACCGTTTGGATATCTCTTGTTCGCAGGCATGGATGGCATCCAGATACTCGATGAAATATTCACAGACCTTTCTGGTGTTCATATTCTCATTTTGACAGTATTCGGCCATGAGGGCAAGACGGGTCGGGGTCAAAATAAAGTTGTGGGCGGCAAGAAAGGCCTGGCATTTCTCACTTATAAAGTCCATGAGCACCAACCGTTCCTTTTGCATCAGACGCTCGTAATGATCTTTCTGATTATGGCCTGGATCGGCAAGCTGTTTTTTCAGTTCTTCCCGGGGATTGAAAACGGTCTTTGGGGTCACCACCAGGAATTGGATATCGGTGGAAGGAAGTTTTTTTTCGAAAGGGATCAGGGTTTTTTCTACTACGCTCACCAAACCGCGGGCTCCTGTATGTTCCTGGGCCGCAAGAAGGGCAAGTTCATGTAATGCCTCATCTTCAAACTGGATTTTGATGCCGTAGGAATTAAAATCCAGTTTTTTGCCCATTATCACGGAGCTGTTTGGGTTGTGAAGAATTTGACACAGGTCTTCCTCGGAAAGTTCATCGAATACGGCCATCACCGGGAGCCTGCCAATGAATTCAGACTCAAATCCGTAGAGGACAAGATCTGCAGTTTGTACGTTTTTTAATATCCGGGATCGCTGCGAGGCAGGGTAAAGACCGCTTTCAAAACCGATGGTCCGGCTATGAAGCCGTTTTTCTATTATCTCTTCAAGCCCCGAAAAGGCGCCACTCACGATAAAAAGGATGTTTTTGGTATTAATCGTCTGTTTCTCCCGTTTGCCGGTGGCCCGATACCGTTCAATGGCCTCGATCATGGAGATGGGGTCATGCGGGACCTTCATGTCCACTTCCGTCTCTTCCATGAGCTTTAAAAGTGCCCGTTGCACCCCGGCGCGGGAGACGTCCGCGCCGATAATGTTTCTGGTCGCGGCAATTTTATCGATTTCATCAAGATAAATTATTCCATATTGGGCAAGTTCCAGATCGCCATTCGCCTCTTCCACCAAGTCGCGCACCAGGTCTTCCACATCCCCGCCGACATAACCGGTTTCACTGAACTTGGTCGCGTCCCCCTTTACAAAGGGTACCCCGATCTTATCGGCAATGAGTTTTACCAGATAGGTCTTGCCCACTCCAGTGGGTCCTATGAGGAGTACATTGCTTTTGATTCTTCCTGTCTCCCTTAAGTCATGGTCGGGTCGGGAAAGGGCGTAACGGATCCGGTGAAAATGGGTGCAGATTTTGGTGGCCAGGATGTCCTTGGCATTCTCCTGCCGGATCACATATTCATCTAGGTAGGCCACCAGGTCCTCGGGTTTTAAAGAGAAATGATCAAACAGGCCTGGTCTTTTTAAAGACGGACCGCCTGATTTCTGTTCCTTTTCGGTTTGGGGTTGAAAGACCTGGGAGATAATCTTTATCCGGTCACCGTATTTTTTGGAAAGGTATTCCTCTATTTCCCGTTCCAGTTGTTTTTGGGTTGGGAAGGCCTTGGTAGGTTCGTCAACCATGATTTTTATCGATTGGATCAATCGCTCCATCCAGATCAAGGGACTTTATTTTTCGGTGCAAATGGCTCCGCTCCAGACCAATTTGATCCGCCGTTAGGGATATGTTCCCGCTGTGGATAGAAAGACGGTGGCGAATATACTCCCGTTCAAAACTTCTTTTTGCCTCTTTAAAATCGAGGTGCTGGTAAGGGACTCCCCAGGTGGGACTGATCCCTTTTGCCGCAGTATGGTCAGGTTTTAAAAACGTGGCGACTATCTCCGCGGTTATGGTAGAGTCTAGACACATGATCGCCACCCTTTCCACGAAGTTTTTTAGTTCTCGGACATTTCCCGGCCAGGTGTGATTGGCCATTACCTCGAGGGCGGCAGGCAGTAATTGTTTGCGGCCCAGTCCTTTCTTATAGCACTGATCAAGGAAGTCTTCAACCAGAAGCGGTATGTCCTCGATTCGCTCCCGCAAAGGCGGGACATAGATGGGGACCACATGGAGTCGCCAATAAAGGTCCTCCCGGAACTTCCCTAGACTGATCTC
>JAZDOU010000472.1:0-3003 GCA_043798385.1 Pseudomonadota bacterium
CAAGGAAATCAAAGGATTGCGCGGAGGCGTACTTGAGTACGCCGCACAAGCAAGCCTGCAGATTGACACCGCCAGGGCGAAAAAAGACCGTTTCCGGATGGAAACTAACTCATACCATATCTACCGGGTCTACATCCAGGATAATCTGAACCCCCAGGCCTTGAATCAGAGACCTTTCGGCCTGTTGTATCACAAGCGCCGCCTGATGTAAAATGCGGCTGTCTTCCCCTTTTAACAGCAACTGCCAGCGGTAGCGGCCTTTGATCCTGGCGATCGGGGCGGAGACCGGTCCCAACAATTCCAGGGAAGGGGCCCAGTGATTTTTCTTGCCGGCCTGTTTTAGAAGTCTATTGGTCTTTTCAGCCACTTCTTTTACCTGCACCTCCTGGTTTCCCAGGAAGAGGACATTAATCAATCTGGAAAAGGGCGGATATTTCAGCTCCCGCCGAAAATGGATTTCCTGGTTATAGAATCCCAGGTAGTCATGGTGGCAGACATAGTTAAAGATATAATGGTCGGGATTGAAGGTCTGAATAAAAACCTGTCCCGGATGGATCCCCCGGCCGGCCCTCCCGGCCACCTGGGCCAGGAGTTGGAAGGTCCGTTCCCCGCCCCGGTAATCCGGCCAGTTCAGGGAAAGGTCCGCACAGAGTACCCCGATCAGGGTGACTTCTGGGAAATCATGGCCTTTGGTGATCATCTGGGTCCCGATCAGGATATCGGTTTTTCGATCCTGCAATTTTTTCAGGATTTCAAAGTGAGCCCTTTTCCGGGTCACCGTATCCCGGTCCATCCGGTCGATGGCGGCCTCAGGGAATAGACCGGCCAGTTCCTGTTCAACCTTTTCCGTACCCATGCCCAGGGCCTTAACCCCTTCCTGACGGCATTCAGGGCAGCGTTCCGGCATAGGCAACCGATACCCGCAGGTATGACAAAGGAGTCGCCCTTCCTTGGCGTGATAGGTCAGGGTCAAAGAACAGTTGCGGCACTTGATGACCGCACCGCACAGGGTGCACAGGATCAGGGTATCGAATCCCCGACGGTTCAGAAAAAGCAGGGTCTGCCGCCCGTGCTTAAGGTTTTGCCCGATGGCCTCTTGGAGCGGTGGGGCCAAGAGAGGAAACCGATTCCCTTGACGGAATTTTTTCAAATCGATCAGATTTATCTCAGGCAGGCCCTGTTCCTGGACCCGTTTATGAATCCCCAGGTAGCCGATCTTTTTATGCCGCCGCAAATAAAGGGTCGATACGGCAGGGGTGGCCGATCCCCGAACCACCATGGCCCCGGCCTGCCGGCCCCGTACCAGGGCCAGGTCCCGGGCATTATAACGCAGGGAGTCCGTCTGTTTGTAGGAGGGGTCGTGTTCTTCATCAACGACAATCAATCCCAGGGCATTTAAGGGCGCAAAGACGGCCGAGCGCGTCCCTATCACTACCGAGGCCGCGCCTGATTGCAGTCGTCGCCATTGATCAAACCGTTCCGAAGGACTCAAGCCGCTGTGCAGCAAGCTGATCCTGTCCCCGAAACGCCGGCGGAATCGCCCTTCCATCTGGGGGACCAGACCGATTTCCGGAACCATGATTAAGACCTGCCGCCCCTGCTGCAAGGTTTCAGCCGCGGCCCTGACATAGACTTCCGTCTTCCCCGATCCGGTAATCCCATGCAAGAGCAGGGTCTGATATCTGCCGGACTTCAGCCCTTCGCCTATACGAACCACGGCTTGTTCCTGTTCTCCGGTCAATTCAAAAGGGCCTTCTTCCCTGGTCAGGGCCCCACCCAGGGAGTCCCGCCGGCAGACCTGTTCCCGGACTTCAATCAGCCCCTTTCGACTCAACGTAGTTAGACGCTGGGCCGACAGGGGGTAATCCCTTCGTAAATCCCTTAAGGCCAGGCCGGGCCTGGAGACCAGCAGGTCAAAAAGAGGGGCATCTTTTTTTGAAAAATGTTCTTTTTGAAACCAGGCCCCCGGATAAACCCATTTTTCTTTTTTGGGCCGGGCGGTCTCTTTTTTCAAGAGAGTGGTTTGTTGGATCCAGCCCTGGGCCTCCAGATGACTGAGGACTTTTTTCTCTGCGGTCGAAAATTGGGCCAGAGACTGACCTTTGGAAGTTAATTTTTGAAGAATCTTTTGGACCTCTTCTTGAAGACGGCCTTCCTGTAAGGCCGCACCACCCAGGGGCGTTAGTTCAACCTCCTGATAACTGGATACCTCCAGACCCGGAGGTAAAGCGGTCTTCAAGACCTGTCCCAGGGGGTAGAGGTAATAGTGAGCAATCCAACTAAAAAAAGGCCGCAGGGCCTCAGAAAAAAGAGGACTCGGATCCAGGATCTGAGATACCGCCTTGATTTCAGGTCCGGCTTCCGGTGGCAACACCTCCTCCCAGAGATAACCGGTAACCAGCTTTTTTTTCAAGGGTACCAGGACCCGCTGGCCGACGACGGGCTTAATTGAAAAATCGGCAGGCACTTCATACAGAAGAGGGTGGTCTAACGGAGGTACAATAATTTTAAAAAAGGGCATGGGTTAGTTCTGTGGGGCCATTTTATAAATAAACTTTAATCAAATCATAGACTTCATCGACCGAGATGGCCTGAAGACACTTATTATCCGTACAAGGGGTGTTGCGGTGGTTGTAGGCCGTCAGGCAGGGAGAACAGGGGAAATCAGAATAGAGGATCTGAGTCGTTTTTCCTAATGGCCCATAAAGCCGCGGGGTCTCCGGCCCGAAAAAGACAAAATTCCGGATGGCCGTCAGGGAGGCAAAATGGGCCGGACCGCTGTCGTTGGTGATCAAAAGATCGGAGATACAGAAAAGATCCATCAATTCCGGAAAGGTCGTCTGGCCGGTGAACTGGATACAGCGCCCCCGGTTCAAGACCTGGTGCACCTGCCGGGTGGTTTCCCAGTCGGCACCGGCCCCCATCAGGATGATTACATTTTGGGGATCCCTTAAAATCCGCTCGCCCAATTCAATGTATTTCTCAACCGGCCAGGCCCGAATG
>JAZDOU010000480.1:0-5355 GCA_043798385.1 Pseudomonadota bacterium
ATTTTTTCAAAGGCAGGTCTATGCATGAAATAGGAATGATCGTGGATTCGATTATGCTCCCTGAAGCGGGGTTTTTCCTGGCCTTCTTTATCCTGTTCATTTTTCTCTGGGTGATCCTAAGACGAATAAAAGGGTTCAAGGAGACCCTGTCCATAGTGGAATTGGGTCACCTGGAATTCTATTATCAGTCTTCTGAAATGCGCTCCTGGAGGCTGCGGTTGATCAACACCGACCGGACCAACATGAAGGACCTGCAGGGCTGTTCCCAGCAGGTCTTACATTTTTTCGACCGCCTGGGGTTTTTGGTCCAAAAAAAGGTCCTTTCCAGGGAACAGATCTGGCAGTCTTTCGGGATTCCCGTCTGGGGCTATTTCAGCCTGTTGCTGCCCTATATCCAGTGGCTGCGGACCGAAGAAAGGGATTCCGATCTCTATGTGTATATTGAAGATCTCAATGAGGCCGTCTATCGCTTAAATCGTAAAATGGACCGAAAAAGGGCCAAGCCTTTCATGGAAGAGGAGGAATTGGACCGGTTTATTGAAGAAGAAAAAGCAATCCTGTCCGATTCCTAAATGGGATTTTCCCTATTGACTATTTGTCCACTTTGGTTTGGGATTCCTTATAGAGGAATTGAATCAATCCTAAAGAAGTTGGGATTTTAAGCAAGCGGGATAAAAAGCAACTTGGAGCGATAAAGTTATTATTTGCAAAAAGTATCGTTTTGCGTTACTATTTGCAAAATATAAAATCGCCGGAGGGTCACTGTGTCTGAAGATACGGGTACTCTTTTCCCTTTAAAATTGGCCAAATGGATTGATGACCGTCAAGCGCAAGGGCTTTATTTCTTTACACGGGAAGAAGTGTTTCAAACCCTGCAGCTCAGTGATGCTGCCTTTAAAATGGCGGTTTCCAGGCTGCAAAAAAAGGAAAGAATCCTCCGGGTCCTCAGCGGTTTTTACATTATCATTCCCGTCGAATACAGTTCCACCCGGGTCTTGCCTGCTGACTGGTTTATCAATGACCTGATGGCCTATGTGAAACAACCGTATTATGTTGGTCTTTTAAGTGCCGCCGTTCTATTCGGGGCCGGCCATCAACAGCCCCAGGAGTTTCAGGTCGTCACCTCCCATCCTCTTCGCGCCATACACATGAAGAACCTATCCATTCGTTTTTTTGTAAAAACCAAATTCGCCGCCACACTACTGAAAACGCTAAAGGTTCAGACCGGGTATATCCACATCTCTTCTCCGGAAGCTACGGCCATTGATCTGCTCCGATATGCCTCGTCTATCGGAGGTGTTGATCGGGTATTCACTGTTTTGCAGGAATTGGCGGAGAGTATCAAGCCGGCCGGACTATTGGAGGCCGTCCAGGCGGATGGAACTGTCGCCTATGCCCAGCGCTTAGGTTGGCTGTTGGAAAAAGCCGGCTATGATCAAAAAAAACTTAAAACCCTTCATGAATGGATAAAAAGGAAGAAACCCTTAACGACCAGATTGGACCCTTCTTTGCCGGGAAGGGGGACCACAAAAGAAAATCGCTGGAATATTTTAGTCAATACCGAACTGGAGGGTGAATTTTGATTCCCAAGGCCTTCATAGTGGCTTGGCGACAGTTTGCTCCCTGGATCTCGGATGCCCAGGTGGAGCAGGATCTGATCATGAGTCGGGCGATAGTGGCTCTTTTCGAAAACAGGATTGTATCTAAAACCGCTGCCTTTCGTGGCGGGACGGCGCTTCATAAACTTTATTTCAAACCGGCCCGCCGCTATTCGGAGGATGTTGATCTGGTACAAATCACCTCCGGCGCGATCGGCCCTCTATCGGATGCTATCCAGGAATCACTGACCCCTTTTCTCGGGGTTCCCCGGCGGAAACAGACTGAGGGGGCATTTACCTTGACTTATCGGATGGATTCCGAAGGACCGCCGGTGGTACCCATGAAGCTAAAAATAGAAATAAACACCCGAGAGCATTTTGCGGTTACGGGAATTCAGAAAAAATCTTTTACGGTTGAAAGCCGATGGTTTTCCGGAGGCAGCAAGATCACCACGTTTAATCTGGAAGAGTTGCTATGCACCAAGGTCAGGGCGCTTTATCAGCGACGAAAAGGTCGAGATCTCTTTGATCTGTGGCTTGGCTTGACCGAAGGTCAGGCCAAGCCGATTACCATTGTGAAGGTCTTTGATCATTACATGAAATCCGAGGGGCATCGAATTTTGAAGCGGGATTTCGAAAAGAATTTAAAAGAAAAAATGGAGCACCCCGGTTTTTTAAGGGATCTCAATGGACTGCTGCCGGCTGATGTTCACTATGATATTCATGAGGCCTACGCCCTCGTCTTAAAAGAAATTATAAACCGGTTGAGCAAATGAATCGTTTGAATGGTCAATGGATGACACACCAAAATAAAAAGTTTGGTCAAATTTGGAACGCACTGCGTGCCGAATTCGAAGGGCCGGTCTATGAAGTAATCCAATAAGGCTTTTTCGCTGACTCTAATGCAGGAAGACAAAAATGCCTCGCTTATCTAAGGATCTCTCATGACTGAATATGAATGGCAAACCAGAAAAGAGAGAATCGATAAAAAGCTGAAAACTCTCAGTTCTCCCTGGAAGATAATCAAATACTCTGATGGATTGGATACGAAAGGCCTTCACCAGTGTGCTATCGAAGAATTCCCTACCGCCAACGGCCCGGCCGACTATGCCCTCTTCGTCAAGGGCAGGCTGCTCGGAATTATAGAGGCCAAGAAGGTCGGCGTCGGTCCCTACAACGTACTCGAACAGGCCAAGCGCTACGCCAAAGGGGTCTTCCAGGGCACAGGGAATTGGGATGGCTATCGGGTCCCCTTTCTATACGCCACCAATGGAGAGGTGATCTGGCATATTGATGTCAGAGACGAAAAGAACCTCTCCCGCCAGTTGTCCCATTTCCATACAGCCGAAGCCCTCGAAGAATTCCTGGAGAACGACAGCGCCAACAGATATACTCATTTGAGAAATAATCCCATCAATATCGAAGATATTCGTCCCTATCAGGAAAAGGCGATTGAGGCCATCGAGACGGCCCTCAGCCAAGGTAAACGGTCCATGCTCGTGGCCATGGCCACGGGGACCGGGAAGACCTTCTTAACCGTCTCTCAGATCTATCGTCTTCTTCAGGCCAAATGCGCCAGACGGGTTCTCTTTCTGGTCGATCGCCGGGCACTGGCGGCCCAGGCGGTCCGGGAGTTTGCTTCCTTCAATACCCCTGGAGGCCATAAGTTCAATCAGGAATATGAGGTCTACAGCCAGCGGTTCCGCCGTGAAGATTTCGATGACGACAAGCCCTTCGATCCCAAGGTGCTGCCCAATACCTATCTGACTGCCCCGCAGGCCTCCCATACCTTTGTCTACGTCTCCACCATCCAGCGGATGGCCATCAATCTCTTTGGTTTTGAATCGGCTTTTTCTTAAAGCCAAAGCGACCCTGATGTTGAAGACGACGCCAATAAACTGGATATCCCCATTCATGCCTTTGATGTCATTATCGCCGATGAATGTCACCGCGGATACACGGCCAGGGATGATGCCGTCTGGCGCGGGGTTATGAACCATTTCGACGCCGTAAAGATCGGTCTGACAGCCACCCCGGCCCTCCATACCCTGTCCCTCTTCAATGAAGTGATCTTCCGCTACCCGATCAAAGAGGCCATTTTGGATGATTGGCTGGTCGATTATGAGGCCGTAAAGATCCGGTCCAATGTGCGTATGCAAGGGGCCTTCCTCAAGGAGGGCGAGCGGGTGGGTTTGGTCGACACCGATACCGGACAGGAAACCTTAGACCGCCTCGAGGATGAACGCCAGTTTGCCACGGAAGAGATCGAGGTAAAAATCACCTCTCCGGACAGCAACCGAAAGATCATCAAAGAGATCGCACGATACGCCTATGCTCACGAAAAGGAGTACGGCCATTTCCCGAAAACGCTCATCTTTGCCTCTAATGACCTGCCCCACACCTCGCATGCCGATCAGCTCGTTCGAATCTGTCGGGAGGAATTCGGTCAGGGTGATAGCTTTGTCCAGAAGATCACCGGAAGTCCTACGGTGGACCGACCGCTTCAAAAGATTCGGGAATTCAGAAACAGGCCGAACCCCAAGATCGTGGTGACCGTTGATATGCTCTCCACGGGTGTCGATATACCCGCTCTGGAGTTTATCGTTTTCCTGCGACCCGTCAAATCCAGGATCCTCTGGGTTCAGATGCTCGGCCGGGGGACGAGGAAATGCAACCTCATCGATAAGGAGAAATTTGTCATCTTCGATTGTTTCGACGGTACACTGATTGAATATTTCAAAAACGCGACTGACTTTGACGTCCAGGCAACCAGCCAGGAACCCGTGCCTATAGCCCAAGTCATAGAAAACATCTATCAGAACATCGACCGGGATTATTATACCAAAGTTTTGGTCAAGCGGCTCCACCGCATTGACCGTACCATGAGCGGGAAGGCCCGGGAGCAATTCGGAGCCTATATTCCCGATGGCGACCTCGGCAAATTTGCCAAAGATCTTCCGGGAAAGATCAAAAGCGATTTTTCCAATACCCTGGCCCTTCTCCGCAGGAAAGAGTTTCAGGATCTGCTGGTCAACTATGAACGAGCCAAACGGACCTTTGTCGTAGGATATGAGATAGAGGATACCGTGTCATCGGATGTCATGATTCGACTCGGTCCTGACTATCAGAAACCGGAAGATTATCTGGAGGCCTTTGCCCGTTTTGTCAAAGAAAATCCGGACCAGATCGAGGCCATCAAAATCCTTACGGAAAGGCCGAAACAGTGGAACGCCGGGGCGCTCAAGGAGCTTCGGGCAAAATTGAACCTCAATAAATTCACAGAGAAGGAATTGCAGAAGGCCCACTGGCTGGTCTATAAAAAGGCTTTGGCAGACATCATCTCCATGGTAAAACATGCCGCCAAGGAAGAGGAGCCGATTATCTCGGCCCAGGAGCGGGTTGACCTGGCCGTGGCCAGGATAACGGCAGGGGTTTTCCTGAACGAGGAACAACAGAACTGGCTTGAATATATTCGGAATCATCTCATAGAGAACCTGACCATTGATCTAAATGATTTTGACACCCTTCCCGTTTTTGAACGACACGGCGGACGGGGTAGAGCGGATAAGGTTTTCAATAACCAGCTTGAAAAATGGATTAACGATATCAACTATGCCATAGCCGCATAGAAAGGAATTATCTTGACGGATATTGTCAACAAACTCTGGGGATTTTGCCATACGCTGCGCCATGACGGCGTGGATTATGGCGATTATATCGAGCAGCTCACCTATCTGCTTTTTCTCAAGATGGCCGA
>JAZDOU010000029.1:0-11787 GCA_043798385.1 Pseudomonadota bacterium
TCCAGATAAGGTTGGGTGAATGCCCTGCATCCAATCGAGTTAACCTATTGGGCCGGTATCGGGTCGGGGATTGCCTTTTGGACAACCCTGAAAAAAGACCCCTCGACCCTTCCTGTTAAAAAATGCTCTTCTATTCAATAAGTAACTGAAAGTTAAGGGGGGCAAGCCCTATTTTCTCCTTGACTCTGATTCCTTCCCAATTTTATACTTGATCTTTCTATAAACACCTTCAATCGACAATCCTATCTTTCGAGAGGTTACCGGCTTTGAAATCCAAGTTACAGGGACTGATTATCTTAATCGTTGACGATGAACCCGACATCCTGAGCCTCCTGGAGGAAGAGATCAAGGACGCCTGCTCACATTGCCGGGTTGTCAAGGCAGAAACCTATGAATGGGCCAGGGACTTAATGAACTCTACCCCATACGATCTGGTTCTTTTGGATATCATGGGGGTACGGGGTTTTGATCTTCTGGAACAGGCCGTTAGCCTGAACTTTAAAGTGGTCATGCTGACCGCCCACGCCCTATCCCCCGAGACCATGCGGAGGGCCTTTGAGATGGGGGCCAGGGCCTATCTGCCGAAGGAGCAACTGGCTAACATCATACCTTTTCTGGAAGATGTCCTCTCCCCAGATCCTCTTTCGGCCTGGCGACGGGTGTTTGAAAGGCTGGGAGATTTCTTTAATCAGCGCTTTGGCAGCGGCTGGCAGCAGAAAGATGAAGACGTCTGGAAGAAATTAAAATAACAGAGGCGGCACCTCTTATTCGAAATAGGCCTGGACTATGCTGTTGAGCCCGGTGGCGAGAGGGGCGACGGAAGGGATGCCGGAGAAATCGCTCAATATGGCCTCGATGACCGCCTTATTTTTCACGTTCCGGCCCATCTGGATTCGGAGCGTCTCGACGTCCGCCAGTAAGTCTCTCTTGATTTCAGCCCCCAGCGTGTTATCCCTCTCAAGGAGTTCTCCAATATCTGCCAGAATGGCCTCGACTGCCCGGCCCATAGGGTAGACGGCCGGTTTCTCTTCATTACCGATCACCGTCCGGGCCTGGCTCTCACTGACCGGTTGAGACGAGGATTCCGGCGGGATCTTTAGGAACCTCCGGGGGTCCTGGCGATATTGTTCAATAACACCGGTTTCTCCTCCCTGTTCCACGAAGATACTCCCCTCCATAGTGATCCCGGCGCTGATCCCGCCAAAGGCATCAAGGCTGGCCAGGATGATCAATCCCTTGTCTCCCAGGCTATTGATGGCCTGCTGAAGCTGTTCTCCGTCGGTAATGGCCAACCTGGAGACGAAATCGTTAACGGTAAAAAGAAAATTGGGATGGGGAGCGGCTTCTGCCAGGTCATACAGGTGTGTCAGAAAGAGTTCTGCAACTTCTTCGGTCGTCATATTAATTCTTCTCCTGAGATGAAAATGTAAAGCCTATTCGGCCGTGGGCCTCCCTGAATTCTGAAACTGCTCAGCCACTTGGCGGGCGATCAGGGGGGCATTGCCTCCGGAGCGGTTGTTGATGATGATATTCATTTGGATCTGTCGTTCAATCCCCAGACGCATCAGCCGGACCGTCTCTTCGATCATCCGGGTCTGAAGCATCCCTTCGATGAGCTTATCAAAAGGAAAGGCCTTTTCATAGGCGTCTTCATAGCGCCTACCCAAAGGAGTCATCAAACGGACCACGGCCTGCCGGCCGGCATTAAAAAATCGCCGGCCGGCCAGATTAAATTGTTTTTCCAGCGGCGGCAGCCAGGTCCAATGGGAAAGGACCTGTCCGACCCCGTAGTGTTCCAAGACCTCAAAAACAAGGGGCTGCAAATAAGATTCTGTGCGCAATTCCAGATGATACCGATCATCTCGGGGGATGGCCTTAAAAAAATGATCCAGGCAGGAGGCTACTTCCGACACCGGAAGACGTTCCGACTGACGGTGGTATTCCTGTTCAAAGATAAAGCCCTTGATCTTGGGGCCCAGGAGATGCAGGGCGGGTTGATAGAATTGCTCAGTAAAGATATGGGGATTCAAATAAGTTTCATTGCCTTCAAAGTTGGGGCCTTTATGAATTTTCCTGGCGGTGATAACCTGGGGGACCTTCAGGAAAAGATAATCCTGTGCCTTCAGAAAATCCCCGTATTTTTTCAGTAGAAAATAATTGGGGGTGGGCTTTCCTGTCTCATCCAGCAAAAGCCGATAAAAGGTATAATCAATTTCCAGGATGGAAAAGTGCTCAAAATAGTCCTCCAGGCTGTCCACCGGCAGGGTCTCTTCGCTGAACGTTTTTCCCTTGATCACCTTCGGTCGCCGGCTGATCCGCTGACCATATTTCTCTTTGGGGTAAATCTGTCCGATCCATCCGGCATAGCGGTCGCTGGCGGTGCCCAAAAAAATATCGGGGTGTAATGTCCGGAAGAAGAAACTTTTTATTTCACTCAATTATGACCTCACTGCTTGATGGGTCTTTTCTATCCTTCGAATACGATGCATTATATCAGAAAAACTGATTTCACTGTCCGGATTTTTATTGACGTTATCCCTCCCGAACCCATTCGGTCTTCGGACTAAGTATTCCACTTCATCTTCGATTATCATTCCGCGAATATGGATTTGGTCTTCCACATTCATTTGTAGGGTGGTTCTTTTCTTAAGATTGGGGAATGTCCCAAAGTTACGTGCTAAGAGGCATCTGGGGGTATTGATTTTGATGATTGTCCAAAAGGGAGTCCATCGCCCGAACCCGGCCCTGATTTCTAAGTTAGTCTGAAGCCAGGAATTCATCCCAGAGAGAAAAAGCTTTGGTGTTGGCCTGCTTGAAAATTAAACCTGAGACTCCCGACTCGTTTTTGGACCCTGACGTTTAGGTGGACAATCATCAAAATCAATACCCCCAGATGACTCTGGACACACTCAATAGTTTTTCCCAGAGCACCAAGATCACGTAACTTTGGGACAACCTCTAATTGTGAGTCAACTGGCCCAACTTTTTCATTCACGATCATCGGTTTAAGGCCCGGTTAATGTCTTATATTTTACCTTGAATTAAACTTATCAACGACTTATAATATAAGCCATGTATACCATTGAATGGTTGCCAAAAGCCTATAAACAATTGCGAAAAATAAAAGATCGGAAGATGGCTAATTTTATCTATGATACGGTTGAAACTTTACAGAACTGGCCGGATTGCAAAAACGTAAAGGCTCTGGTTAATCATAATTATGGTTATAGGTTGCGTGTCGGCGCATGGCGGGTTTTTTTCGATATTAAACAACACCTTGAAATCATTGAGATAGAGGAGGTAAAGAAACGAGATGAACATGCCTACTAACATACAAACCATCATACAGGACGGCAAACCAGCCTTTGCGGTCATTCCCTATGATGACTTCCTGCGTCTGCTAAAGGCCGAGACGCCGACAATCCCTCACAAAGTGGTGGGACTGGTGATAAAGGAAGGATATACGTTGGCCCGCGCCTGGCGCGAAACCCTGGGTTTAACACAAAAGGAAGTAGCCAAACGGATGGGGATCACCCAGGCAGCCTTATCTCAAATGGAATCCGGTGAGAAGAAACTGCGCAAAGAGACACTTAAAAAGCTGGCTGTGGCTCTTAAGTTAGACCTAGAACAATTAAAGGAATGACGGCTTTGTAAAAAGCTATCTTTTGAATGAACGCTGACTTTTTACGAGGCTATATGGATTAGAAGGGCAGCAAGACCAGCTCCAGGAAGTGTTTTATTTCCTGAGGGGAGTTGTTCCTGCTCAGAGCGATTTCGGCTGTTTTTTGTGCCAGCAGGCAGCGCAGGGCATTATTCTCCGTTACCGGTTCCAGGATCTCGATGTCTTTCACCAGACCCTTTTCATCTACCGTGTAGTGATGATAAATGAGCCCCCGGGGAGATTCCAGTACGGCCCGGCCTTCATGACCCATAGCAGTCGGGAGGGTTCTGGTCTCCGGTCCGACCAAATTTTCTTTTTGGACCAAAGCCGCCATTTTTTCAGCCACCCGGAGCACTTCCAGAAAAAGGGACCAATAGGCCGCCGGGAGGTCAAAGCGCGGCAACGGTCCTGAATCCTTTAGAAGGTGTTGCCGCTCCTCTTCGGCCAAAGGGGTCAGGGCGGTGTCCTGATTTAACCGGGCCAGGGGACCGACAAAAAAGCATTGATCATAAGAAAGCCTATCTATCCCTGTCCGGTCTTTGAGTCCCGGGCCTCCTGAGAAGGCCTTGAGATAGGCAAAGGGTTCATAAGACCAGGATTCCTGATGAAGGCCGATTTTTTGAAAGATCATCTCCGGTCTGAATTGATCCAGTTCCTTACCTCTTCCATCCCTCAGGATAATCGAATCAGAGGCCTCCGATAAGGTCATAAAAGACAGGGGAGTGAAGGAGAAGTCGGCCAGATCAGACCAGGCCTGGTCCCGTCCCAGGATTTCCCGGCGCAGGAATTTCCCCAGCCCGACGGCGAAGGTCAAACAGGACCCGGCAATCTGGGCCAGGCGGTCAAAGTTTTCTTCTTTTGGTACATACCGGCTGACACCGCCGGCCACAGCACACAAGGGATGATCGGATCGTCCTCCCAGGATGGCGACTGCCTCCCGAGCAAGGGAGATATGCCCCATAATCTCATCCAGGATATGAGGAGAAGACTGAAACCCCTCGGTTCCCTTCCCTCGGGAGGCTGAGGACAGGAATGGATTGAAGCCTGCGGAAACGAGGAAATAGAATTTCCTTAAGTGATTTTCAAAGAAAAGGGTTTGAAGCAGGGCCTCCCGCATATTCACGGCCATCGGCGGGGGTTCGACGCCAAAGAGATTATCCAGGGCCAGGGCCGAGACCAGGTGATGGGCCGGAGAAAGGATGGTCAGGATCCGGGGGAGCTCTTCAACCGGCCGGCCCAGACAGAGGCCTCCAAAATCCCTTGGGGAGGTGATCTGGAAGAAGACCCGGGGAGGTCCCTGATTCGGGATGATCTTGACCCGGACCGGCTCTTCCAATCCTCTTAAGGCATCAAAGGTTATTTCTTTCACCGGCACTCTTCCTTTACAATTTCGTTAGATCCTCAGGCCTGCCTGAGGCACCAGGAGGGATGAAAATATTCCACAATCTGGGAATAGGTCGTCATTCCGGCGAAAGCCGGAATCCAGGAGAATGGAACTGGTTCCCGACTTTCATCGGGACGATGTCTGGATGCCGGATCAAGTCCGGCATGACGGAGAACAAACAACCCTAAAGATAAGGTCGGGGTTATTTTGTCACTAAAAGCGCACATTGGCTCGCCAGGGTGTAGCGGTAAATGGACCCGGCCAGATCGACAAATCGATCCGTCTTGGCGGCAATCTCCCCAGGATCATCGGAATCAAAGGTGGAGCTGACGGCCGAGACCATTTTCGGACCCGGGTCGAAGATCTCATCTGTTTTGCCGAAACAACCCCGGCAAGGAAGGCCGGCGGCCGTGCAGAGACCGCCGCAGCCCTCACGGGTGACGATGCCCTGACAGAGGAATCCCTGTTCCAGGAGACAGCGCCCCTGATCGGGGTTCTTTTCCCAGGACCGGGTGAAGCCTGGGAACTGTTTTTTTTCTTTGGTCCGGGAACAACTGGAACAAACCGCTTTTTCACCGGAAAAGATACTGCCCTTGGGCGGCAGCACACCGGAGGTGATGGCCTGGGCCATTTTTTCAGGCAGCCTGAGGGCGGAAAAAGAGAGTCGCTGCAATGATTCGGCTTCATAAACGATGGCCTGTATGGCTGCCCAGAGGAAATTTTGTCTGGGCGCACATCCGGGAATCCCGTAATCCACTTCCACCACTTGAGAGAGGGCCGAGACCCTGGCCTCCATCTTGGGGAGGTCGGGTTCTTCTCCCTCATCCGGGAGAGTGATCGTGTGGGCGTTTCCTTCTTCTCCGGGAGCCTGCCGGGCCCGGGAAGGAAGCAGATTAAATAATCCGGGCAGACCCCCGTAGGCGGCACAGGCCCCACAGGCTATCATCAGCCGGGATTTTGCCCGCAGCCGCAGGGCGGCCTGACGATCACTGCCGGTCCTTATGGCCCCTGCAAAAAAGCAGACATCCAGTTCAGCCTCTTCTTCCAGGTCCGGCCACTGAGACCCCGACATATAAGGCCAGAAGACGATTTCCGCCCCACGGGTCAAGGAACCCACTTGGTAATGAATATCAGCCAGGGCCAGTTCACAGGCCCGGCAGCCCGTGGCCGAGTAAATGGCGACTCGCTTCTTTCTAAGCACTCCGGTCACTCCTTCCGACGGGGTTAGGTCCCAGTTGGCGAACCTCTTCGATCATCTGGTTGATCACTTTAACATAGCGCTGCGGCTCAGAGGCCGCTATCCATTCCAGACGAAAACGCCCTTCGTCCAGGCCCAATTCGGCCAAGAGCTTCTTTAAGAGAAAAGACCGTCGCAGGGCCTTGATGTTACCGCTGATATAATGGCAATCACCGGGATGGCAGCCGGCTATGAGTACCCCGTCCGCACCCAGGCTAAAGGCCTTAACGACATAGCTGGGGTCGACCATGCCGGAGCAAAATACCCGGATGATGCGCACATTGGGCGTTTGCATGAGACGGGAAACCCCGGCGGCATCAGCGGCCACATAAGAACACCAGTTACACAGAAAGGCCAGGATCTTGGGTTCAAAATCGTTCATGCCAGGATTCCTTCGATTTGGGAAAAGATCTGTTCCGGGGTGTAATGGCATACCTGGATCGCCCCCATGGGGCAGGCGGCCCCACAGGTGCCGCACCCCTGGCAGAGGGCCTCATTGATAGCGGCCTGTTTATTGAGGTCGCTGAAGGTAATGGCCTTATAGGCGCAAAGATCCACACAGGTCTTGCATCCGGTGCACAGCTTCGGGTCCACGAAAGAGATGGTCGGTTCCACTTCCACCTGTCCGAGGCTGAACAGGGCCAGGGCCTCGGCCGCAGCCGCCCCCCCCTGGGCGACCGACTCGGGGATATCCTTGGGACCCTGGGCGGCTCCGGCCAGATAGATACCGGAAAGGGCTGTTTCCACGGGGCCTAATTTGGGGTGGGATTCGATGAAAAAGCCGTATTTGTCCGTCGGGATATTGAATGTCCTGGAGACACCCCGATAATCCCTTTGGGCGGTCAAGCCGGTGGCCAGGACCACCAGATCCGCCTCGACCTCCAGGGGGCCGCCTGCCAGGCTGTTTTCTCCTCTGACCACCAGTCGGCCGGCCTCCTCGAAGACCTTGGCCACCCGTCCGCGGATGTATTGGGCCTGGGACTCCTCAATGGCCCTTCTGAGGAATTCCTCATAACCCTTTCCCCCGGCCCGGTTGTCGATATAGAAGACGTAGGCCTGGCCTTCGGGATTGTGGTGTTTAAAAAGGGCCAACTGTTTGGCACTGATCATACAGCAGACCTTGGAACAATATTCAAATCCCCTGGCCCGGTCTCTGGAGCCGACACACTGGATAAACACTACGCTTTGAGGGACCTGGCCGTTACTGGGTCTAAGGACCTGGCCACTGGTCGGCCCGGCGGAGTTGCAGAGCCGTTCATATTGCAGATTGGTGATGACGTCCGGGTACTTGCCATAGCCGTACTCGGGATATTTTTCGGCCTCAAAAATATCGATCCCGGTGGCCACAATGACGGCACCGATAGGTAGCTCCAGGGTCCGTTCCTGCTCGTTGAGATCGATGGCCTTGGGGCCACAGACCTTGGCACATAGTCCGCACTGGACACAAAGACTGCAACTCAGGCAACGCCTGCCTTCCTCCCTGGCCATCTCTTTGGTAAATCCCTTCCTCACCTCGGCGAAGGACTCTGTCCTCTGCTCAGGGGAAAGGACCGGCATCTGTTGTCGCTCGATGGGCCGGGCCCTTTTTTTCTCTTCCAAGGTCAGGGCCGCATCCATGGGCTGTTCCGGCGGTTTGACCTGGCGCAGTCCGCCGGGTTCCAGAAAGCTGCCAATGGATTCGGCGGCCTTTTTACCCTGGGCCACGGCCTCCACAAAGCCGGCCGGCCCCAGGGTACACTCTCCGCCGGCAAAGACCCCCGGACGGGAGGTAGCCAGGGTCTGCTCGTCAGACACGATTCGTCCCTGTTCATCGGCCTTCAGTCCCAGGGCGGCCGGAAGATCCGGATCAACGGTTCGGCCCGCAGCCGCCATGACCCCTTCAATATCCTCTTTGTTCTGATCCTGTGGAAGACTGGGGTGCAACCCTATGGCCAAAAAGACCGCCTTGAAGCCTTCCTTTTCCAGGCTGTCAAAGGTGAGGTCTTGACCCAGGGTTTTTCCGGTCTCAATGGTCACCCCCAGCTTTTCCAGATTGGCAATCTCGGCTGCCAGGACAGGGCGGGGAAGACGATCCTCCGGAATCCCCGCAGCCAACATCCCGCCCGGGAAAGGGCGTTTTTCAAAGACCGTCACCGGATAGCCTTCCAGGGTTAAAAAATAGGCCGCCGCAAGACCGGCCGGTCCGGCCCCCACAATGGCTACTTTCTCTTCCCGGGATTCCTTCAAAGGAGGATGGGAGAAGGCCCCCCGCTCCAGTTCCCAATCACCCAGAAATCGTTCCAGGTCAGCGATAGCCAGGGGCTGGTCCAGTTGCCCTCTCTTGCAGGCTGTTTCGCAGGGATGGTGACAGATCCGGCCGCAGATAGCGGCAAAAGGCATCTGCTGCCGGACCAGGGAAAGAGCGGCCCCGTATCTCCCCAGACCGGCCTGGCTCATGACTCCGGCGATATTGATCCCCGCCGGGCAGGCGGCCTGGCAGGGAGGCGCTCCCAAGCGGGAGATGGCGTAGGTATTGGGTATGGCCTGGGGAAAGGCCCGGCTGATCGGATGGCGGGTCGCCAGGCCCAGCTCAAAGTCATTGTTGATATCGATCGGGCAGACCTTTTGACAATCGGCGCAGCCGGTGCATTTTTTCAAGTCCACATAACGGGGTTTTTGCCGCAGGCGGGCCTTGAAATTGCCCACAAAGCCGCTTAATTCCACGACCTCGGTCTTGGTGAGGATCTCGATATTGGGATGTCGGCCCACCTCACTGGTCTTGGGGGTCAGGGTGCAGCCGGCACAATCCAGGGTGGGAAAGGTCTTGTCGAATTGGGCCATTCGGCCGCCGATGATGTCGGTCTTCTCTACCAGATAGACCTTGTGGCCGGCTTTGGCAATTTTCAGGGCGGCGGTAATACCGGCGATTCCCCCGCCCACCACCAGGGCCGCAGGTGTGACCGGTTTCCTGGACCCTTGAAGCGGGACATGATGACGGACCCTGGCGATCCCCCCCCTGATTAAATCTTCGGCCTTCCGGGTGGCCTGCTCCGGATCGGCTGTGACCCAGGAACAATGCTCCCGGATATTGACCATCTCGAACTGGTAGGGATTCAGGCCGGCTTGAGAGACGGCATTGCGAAAGGTGGGCTCATGCATTTTCGGGGTGCAGGAGGCCTCAACCACATAATCCAACCCCAGGTCCCTAATATCATCACGGATCATCTTCTGACCCGGTTCGGAACACATATATTTGTAATGACGGGCCACCACGACTTCTTCATTTTCGGCGGCCGCTTTTTCCGCGATCCTGGCCACATCGACTTTGTCGCTGATGTTCGTGCCGCAATGACAGACATAGACCCCGATCTTTTTTTTCATGACAGCAGCCCTCTTTCCTTCAGGATGGGCCAGGGGTCAACCAGGTGGTGGTTGAGCCCCAGGTCTTTGGGGGAAAGCCCCAAGGCCAATCCCATGAGCTGGGTGATATACAAGATGGGCAGGTGGTGATTCTGCCTGGCGGCCTTCCAGATTTCTCCCTGCCGCATATCCAGGTTGGACTGGCAGAGCTGACAGGCCACCACCACGGCGTCGGCCCCTTTCCAGACGGCCTCTTTCAACAGGCGACCGCTTAATTCCAGGACCTTTTCGGTTTTACTCAACGACAGGGAGGCCCCGCAACACTCGGTCTTAAAATCCCATTCCAGGACCTCGGCCCCCAAGGCCCGGAGGATGTCATCCATGGAGGTCGGGTTTTCCGAATCGTCAAAGTGGATCACCTGCCGGGGCTTCACCAGGTAGCACCCGTAATAGGGGATCACTTTCAGCCCTTTCAGGGGTTTTACGGTCTTGGTTTTCAAGGCCTCCAACCCGACCGTATTTCGGAAAAATTCTACACTATTTTGGATGGTGAGATGGGCTTTCAGGGTTGTTTCAATGATGCCCTGAACCGTTTCGCCGGTCTTCCGGTCCTGCCCGATCTCGTCTTGGGCACTGAGCAGGCGTCGATAACAAAAAGGACAAGGCACCAGGACCTCTGCCAGTTTCTGTTTTTCAATCAGGGCCAGGTTTTTAGCCGCCAGGGAGAGGGACAGGAGGCGGTCCATCTTCAGCCCGGCCGATGATCCGCAGCACAGCCATTCGGGGACTTCCGCCAGTTCGACCTCCAAAGCACTGCAGACCTGCCGGCAGGAGAGATTGTAGGGTCTGGCCGTAACCTCCAGGGAACATCCGGGATAATAGCTGACCTTCATCTTTCTATTCTCCATGTTCGGCCTGCTGGACTTTAGAAAAGAGCCGGGAAACGGCTGGATTTTTTTGGTGACCCTTCAGGATGTCGAAAGGAGAGAGGGCGCCTTTCCGCATCAGGGTCAGGCCCTGGGCCAGGTCCTTAAAAGGCTGCCGGGTGCGCAGATTGTATTCCATAACAGTCCTCAATTCCTGAACCCGGCCATTCTTGCGGACCGACTTCAGAAAGAGTTCCTCAAAAAGGTGAATCTCCGGCTCGGGTGGAGTCCGTTTCTCTTTTTCCGCCATTTCGCACAGGGCGGTGGAGACAGCATACATGTTGATTTCCACCGGGCAGCGGGTGGCGCAGGTCCCGCAACTGACGCAGTACAACCAGGTTGGATCATTGAGGGCGGATTCTTTCATCCCTATCAGGATGGCGGCGATCAGTTGCCGGGGGCCGCCTACCGTCTGTGAGGCAATGGGACAACCGGCGGTGCATTTGCCGCATTGGAGACATTCCAATAGATTTTGACCGCTTTTTTGGATGATCTGATTTAAAAAGGCCCGCTCTTGTGGATCGCCGGTAAGTCTGAACATAGTCTGTTTCCTGTCTGTTTCCTATCGGATCGCTCCGGATTGACGTATTCCCCGGGAGAATTGTTCTCTGGCCCTCTGGGCCTTCATAAGGGGATTCATGAAACTCAAGGCTTCGGCCGGGCAGGCCAGCACACAAGCCGGTGAAAGTCCCTGATCCACCCTGGCCACACAGCCGTCACATTTGGAGATCTTGCCGCTGCCCGGATTGAGTTGCGGGATCCCGAAGGGGCAGGCAATGGCGCAGGTTTGGCACCCGATACAGAGATCGGGGTCGGAAAGGACCAGACCATCGGCCCTTTTGTGCATGGCCCCGGTCGGACAGACCTCCACACAGGCCGGTTCCAGGCAGTGGAGGCAGGCGGCGGGCTGAAAGGTCATGGACAGTTCACCCTTATGCTCCAAAGGGCCTACCTGGATAATCCTGATGGGCCTGGGTCCGGCCGGCAGATCATGCTCCATCATGCAGGCCACCTCACAACTGAAGCAACCGATACAGCGTGATGGGTCCACCCACAGATAGTGTTGCGGCCGGTTGCCCGGATCTGCCTGATTCATGGGAGCCATTCTCGTAACAGGTTTAAGGCTTCATCACTGGTCTGGTCCACTTTATGAACCAGTACCCAGTCCCCCCCGGAACTCCTGGGAGAGGCCACCATCCATCTGGGGACCAGGCGGCTTATCCAGGCCCGTCCCTCCATG
>JAZDOU010000054.1:0-5346 GCA_043798385.1 Pseudomonadota bacterium
ACCACCTATGAGAATATCCGACAAGCGATTTTAACTCAGCAAAAAAAGACCCTTAACTTTTTTACCCCTGCCAGAAGGCTGGCCCAAGAGGAGACCCTGAATCTGATTCAAATCACCGGGCTAACCGAAAACGCCCAGATGATCGCCGGCAACCTTTCCCAGGGAGATAAGAAACGACTGGAATTGGCTATTGCCCTGGGGAGTAAGCCCGATCTGCTTTTTCTGGATGAGCCCACCGCCGGCATGTCCGGTGAAGAGACCCACGAAACGATGGAGTTGGTGGCTCGACTCAACCGGGAAATGGGGTTGACCATTCTTTTTACGGAACATGATATGCCGGTGGTATTTGGGTATGCCCGCAGACTAACGGTTTTGCATGCCGGGACTATTATTGCCGAAGGCACACCGGAAGAGATCAGGGTAAACAAAAATGCCCAAAGGGTATATCTCGGGGAGGAAACATGATTCTGGAGGTTAAAGACGTCCAAGCCTATTACGGGACCAGCCATATCCTTTTTGGTGTTTCCCTTTCTGTAGAGCGGGGTAAAATCGTCTGCCTCTTAGGAAGAAACGGGGCCGGCAAGACCACCACTATGCGGAGCATTATGGGTCTCACTCCTCCGCATTCCGGCAGTATCCAATTCAAGGGTGAAGAGATGATGGGAAGGCCACCCTATTATATTTCCCAGAAAGGGATGGGCTATGTGCCGGATAACCGTTTGATTTTCCCTGATCTGACAGTAAGGGAAAATTTAGAACTGGCCATTAAGGCGCCCAGGGGCTTTAGCGGGGAACCGTGGACAGTAGACCGAATTTACGAACTTTTTCCTCCCCTTAAGAAACTCGACAAAAACTTGGGGGGTTACTTGAGCGGTGGTGAGCAACAGATGCTGACGGTCGGCCGAACCTTAATGGGGAATCCGGAGCTTATTCTTTTAGATGAACCGGTAGAAGGGTTGGCCCCCATGGTGGTGAGGGCCCTGGGAGAACAAATCCTGAAATTGAAGGAGATGGGAGAAACTATCTTTTTTTCAGAACAAAATGTCAGATTTGCCACCATGATAGCCGAACGGGCCTTTGTGATTGATAAAGGCAAGATTCGCTACGAAGGAAGCATGGAAGAATTGAAAGAGAATGAAGAGGTTAGAAAGAGATATCTAATGATTTAATGGAGGTTTTGGACCGGTTGTCAAAACCCGTTTGACCGCCCAAACGGTATTCTCAAAGGAAAATTTATGAACCTCGGCACCCTGTTGCCAAGACACGCTCGATTTCGTTCCAATCATACGGCCATTGTATTTCAGGACACCCGTCTGACCTATCGGGAGCTCAATAATAGCGTCAATCGCCTCTGTAACGCCCTGGTGAAGCTTGGCATCTCCAAAGGGGATAAAGTCGCCACCATCCTGCCGAACTGCCTGGAGCTTTATGAGACCTATTGGGCCATGGCCCGGATTGGAGCAGTGCTGGTTCCCTTAAGCCCGTTACTTCGAGGAACCGGGTTGATCAGCCTGCTGAATGATTCGGATACCCAAGCCGTGATCACCAATAAGAATTTTGTCGCTGTCCTGGATCCCATCAAAGATCAACTGCCGGCCATCCGGATTGACCGTTATCTGTTAACCGACGGAGAAGGCCTGCCGGGTTATCAGAGCTATCATCTTCTGAAGGCCCAGGCCGACCAAGACGGGCCGCCGGAAATCGAAATCAGTGACCCGGACCCTTATAATATCATTTACAGCAGTGGAACCACCGGTCTGCCCAAAGGGATTATCCATACCCATTATGTCCGGTCCATGTATTGTCAGATTTTTTCTTCAACTTATCGAATTTCTCCTGAAAGCGTTGTCTTGCATAGCGGTTCCATTGTTTTTAACGGGGCCTTTTTAACGCTCATGCCGACCATGTTCGTGGGGGCCACCTATGTTCTGCAGCCCCAATTCGAGGCTGAGGCCATGATTGAGACCATAAAAAGGGAGAAAGTCACCCACGTCGATGTAGTCCCGGCCCAGGTTATTGCCTTGCTAAATTCCCCTAATTTTGTTTTGGAGGCCCTTCAATCCTTGGAAATGTTCATGTCCGTTGGTGCTCCTTTGCTGAAGGAACACAAGGAAGAGCTGAACCGGCGTTTGCCGGGACGATTTTACGAGCTTTATGGACTGACCGAGGGTTTTGTGACCATCCTGGATAAAAATGATTTTCCGGCCAAATTATCATCCGTCGGTTGTTGTCCGCCTTTTTTCGAGATGAAGATTATGAATGAGCAGCGTCAGGAGGTCCCGGTAGGGGAGGTGGGTGAGATCGTCGGCCGGGGACCTATATTGATGCCCGGCTACTATAAACGCCCTGATTTGACCGAGAAGACCATAATCGACGGCTGGCTTTATAGCGGTGATCTCGGTTATGTGGACGAAGACGGTTATCTGTATTTAGTGGACCGCAAGAAGGATATGATCATTTCCGGGGGAATCAACGTTTACCCCAAGGATATAGAGGAGATCGTCATTCAGCATCCGGCCGTGCGCGAAGTGGCGGTCTTCGGTATTCCCCATGAAAAGTGGGGAGAGACCCCGGTGGCGGCGGTCATTTTACGTCAGCCCGGGACCATTAATGAAGAAGAACTGAAGGACTGGATTAATAAAAGGGTAGGGGCCGCTTATCAGCGGGTCAACAAGGTGGTCTTTATGGAAGACTTCCCGCGCAGTACGGCCGGCAAGACCCTCAAGCGGGTTATGCGGGAGGAGCTGGTTTAATCAAGATTTTTATTGGCGATCAATGAATCCTCTTAGACAATGGTAATGGTTGCGCTGCCGTAATTTCCCTGGGAGGTGGCCGATATGCTGGCTGTACCGGTAGTAAAACCGGCCGTGTATTTGACCTGAACCTGGCCGTTGGCGTCGGTGGTTAAGGTAAGAGAGGATACCGGATCGGTAACAGAGGGATTATCTCCCAGATACCCGGCCCCGCAGGCAATGGTAACCGAAGTGCCGGCAGGAACGCGATTGCCGCCGCTGTCTCGAACGATGACGGTAACGAAGGTGCTGCTCCAGGTATATTGGGTGGTCGTATTTCCACTACTATCGACCACGTCACTTTTTTGAGAAGCCTGCAGAGAAGCAGCCGCCGGTATCACCTGGATCCGGCTGATTGAACCCGATCCGCTTGAGGAACTGCCCGACGAAGAAGTGCATCCTTGGGAAAAAACCAGGGCCACTACCAGAACTCCCCAGACCGCTCCGAATTTTTTTATCATCTGCATCCCATTTCCTCCGTTAAGGTAACTGGTACTGTTCAAGGCCTTCCTCGTAGAGGTCCCTCCCCTTAGTATCGTTGATGACTACGGCCGGAAAGTTTTCCACCACCATCCGCCGGATGGCCTCGGGTCCTAATTCTTCGTAGGCAATGACCTCGGCGGCCTTGATAGCTCGGGAGATCAGGGCGCCGGCCCCGCCGGTGGCCCCCAGGTAAACAGCCTTAAAGTTGACCAGGGCCTCTTTCACGGCCAAAGACCGCTTACCTTTGCCGATCATCCCCTTCAGGCCCAGCTCCATCAACCGGGGGGCATAGGGGTCCATTCGATAACTGGTAGTCGGACCGGCGGCCCCAATCACTCGGCCTGGTTTAGCCGGGGAGGGACCTACATAATAGATAACCTGCCCTTGGATGTCAAAGGGTAAAGGTTTATCGGCCTCCAAAAGATCTATTAATCGTTTATGGGCGGCGTCTCTGGCTGAATAGATGATCCCACTTAAAAAGACCTTATCTCCAATCTCAAGGGAAGAAACCATTTCATCCGTTAATGGGGTGGTTAAATAGACTGTTTTGGGCATAAGTTGATCCTTTTAGTCAGCAAAAAGGGGTTTAAGGTCCAAGGTTCAAGGTTTAAGGAAAACCCGTAACCCGTGATGGTCTCGCAAAAAGTCGCTGGAAGCCTGTTTTCGTCTGGCGAAAGTCGGAATCCAGGAATCTTAACTGTTTACAAATCTCTGGACCTCGGTTTTCACCGGGGTGACGACTTTTTACGAGACCATCACCCGTAACTCGTAACCCGTAACCTTTATATTTTACACCTAGGTACTATAACGTCACTTCCTTGTGCCGGCTGGCATGACACTGCACATTGATTGCCAGGGGTAGACTGGCGATATGGCAGGGCAGGAGCCGGATATGAACGGCCAGGGAGGTCGTCCTGCCCCCCAACCCCTGGGGGCCTATCCCCAGTTTATTGATTAAAGCAAGAACTTCGCTTTCGAGTTGATTCAGCTCGGGGTCCGTATTGGGGGTGCCGAGGGGACGGAGCAAGGACTTCTTGGCCTGCAAGGCGGCCTGTTCGAAGGTCCCTCCAATGCCTACGCCGATAATGGTCGGGGGACAGGGGTTTGGGCCGGCCTCTCTGACCGTTTCCAGAATCTTTTCTTTGATTCCAGCCAGGCCGGCCGAGGGGGGGAGCATGAATATGCGGCTCATGTTTTCACTGCCGCCTCCCTTGGGGACTACCCATAGTTTGAGCCGGTCTCCGGGGACCAGATCGATATACATAACCGCCGGGGTGTTATCCCCGGTGTTCTTCCGGGTAAAGGGATGACAGGCGGATTTGCGAAGAAACCCCTCTCCGTATCCTTCCCGAACGCCCTGGTTGACCGCCTCGACCAGGTCCCCTCCGGTCAGATGAAGATCCTGGCCGATTTCTAAAAAAATGATCGCCAGCCCGGTATCCTGGCAAATAGGTACCTTTTCTTCCCGGGCGATCCGGGCGTTTTCGATCAATTGGTCCAGGATCTCTTTTCCCACCGGGGAAGTCTCATTCCGGATGGCTTGTTGAAAACAGGACAGGACATCGTCGCCCAACTGCTCATTGGCTTCTATACATAATTGTTTGATGGCCCGGGTGATTTCTTTGACATTAAGCTCTCTGATCATGGGGTCCTCGTTCTTTTGTCTGGTCCCCCGCTGGAGTCTATCCCGCAGACGGCAGGGCAGGGCAGGGCGACGATTCTCGCTTTTTCAAGGGCTACAGTAAAAAGAAACCTACCAAATTTAATTGGATTTGGCAACCACCTTATTAACCTTGATCGTTGCAAAAGTTTCGGAGGTTGTAGATCCAAGACGGCCGGGGCGAAGCTCTATTCATATATCCCGCACCCCCAATACCACTGGTTCGAACCCCGTTCTTTAACTGATTGGCAATTCAATTAGGCAGGAGTGAATCGGGCCTGATTCTATCAGCGAGAAGGCCTGGGGTCACATCTTGACTTGTGAATTAGGATGGGTTATGGTATGCTCCATTACGGCATAATGGAGGGGAAGAAATGGCGAGACCCTGGAGAATTCATTATGAAGATGCCT
>JAZDOU010000064.1:0-8941 GCA_043798385.1 Pseudomonadota bacterium
GCCATCCAGGGGATCTCGCTTTGCCCTCGGCAAACGACCAGGGCCCAAGTCCTAAAACCAATCCTGCGCCGTCGGGCCAGGAGCCACACCCAGATGCTTCCGGCCAGACCCCACAGCAGCAACGCCAGGCCCAGACCCACAGCACCTCGGAGCGCAATATCCTTGATCTTATCCTGGTCCGGGTCTTCGAGATGGGCACCGCCGTAAAGCAGGCGGGGAAAGGACCGCCCCTGTCGGCCATCGGCCAGCTCTATGGTCTCTTTGGCATAAAGGTGGGTGGCCAAGGGGGCGGAGTAGGTTTTTTCCGGCCGCTGCCTCAACGGGCCGACTGCCCAATCCAGGAGGCTCAAACCTTCCACCCCATAAGAGCGCACCCCGCTGTTCCCGGTTTCCACGACAGGACGGAAATGGACCGAGTCCAGCAAACCGATCAAAAGGAATAGGGCCAGCACGACCATGGAGACTACCCCGCTTCTGCTCTGGACCACCCGTTGCCAGGGGGCCCGCAAGTGCTGCCGGCGGCGAACGATCCAGGCAAAGACCAGTCCTGTCCCCACCAGGAGATAGATAAAGGCGTCGGTCCAGAGAATGATCGGTTTAAAGGCCATAATAGTGATTCTCACAAAATATCATCTAAAAATTTATCTCTAACTTTCGATTCAAGGGTCATAGGGGGGGTTATTTTTGGGCCGGGTTAGAACCTCATAATGTCCCTTTGGACAACTCCAAAAACAAGACCCCCCTATGACCAAATTTCTAAACTTGAAAGAAAAAATTCCAAAACTCTTTGGAAAGATTTTTCACTCCAGCCTGATTCGTGGATCGACCAGGGTATAGGACAGGTCGGTCAGGATGAGGCCGACGATATAAAGCACCGAACCCAGGAATACCATGGCCCGAAGCACGGCAAAATCCTGGGAGCTGATCGCGTCAATGGTATAGCTGCCGAGCCCCGGGATACCGAAAAACGACTCAGTGATCAGACTGCCCATAAATAGCAGCGGAATCACCACCACCGCTCCGGTCAGGATGGGAATCATAGCGTTCTGCAGGACGTGTTTAAACAGAACCCGCATTTCCGATAAACCCTTGGCCCGGGCCGTACGAACATAGTCCTTGGCGATTTCCTCCAGGAAAATGGTTCGGTACCAGCGGGCGCCGGCCCCAATCCCGCTCACCACTCCCACCAGCACAGGCAGGATTAAGAACTTAATGGTCTCCGGACCCCGGCCGTATCCCGAAATGGGCACCAGGTTCCAAAGCTTGCTCAGCAGGTATTGACCGCCGATGATGTAAAACAGACTGGAAATAGACATCAGTCCCACACATAGCACCACTCCCCAGACATCCAGATAAGTGGCCCGGAAAAAGGCCATCATCAGGGCAAAGGATATGGTGCACAGGAGGCCCAGCAGGAATACGGGCAGGGCAATAGCCAAACTCGGTCCCATACGGTTCTTGATCTCAAAGGCGATGTCACGGCCGTCGTCAGCCCGTCCGAAACGGAAAACGAACAGCTTGACCGATTTCTCGAAAAAAATGGTCTCCGTTACTTTAGCCAGACCAGGAGCGGTGTTATTTATCAGCAACGGCTTATCATAACCCCGTTCTTGCTTCCACTTGGCGATGGCTTGCGGAGTCACCCGTTTGACCCCGAGATGAATACGGGCCATATCGTCCGGGGTATTAACCACGAAAAACAGGAGGAAGGTGATCAGGTTGACCCCGATCAGGATGGGAATGGCGTAGAGTACCCGGCGGACGAGGTAGTTCAGCATCAGAGAGCTCCTTTCTTTTCCCGACGTCGATAGGCCGCCACCGCCGGCAGCGTGATGGCCCCCAGCAGTGCCAGGCCCACCAACAGCGGCCAGAGCACCGGCCGGTTCCACTGAGCCCGCTTCTGGTCCCGCAGCACCGGATCAAGGCGCTGAACCTTCAGCCCGTTACGGGCCATCTGGTTGGGTTTCTGATTGAAGATCCAGGAATGGAAGAGGATGTATTCCTTGGGGTGGAAGCCCCACAACCAGGGGGCGTCGCGGCGGGCTATCTCCACCATACGGTCGATGATGGCCTGGCGCTGTGGACCGCTGTCCATATTTTTCATCTTCTCATAGAGCCGGTCGTATTCGGGATTGGCATAGTTGGAGGCGTTTTCTCCGTCATTTTTCACCTTCCCCTGAGGTCCGTATAATAAAAACAGGAAATTCTCCGGGTCCGGGTAGTCGGCATTCCAGCCCCAATTGAAGATCTGGGCATTACCTTGTCGGACCTTATCCTGGAAACGGTTATAGTCCGTGGCCCGAACCACCAATTGCAGATTAAGTTTTTGAAACTGTTTACGGATCCAGTCCAGGCGGGCCTTGTCGTCCGGACCGCGGGCGGTGACGTCCAGATTGAGCACCAGAGGTTTGCCGGTTCCGGTCTCAACCCCTTCCGGGTAACCGGCTTCCACCAGTAACTTTTTAGCCCTTTCAATGGGGTTACGCCTGGGATGCCCGTTTGCCCAATGGTAGACATAGGGATTGAGCCCTTCCGGTCCGGGTCTGTTGCCGAAAATTCCCGGGGGAATCGGACCTTGGGCCGCGATGCCGCGGCCATTGGCAAAGATGCTCAGATACTCCTCGTAGTCGACCGCAATGGAAATAGCCTGGCGAAGTTTTCGGGCCCGTTCCGAGGATCCTCCCACCACCGAATCCAGCATATTGAAGCCCATATAGATAACGCTGGGGGTCACCGAGGTGGTCAGGCGAATGCCCTTGCGCTGCATCACTTCAGTGAGGGCAATATCTCCGGTACTGGTGATCTGCACGGCCTGGTCGAAGCTGTCCGAGCTGATGCCGGATGCGTCATAGTAACCCTGAAGAAACTTGTTCCAATAGGGAATACCTTCCTTCTCCAGACTGAATACCGCCCGGTCGATAAAAGGCAATGGTTTGCCGGCATCGCCAAGAATACCGGCCTCCTTATCCCCGGGCTCACCCTCAGCAGGATAGGTCTCACCGTGAAAGTTGGGATTCCTCTCCAGGACCATTTGCCGGTTAGGATTGTTCTTCGTCAGCATATAGGGACCAGTGCCCACCGGGTACCAGTCCAAGTTAAAATTCTTCTCCGCCATGCCCGGTTGGGAATAGAACCGTTCCACTTCTTCAGGAACCGGGGCAAAAAAAGACATGGCCAGCCAATAAACGAACTGGGGGTACTTCCCTTTGAGCTTCACCTGGTAGGTATAGCGATCCATCACCTGAACCCCTTCCAGGGGATACCGGTTCAGGTCCAGAAAAGTCTTGCTGCGACCCGTCTTGACCAATTCCTGGTTGGCTTTCCTGAGGACAATGGCATATTCCTTCAGTCCGACGATGATCTCGCTCATTAAGCCAAAAATCGGGGAGTACAGCCGTGGGTGGGCGAGACGCTTGATCTGGTAGACATAATCGGCGGCAATAAGCTCGCGGCTCCCCTGCTGTTTGAAATCCGACAGGCGGGTGATGGGATTCAGGTCAGCGGGTTTCAGGTCGTTGTAGATCAATCGGCCAGAGGCATCCCTGGCGAAGGCCGGATGAGGTTGGTAACGGATACCCGGGCGAATCCTGATGGTATACAGGCTGGTGGCTACTAAACCGGCTTCGGCATCATTGGCCAGCCGGTGCCCGGCGGCATCAAACAACTGAGGCCGGGGTACCTCCAGGGCAGTAGCCGGCACTAAGGTGTAGGGCCTTTTGAAATAATGGTATTGCAACGGGGGTTCGTAGATCTGAGCAGTGAAAGTAGCTTCGTTCTCGCTGTAGGACTGGACCGGATCGAGATGTTTGGGACGTTCGGAAAAGGCCGAATAGAGTATATTGCGGCCTCGATCCTCCGCCGGGTAGGGATCGTTCCAAACCCCGTCACCGCAGCCGGCCGGCAGCAACCCGGCCAGGCATAGAAACAAAAGGATGAGGGGTGTTTTTTTTGATGGACTTAAAAACATAAAGGGTGATTGTTTTAGATCCGATTCTGTGCTATTGACAAAAAGCTGAAAGAGTAACCCGGTCTTCTTAGAAATATGACCCCCATCCTAAACTTCGACCATATCACCATTGTCCTTCATCGGCCCCGTTTTGCCGAAAACATCGGCGCCTCCGCCCGGGCGGCCTGGAATATGGGCTTATCCCATATCATCGTAGTCAATCCGGAAGATACCGACTGGGAACGAATGACCAAGCTCTCAACCCATGTGGCTCGGGGACTTCTGGAACAAATGGAAACCACTCATTCATTGGCCGAGGCCCTGGCGCCCTTTCAATACATCATCGGAACCACGGCTCGTTTGGGAGGCCAGCGAAAAGAGTTGATCGAGCCGTCCCAGGCGGCCTTAAAGATTCGTTCCCTGGGCCGCAAGAACCGCGTTGCCCTCCTCTTTGGTCCGGAAAACCGAGGGCTCAGCAACGAAGAATTGCGCTTTTGCCATTGTACCGTCCACATCCCAACGGCTTCAGCCAGTTCCCTTAATCTGGCCCAGGCCGTCCTGATCCTTTGTTATGAGATTCTTTTGGCTCACCAAGCTCCACATCCGTTTGGGGATTTCGGATTGCGGATTGAACCGAATTCCGATCCGTCACTCCAAGCTGCCGATCATCCTAACATTTCCCAGCACCCATCATCGTCTGATTTTGCGCATTCCCCAATCCGAAATCCCCTATCCGAAATCCCCTATCCCCTGGCTACCTCTTTCGAATTAGAGGGGATGTACCAACACCTGTCAGAAGTCCTTCAGATGATGGATTTCCTTGACAAACAAAACCCCGAACTCTGGATGATGAGCCTGAGGCGTTTCTTCTCCCGAATAGGACTATATCCCCAGGAGGTGCGGATGATACGCGGCATCTGTCGACAGATTAAATGGTTAGTCACCACCCACCGACCACCAAATAACAAACCGGGAGGTTGAAAGGTGAATCATGCCCGAATTACCTGAGGTTGAAACCATTGTTCGCCGTCTTCGCTTAAGCCTGATCGGTCAAACGATTCAAACGGTACAGGTTCTCACCCCCAAAATCCTTCGTTTACCACCCAGGATTTTTGTTCGATCTCTAACCGGGTCCATCATACGAGAAATCAGGCGTAAAGGCAAGTTGATCCTCATAGACCTTGGCCCGGTTGGGATCTTGGTCCTCCATCTGAAAATGACCGGGCAGGTCTTGCTGGAACCAAACTCAACGGCCATTGACCGGCACACCCATGTTATTTTTTCACTTTCTCCCCTAAATTCTCAAATGCGCTACCGGGACATAAGGAAATTTGGATTCTTTGACTTGATCCCGGGAGACCTCTCCGGCCAACTCCCCTATGTCAGCAAAGTCGGTCCCGATCCTTTTGAACTATCTTCCCGGAAATTTTTTCAGATCATACAATCCAAAAACAAGGCGATCAAGTCCCTTCTTCTGGACCAGTCGGTGATAAGTGGATTGGGTAATATTTACGTCGATGAATCCCTGTTTCAAGCCGGAATCCATCCGCAAACCAAGGCCCAGGTTCTAACGCCAGGCCGGGTTAAAATGCTCCATCAGATTATTAAAAAAATTTTATCCCAAGCTATTCGAATGCAGGGTTCGACTCTGAAGGATTACCGCAGACCCGATGGAGCCTCAGGAAAATTTCAAAATTATCACCAGGTTTACGGTCGGACCGGACACCCCTGCCCTGTCTGCCGGTCAGCCATTCTTAAAATGAAGGTGGGCAGTCGGGGAACCCATTATTGTGCTTTCTGTCAAAAAAAACCAGAGCACTCTTTAGAAAAAAATCATTTTATTATATAAATTCTGTGTTTTTCGCTTGACCAGTCCATTTTTTTCCATTATATAGAACCCTTAAATAAAAAAAATTAAAGGAGGATTGATTATGGCTACTAAAAAACCCCTTACGAAAACCCAACTGGTTTCCTATTTGGCAGAAAAATTCTCGATGACCAAAAATGCTTCCAAGGATATCTTGGACGAATTGGCCAAATTAGCAGTTGCCGAGACTAAAAAATCCGGGTCGTTTACCATGCCCGGCATCGGCAAAATCGTTCTTTCCAAACGAAAGGCGCGAGTCGGCCGAAATCCTCAAACCGGGGAACCACTCAAGATCCCAGCCAAGACCGTAACGAAAATGAGGATTGCCAAGGCCTTTAAAGATGCCGTAGTTCCTCCTAAAAAATAGATCTTTCCCACAGACCTGTAGCATTAGAAGGGGAAGTCAAGGGAGCACACCCGATTAACTGATTCAATCCTTATTTGAAAAGGAGTAAAGAGCATGGTCGTTAAAAAGAAACCTGCAACAAAAAAAAGGACTGCAGCCATTGCCGGAAAAGCGAAAAAGCCTCAAAAATCTCCCGAAAATTGGATCCGGACCACCGTCATGATTAGAGAGACCAATCATGGCAAGATAAAGGCCATCACGTATTGGGAGAAAAAGGGGATTAAAGAAGTAGTCGATGCCGCCTTAAAATTATACTTAAAAGGCATAAAAGTGAAGCCCCTTCCCAAAAAGAAATAATCACCTCTGTCTGAAATAAAAATTGGCAGCTTAACAGCTTTCTATTACGCACATTTATCTTAAGCATTGCCCTCAGATCCCTTTTATTTGACCGGAAAGGGACCTGGGGGTAGTTTTTTTTGCAGAGAGGAGTTTTCAACCTCATGGCACAGATCGCCCCCTTTCGGGGGGTTCTTTTTAATACTCAAATCACCAACGATCTTTCTCAGGTAGTCACCCCGCCTTATGATGTGATCAGTCCCCAGGAACAGGAACGTTATTATTCCCTCCATCCCTACAACATCGTTCGGCTGGATTTAGGCCGGAACTTCCCCAGTGACACCGCTGAAGACAATCGCTATACCCGAGCCGCCCGCATCAAATCGATCTGGGAAAAAGAACAGATCCTTATCCAAGACCCGGTGCCGGCCATCTACCTTTATAAAATCCAGTATCAGATTCCGGGAAAAAAACTATGTGTTCGGAGCGGCTTTATTTCCTTGCTTGGCCTGGAACCCTTTGATTCCGGAAAGGTCCGGCCCCATGAAAAGACTTTTTCCGCTTTCAAGCACGATCGCTATCAGCTCCTCCAGAACTGTGAGATGCAGTTTTGTCCTATTTTTTCTTTTTATCTCGACCCGGAAGATCGGGTCCTTTCCCTCCTTTCCCGCCAGGCACCCCAAGAACCCTTTGTTGATTTCCAGGACCAACAATCCATTCGTCATCAGCTCTGGAGGATCACCGACCCTTCGGCCTTAAAAAAAGTTCAGGAAATATTTTCAGACAAAACCGTCTATATCGCCGATGGCCACCACCGCTATGAAACGAGTCTGGCTTATCAGGCGGACATGTTCAGAAAGCATCCCGATCAGGGAAAGACCGCCGCCTTTAATTATACCTTGATGTTTCTCTGTCCAATGGAAGATCAGGGGTTGACCATCTTCCCGGTCCATCGGGCCCTAAACCGCGTTTCGGAAATAGACCCTTTGATGCTGGAAAAAAATCTGGAAGAGGATTTTTATATCGAAAAATTTCCCTTTAACCCTGAAAACAAAAAGCAGGTTAGCCAAGATTTTTTACTACAACTCGAGACCAAAGGAAAAGAGGCCCATGTTTTCGGCCTTTTCATGGCCAGAACCTCCTGGTTTTATCTATTAACCTTTAAAAATGATAGTCTGGACGGCCCCTGGGGGGAAGACCTGCATCCTTTATTGCGCCGTTTGGATGTAATGATCTTAAGCCGCTTGATCATACAAAAGGGATGTGGGGTGAGACGCGAAGAATTCGACCAGGAAAACGTTATTGAGTACAGCCATGACAGTCTCCAGGCCCTGAAGCTGGTGGAAAAGGGACGGAGCCAAATATGTTTCATCCTCAATCCCACCCCTATCGAACAAGTCAGACAGATTGCCGAGGCCTCCCTGGTTATGCCCAGGAAATCAACCTATTTCTATCCCAAAACCCTGACCGGTCTGGTTATGAATCCTTTAAATCTGAATGAATCCATTCTTATCTGAGAACCAAGTTTTCATAAATACCGATGAGACCCTCGACTCTTGGGGAAAGGGGGTTGTTCGGATTATTCAAAAAAAAAACGGCTATCGTTTTTCGATTGATTCCTTAATCCTGTTTGACTTTGTTCGCTTAAAAGATCGCTCCCGGATATTGGATCTGGGAACAGGCAGCGGCATCTTGGCCCTGCTCCTGGCCAGGACCTATCCACTTTCCCGGATCACGGCCCTGGAACTATCCCCCGAATTCCTGGATCTGGCCCATCGCAATATACTCCTCAATGAACTTCAGGATCGAGTTTCCTTGATTCAGGGGGACCTTTGTCAACTTCCCCTCTTTTTGAAAAAAGGGGGCTTTAATGCCATTGTCTCCAATCCCCCCTACCGGCCGTTGCATAGCGGCCGGATCAACCCCAATTCACAAAAGGCTATGGCCCGCCATGAAATTAGGGTCACCTTGCCTAAACTGCTCCAAGCCGTGGCCCATGGATTAAAGGTTGGGGGAAAGTGGTTCGTGATCTTTCCGGCCTGGAGACTGGTCACGCTTCTAACGTTGTCCAGAGAATACCGTCTTGAACCCAAGAAGATCCAATTGGTCCACTCCTTCCCCGGGAAAGAAGCGGAATGGGTGCTGATGGAGGCTGTTCACCGGGGACGGGAAGAACTCAAGATCCTTTCTCCGCTGACCGTTTATCAGGAACCCGGAGTGTACAGCTCTCAGATTCAAAAAAGCCGCGTCTTTCAAAACAGGGATCACTTATCCTATCTGTCTGATCCTGGTTACGACCTTTAGAGTTGACAAGTTCGTAAAAAGTCCAAAAAGGGATGGGTTTGTAAAAAGCTCCAGCCAGCCTCCAAGGAGGCCTTTTAATAGGTCGGCATACGGCATCCGAATGGATGCCTTCTTTTAGTTCGACAAAGTCGAACGGCCGACC
>JAZDOU010000106.1:0-21585 GCA_043798385.1 Pseudomonadota bacterium
GGCAGAGGTGAAAATCTGCCGGCCGGGGCAGCGATCAGTCTCCCATCCGATGACTCTTACCTCTCCGTTGAAAGTCAGGGTTCCGGTCAGCGTTCCGGGAACCGTTTGACGATCGGCAACCCACCTCCAGGTCCCCTGCAAATCGGTGCTGCTATAGGTAGTGGGAACGGTGACACTGGTAGTTCCTCCGTTACTACCCGTTGTGCCTCCCCCGCTGCTGGATCCGCTGGAGCAGGAGGTGGCCAACCAGACCAAAGAGAATAATAAAATAATAATTTTTTTTATTTTCATATCTCCTGCTGTATAAAATTCAACTCGATCAGTCAAGAAAAAACTGGATTTCCCAACCCGGACCAGCCGGAACCAAAATTGGATATTCGAAACGTTTTAAATACCTTGGTTGGTCCGGGTCAACGGCTTGTTCTTCAATAAATTCTTTCCATTTTGCGTAGAATTTTATTTTTAAGTCACTGATAATAAATTTGGAGCTCCGGCCTGTGTTAGAATGACGACTTTTCCGTAGCCCATCATTACTGGACTTTTTCAAATGGTTTCCTTAAAATCCCTTCAAGACCTTGCGTAAAATTTTTCTAAATTTTTTAGAGATGGTCAAAAAGAATTCACCGTGTCGGGAATAAATCAACTTATAGCCTATGGCCTTGATCAAGGAATGTTTTAAATAAACATGAAAACCGAACCAGCGAAAACACCGGCCGATTTCATTCTTGGAAAAGCCCGGTAATTCCAGGAGGGATTCCCGTCGGGAAACATAGTTTTCCGGGAGAGACTCGTCAGGATCCAGGTAATTCTTTTCCCGGCAATAGTCATAGAGCTCGGTCCCCGGATAAGGATAAAAGATGGAAATACTGACCACATCCGGGTTGATTTCCCGGTTGATTTTTACGGTCTCCCAAAATTTTTCCTTGGTTTCCTCCGGCAGTCCCACCATATTCAAAGTCTTGACCTGCAAACCGACGGACTTGGCCAGCCGAGTGGCTTCAATGATCTGCCGGTTGGACATCTTTCTTTTCATAATCGTTCGCCGCAGTTCCTCATGGCCTGACTCCAGTCCGAAATCGATCCTTCGACCACCGGCTTCTTTGAGCATGGTTAGAATATCCCGGTGACAGGCCTCAACCCGGCCACAAAAGACAAAAGGCTTGCCCACTTCTTTGGGATAACGTTCACAAAATTCAGTTACAATCTCCCGATTCATCATGAAGATGTCATCATCAAAAAAGATCTCCTCAAATTTATATTTGTTTTTAATGTATTGGATTTCTCCTAAGAGATGCTCGGTGCTGCGATAACGGACATATCGGCCCGGTTGGGTCTGGCTTGTTCTTTTGTTGGAGCAATAGGTGCAACTGAAAGGGCAACCTCGGGAGGCCATGATTCGTAATTGGGAAAAACCGTATTTGTCTATGGCCTCCTGGGTATTGAACAGGTCCCGGTCTTCAAAAGGCAGTTCATCCAGATTCAAGATAAAGGGCCGGGTCTCATTGCGGATGATTTGGCCGTTTTTTCGCACCCACAGATTTTTTATGGAGGTGTAATCCCTATCTTTTCCCAAGGCCTGGACCAGTTCCAATAAGGGATATTCTCCTTCTCCGATACAGATGGCATCCAAACGGGGGATGCTCTCCAGACACAAAGGATAACAAGTGGGATGGGGACCCCCGCAAATGGTGAAAATCGGACGAGGGATTTTTTCGATCAGGGTTTTTACAAAATGAAACTGTTCGGCCGTGGAATAAAAACCGATCAAGTCAGGTTGAAAATGATGGAGATCCTCTTCCCATTTTTGAAGGTCCAATGAATCGGAAAAATAAGAAAAACCGATTTCGGCTGCGTTATGTTGTTTTAACACCGCCGAAAGGGAAGCCAGACCATGCTGGGAGCGAAGGGCCCCGAATTTTTGATTCAGTTCGGTAAAAACAAACATTACTTTCATGGTTTCTCCCGTAGCCTCCGGAATGGTCCGGAAAAACAGCTTTTATTTTTAAACCTTTAAGGTATAAAAATGGACAAATTAATTCAATATTAATAATTACAATCTCATAAAAAGTCAAAAATTTCCTTTTCCTGTCATTTCGATGAAGTACGGAATTAAGTAAATTCAATTAGATGTGGTCACAGGTTTTTGCCCCCGGATTAAGACCTTCCGGGGCAGGCTTGGTTACGACCCGAGAGATTTTTTAAGATACAAATGATGTCCTTAAATCAAAAGCCGGGATTGTCTCCCTTTGCCGGATAAGAAGAATTATCTAATTGGATTTTAATGAATTTTTTGTTACTATTAACCCGATAAATTTTTATAAGGCTATGTTTTCAGGAGGTTGTGTGCATAAAGTCAGATGTTTGGTAACCGGTGGTACCGGGTTCACAGGTAGTCATTTAGTTCGGCGGCTCCTTGAAAGGGGCCATGAAGTGAATGTGGTCGATAATTCCAAGGGACTTTTCTGGGATGAACTGGAAGAGCTCGGAGCCCGGATCACTTTAGGGAGCGTGACCGACAAAGCCCTTATGGAACGGCTGGTGGACGGAAATGAGGTAGTTTTTCATGTGGCCGCGGCTTTTCGCGGAGTGGACCTGCCTCATAAAGTCTATTGGGAAGTCAATGTCGAGGGAACAAGAAACCTCCTGGAGGCCTCTTTAAGGCAGGGGGGCCAACGTTTCATCTATTGCAGTACCGAAGGGGTCCATGGACATATCAAAAACCCTCCAGCCGATGAAAATGCCCCAATCGCCCCAAAGGATTATTACCAATATACCAAATGGGAAGGGGAAAAGGTGGTCCAGGAATATATACAAAAGGGACTACCTTCCGTCATTCTGCGGCCCACGGCTATCTATGGGCCTGGAGATCCTGAACGGTTCCTTATGATTTATCGACGGGTGAAAAGTGGTGTTTTCCCCATGTTTGGAACAGGCCGGATCACCTATCATCCTTTGTATATCGACAACTTAAGCGATGCCTTTGAATTGGCCATGGAAAAAGAGGGGGCTCTGGGCCAGGCCTATCTGATCGCCGATGAAGACTACCTCGCCATTGAGGATCTGGTCAAGGCCGTGGCCGAGGTCATGAGGCGGGAGGTAAAGATACCCCACCTTCCTTTCTGGCCCCTTTTTCTGGCCTCTTTTCTCTGTGAGGCCGTCTGTAAACCCCTGGGGATAACCCCGCCGATCTTTCGTCGGAGGGCCGACTGGTATCGACAGAACAGGGCATTTACCATTGAGAAGGCCAGGAGGGAATTGGGTTATCATCCCAGAGTCGGTTTGGCCGAGGGGCTTACCCGGACCTATCAATGGTACCTGAAACATGGCTACTTATAAAGGATTGAAACGGTTGTACCGGATTTGGCAGGCCTTCCGAAAAGGAGAAACATTCCTGACCTATCCCCCTTTGAGAATTTGGATCGAATTGACTGACCACTGCAACCTGAAGTGCCCACTCTGCCCGAATCAATTGCTGCCCAAAGGGGAGAAGGGTTATATTTCCTTGGAGTTGTTTAAAAAAATTATTGACCAAATTTCCCGGGAAGTCTATGATCTGAACCTCTTTCATCGGGGAGAGCCTCTGCTCCATCCCCATCTGATAGAGTTGATAACTTATGCTCAGGGCCGGGGAATCCCTTGCAGAATCCACACCAACGCCACTGTTCTATCGAACTCCCTTTCCAAACAGATTTTAACAGCCGGGTTGGAGATCCTTTCTTTTTCTTTTGACGGTTATAAGGCCTCCCTATACGAAAAAAATCGTTATCCGGCAAAATTTGAAGAGACCCTTGGGAATATCAAACACTTTTTGGCCTTAAAAAAGGAAAGCAAAAAAAGAAAACCGATTACCGTGTTACAGATGATGAGCGTTGAAGAAAATCATCCAGGGCCGGAACTGAAAAAATTAGTTTCTTCTTTAAAAGTTTTGGGATTAAACCGGGTTGTTTTCAGACGACCCCACAATTGGGGAGGGGCGGTTTCCCTTTCTTTGGAATCCTCGACGGACCATCCAAAGGATCTTTTTACTTGTACTTTTCCCTGGTATGCCTTAATTATCTATTGGGATGGAAGGGTAGGGCCATGTCCCCAGGATTTTTTTGGTCGGATGATTATGGGGGATCTTAATCAACAAACCATCCCAGAAATCTGGAACGGTCCTGTGATGCAGGAATTGCGGGCAAAAATAAGGGATCGTCAATATCCTGTCCTGGAGCCCTGCCGTCAGTGCGATCGCCCCCGAAGAAAGACCTTTTCCGGCATACCAAGAGAATATTTAAAGAGTTTTGTAAAGGAAAATATATCAGGATATCGTTGAAGCTTATGGAAGCTATTCCAAAAGGTCCTTTAAAAATTTTGATGATCGCCCCTACGCCGTTTTTTGCCGATCGAGGCTGCCATATGCGGATTTTAGGGGAGATACGGGCATTGCAGAATCTGGGATACGATATTATTTTATGCACCTATCATATTGGGAGAGATATCCCCGGGATTAAGATAGAACGGATCATTAAGATCCCCTGGTATAATAAATTGGAAGCCGGCTCTTCCTGGCACAAGTTTTATATAGATATCCTCCTGTTTTTAAAAAGCCTGCGGGTTTTCTGGAGAGAAAAACCGGATATCATCCATGGACACCTCCACGAAGGGGCTATTTTAGGCCATTTTGTGCGCAAATTGAGTTTCCGGAAGGTTCCTCTGGTCTTCGACGCCCAGGGGAGTTTATCCAAAGAATTGGTAACCTATTCCTTTTTTAAGGAAGGCTCTCTGTTGCAAAAGCTTTTTTGGTCTCTAGAACGATGGATCTCGAAAATGCCGGAATTCACCATTGGCAGCAATGTCTCAGTTTCGGAATTTATGGTCCAGAAGATGCACCTTCCTATTGCTCGAGTGGATACGGTAATCGATGGAGTCCATGGCGATTTTTTCGATCAGAAAAGCGTCGATAGGGATTTAAGGAAAAAACTGGGCATTGATCCTCGAAAACGGGTAGTCCTTTATACCGGGGCCTTACTGAAATCCAAGGGGATCGATTACCTATGGCAGGCCATACCTCGGGTCCTTAAAAAAAATCCGGATTGTTTCTTTGTTATAGTAGGCTATCCGGTTGAGGAGTCCAAAGCCTTTGTGGAATCCCTGGGGGTTGGAGACAAAGTACTTTTTGTAGGGCAAGTGGATTATTTTCAATTACCCTCCTATCTCTATCTGGCGGATCTGGCCGTGGACCCAAAATTAGACGAAGCCGGAGAGGCCAGTGGAAAGATTATCAATTATATGGGGGCGGCCTTACCCATTGTCTGTTTTGAAGGTCCCAATAATCGTAAATTTTTAGGAGAAAATGGTATCTTTGCCCGATCCGGAGATCCTGTTGATCTGGCGGATAAAATAGTCATCACCCTTTTAGACCGGGAAGGGGCCAGGACTATCGGGTTAAATAACCAGAAGAGGGTGGAAGAAGTCTTTTCCTGGAACGCCAATATCAAGACCTACGATCGCATTTTTCGTTTGGCGTTACAAGGACGTCATTAAATAACATTCAACAACGATCTTTCGCCATTATTTTGTCTGCTTTTCCCATCAAGGATTTTGTCCAGGTCAGCCTCTTGGGGGACCGGACAAAATATCTGTATTTGTCTGAGTGTGTCCGTGGCAAAATAAATTTTCCGACTTGTTCGGGTTAGGAAAAAGGTATGTGCGGCATTTGTGGATTTAATTGGTCCGATGATCTCCTGGGGAAGAGTCTCTGCCAAACCATAAAACATCGGGGTCCTGATCAGGAAGGCATCTTCAGCGAAGAGGGCATTACCTTAGGGTTTCGACGACTGTCCATCATTGATCTGTCCGAACAGGGAAACCAGCCCATGGCCAATGAGGACGGATCGGTCCAATTGGTTTTTAATGGAGAGATCTATAATTTTTTAGAATTGAGAAAGGAATTGGCGGGGAAAGGACATCTTTTCCGGGGCCATTCCGATTCCGAGGTTATAGTTCATGCCTACGAAGAATGGAGTGAGGACTTTTTATCCCACCTACAGGGCATGTTCGCCATCGGACTATGGGATAGAAAAAAGAGAAACCTGATCATCGCCCGGGATCGGTTGGGGATTAAACCGCTCTATTATTATTTCCAAAAAGGAAGATTGGCCTTTGCCTCGGAGATCAAGTCCCTTCTTTTGATACCGGAAATAATACCCAGGGTGGATCTTCAAGCCCTCTATTATTATCTGGGTTACGAATTCGTTCCCGGTCCTTTGACTATGTTTGAGGGGATTCAAAAACTTCCGGCGGGGCATAGCCTGCTTTTTTCCAATAACACTCTGAAACAGAAGGCTTACTGGGATATAAAACCGCCGGACACCTCCATGACCCAGGAGGAGGCCGTCATTGAAATGCGACGGTTGCTTCAGGAAACGGTTCGATCGCATCTTGTCAGCGATGTCCCTTTAGGCGTATTTTTATCCGGCGGACTGGATTCCAGTACCCTGGTGGCCCTCATGCGCCAATTGGGCGTTAATCCTTTGAAGACCTTTTCTATCGGTTACCCTGATCCCTCTTTTAGCGAACTGCCTTATGCCCAACTGGTCGCCGAGCGCTTTGAAACCGACCATACTGTTCTGATGATCCCGGAGGTTACACCAGAGGACCTGGAAATGGCGGTCTGGCATCTGGATGAACCCATGACCGACCTTTCGGCCTTACCGCTTTATCTGGTTTGCCGGGAAGCCAAGAAACATATCACGGTCTGTCTTTCCGGCGAAGGGGGTGATGAAATATTCGCCGGCTATGATCGCTTCAAAGCCAGTAAGGCAGATTCCTATTACCGCCAGGTGCCCCGTTTCATCCGGGAAAACCTGATTTACCCCTTGGTGGAAAGTCTGCCCGACCAGCCACAAAAAAAGGGGGCCGTTAACATCTTAAAGCGGTTCGTGGAAGGGTCCTGCCTGCCTGTGGACGGGGGGCATCTGAGATGGCAATATTTTTCCTCCGCACAACAGGATGATTGTCTCTTTAATGAGACCTTTAAAGGCCAGGTCCGGATGGATCCCTTTGCTCCTCTGCGGGAATTGAGGTCCCGTCTTTCCTTCAAGAAGAGGATCGATGAAGAGATTTATACCGATCTGCGCTTTAGTATGCCCGATTCGGTTTTAATGAAAGTGGATAAAATGAGTATGGCTCATGCCCTGGAGATCCGGGTGCCTTTTCTGGACCATTGTTTTGTAGAATTCGCCGCCTCGTTACCCGGAGATTGGAAACTGAAGGGTTTCCGGACCAAGGCCATTTTTCGTGAAGCCTTAAAAGGGCTTCTTCCGGATCAGATCGTCTGGAGGGGTAAACAGGGGTACAGTCTCCCTATAAAGAATTGGCTCCGGGAGGGCCTCAAGGAGACGCTGGTTACGGCCCTGAACGAATCTCCGGTGGTTCAAGGGTATATGAATCGCCCATTTATCGAGCGGCTTATCCGGGAACATATGGATAGATCCCACAACCACAATCACATCCTCTGGGCTTTGTTGAACCTCTGCCTGTGGCATCGAAAGTTTTTTTCTTAGCATGAAATCGAAATTAAAAACCTATTTTTGGAAACTGGCGGTCAGTCTTCTTCTTATTCTCAGTCTTTTTCCTCTGGTAAACCGTCGGGAATTGTCCGAGTTGGTACACAATATCTGTTGGCCGTATTTGATCGGGTATTTTGCCCTTAATATCATTGATCGTCTGATTATGGCCTATAAATGGAAAATTCTCCTCGATTCCAAAAATATCCCCTGTTCTTTAAAAAAAACGATCATTGTGTATTTTAAAGGGACTTTCTGGGGGAATTTATTTCCCACCTCTCTGGGGGGAGACGCCGTCAGGGCTTATGAGCTTTCAAAGGATTCCAAAGCAGGGGTCGATGTGGTCTCTTCCATCATCATGGAAAGGTTCCTGGGCTTTTTTTCTTCCGCCCTGATGGCCATTATAAGTCTTCCTTTGGTCTTTCTGTTTATCCCCCATTTCCCCCGGGTCCTCTGGGTGCTTTTGGCCGGCTTTTTTTCGTTCGGAATAGTATTATTGGTACTTGTTATGCGGGGAGGTGAACCGCGCTTCATGAAAAGATTCCGGGCTAAATCCATTTGGGCTGAAAAGATATCCCAGGTCACCTCATCCTTTGTCCTTTATCGTGATCATCCCAAGACCCTGGGAAGATTTTTTCTTTGGTCCTTCGGGGAACAACTGATACCTATCCTGACCATTTATTTTTTGGCCTTGTCCCTAAGCCTGCCGATGCCTTTCTATTATTTAGCTCTTATCATACCGACAGCCCAATTTTTTGCCCGCATACCGGTTTCTCTGAGTGGTTTTGGAATCCAGGAAGGGCTATACATGACCTTCTTTTCTTTTTTAGGCGTTTCGACCACCGCCGCTTTCGCCCTGGGGTTTGCTTCTAATGTAGGCAATATTATTGGCGGTCTTCCCGGGGCCTATTTTTATCTTAAAAGTAAACCACTTCCCGATGACTGTTGAGGCTTTTTGATCCATGGCCACCCCCTATGGGCATACCCTGGCCGGTTTAAGTTTGTTCAATCTCTGGTATCCTGAGGCCGCTTTTTCCAAGAAAAAAGGGGTCCTCGTTTATGGATTGATTGCCCTGGGGGCCTCCTTTCCGGACCTGGATTTTATTCCCGGTTTGATTTCCGGGGAGGCCGGCCGGTTTCATCATGGTTATTTCCACAGCGTTGGGATAGCCCTGGGGATGGCTCTAATAACCGGGATCTTGATTAAGTTGATTCAGCCCGGATCCTCCTTTATTAAAACCGGCGGTTTGGTATTATCTTTACTTCTATCTCATTTATTACTGGATTTTATTACCGAAGCCCCCCAGGGATTTCCCCTGTTCTGGCCTTTTACAGAGAATAAATTTTTATCTTCCATTACCATCTTCCCTCGTGTTGAACGGACCTGGGGGCACCCTGAAATTTGGAGTCAAGGCCTATTTTGTTTTTTTGTAGAGAGCCTTCTCTTGCTTCCTCTTTGGTTAATCTCTTGGTGGAGAAGGCCTTTTCCTAAATAAACCTTGATTTTCCCCAAATAAACCTTGACTTTTATCGGTAAACCCTCTATTTTGCTAAATTATTCAGTACCATAAAAATACTAGGTGAGAAACAGGAAAGCCGCTTGGACCTTTCGGTAGTCATCCCTTTTTATAACGAGGCTCAAAACATCCCGATTTTCTTTGATGAACTTTACCGAGCCCTCGAAGGCACAGGACTGACCTGGGAGATTTTAGCCGTAGATGACGGCAGTACCGATGCCACCTTCTCATTGTTAAAAGGAGAGGCCCTCCAGCGCAATCGTGTCAAGGCGGTTCAACTCAGGAAAAATTTTGGGCAAACTGCCGCCCTTTCAGCGGGTTTTGATTTGGCTGAGGGTGAGATTATCATTACCATGGACGGTGATCTGCAGAATGACCCCGCAGATATCCCCGCCTTGGTAGCCCGGATAAGAGACGGATACGATATTGCCAGCGGATGGCGGGAGAAACGGCAAGACCCCTTCTTATCCAGACGGCTTCCGTCCATAATCGCCAACAAGATGATTTCCTGGGTCACCGGGGTTAATCTCCATGATTATGGGTGTACCCTAAAGGCCTTTAAGAAGGAGGTGGCCAAAAACATACGCTTGTATGGGGAGTTGCATCGCTTCATCCCGGCCATCGCCAGTTGGATGGGGGTGACGATTGCCGAGGTAGCGGTTAATCATCGCTCCCGGAAGTTCGGGCGCTCCAAATACGGGATTTCCAGGACCATTCGAGTCCTGTTGGATCTAATTACCGTAAAGTTTTTATTGACCTATTCCACCCGTCCTATTCATGTCTTCGGTCTCTGGGGAATCCTGTCCGGGCTGGCGGGTTTTGGGTTGGCCGGCTATTTGACCATCCAGCGATTATTTTTTGGAATTCCCCTGGCCAACCGTCCTATTCTTCTTCTGGCCATTTTGTTAATTTTTATCGGGATTCAGTTCATCAGTATGGGTCTTTTGGGCGAACTTCAGGTCCGGACCTATCACGAATCTCAAGGGAAGCCCATTTATTATCTTAAAGAGATCTTTGAGCGCGAGAATAAAGAGACATCATAAAAGACGCTGGATCGGCCTGGGATGCCTGTTGATAGGGGTCGGGTGGTTGACCACCCTTTTTGCCCAACCGCAGACACCGCCTTTTCATTCTTTTTTGACTAAAGACCTGACCCGACTGGTCCCAGCCACCTCATTTTCTAAAAACGACCAGATCTATCTCCATACCGTCTGGACCGACCTGACAGGAAACCATGAGATAAAGGTGCTGTGGGTGCGGCCTGACAAAACCGTTCAGGAAACCTCCCGCATCAAGGTTATGATCCCGCCTAAAACCTCGAGCTACACGACCTGGGCCTGGTTGTCTTTTAAAAAAGGCCTCTTGGACTTCCTGCCCATGGATGCGAAGTTTATCGGTTCCTGGAAGGCCCGGCTTTTTTTGGATGGGAATTTATTAAAGGAATATCCCTTTTCGGTATTATAACCGGGAAAGATTCCAGGGGCCTCGTTTGGGCGTCATAATTGATGAACAGTGGCCCAGATCAGCAAGAGGGTGATAATAATGAGGATGCCCACTGCCCCCCAGGAGACCAGGTTAAAGAAACGACCGTTGACGTAATCCCCCATCAATTTCTTTTTATTGATCAGGATCAAAATATAGATCAGGATGAATGGCAGCAAGATGCCGTTGAGGACCTGGGATAATAACATGATCAAGATCAGGGGGATGTTAGGGATCAGGATGGTGGCGCCTCCCAGGACAACCATACCGCTGTAAAGCCACATGAATTGAGGGGCTTCTTTAAACGTTTTATTGACGCCGGCCTCCCAGCCCAGGGCCTCGCAGATATAAAAGGCCGTGGAAAGGGGCAGGATGGAGGCCGCAAAAAGCGAGGCATTGGCTAATCCCAGTGCAAAGAGCCTGGAAGCATATTTTCCTGCCAAAGGGGCCAGTGCCCGGGCGGCATCTTCGGCAGTCTGGATCTCAATCCGATTTACATGGAGGGTAGCCCCACAGGAAATTACGATAAAAAAGGCCACCACTACGGCAAACAAACAACCCACAATCACGTCCCAGCGAGCCAACCGGTACCCTTCTATGGGGATTCCCTTCTCAACAACGGCCGATTGCTGATAAAACTGCATCCAGGGCGCAATGGTCGTGCCGATGATCCCGACAACCATGAGCAGATAATTCCGGTCCCAGTGAAAGGTGGGTAAGACCGTTTCGGAAAAAACTCGGGTCCAGTCCGGCTTGGCCATAAATCCGGAAATGATATAAGAGGTATAGATCCCACAAGCCACCAGAAAGATTTTTTCCACCGAACGGTAAGAACCTTTGACGACCAGCCACCAGACCAGGAAGGCCCCTATCGGCACCGAAAGGTATTTATTAACCCCGAAGATCTCCAGGCTGGCGGCCAGGCCGGCGAATTCGGCCATGGTATTGCCCAGGTTGGTAATCAGGAGGGCCAGCATCAAAATCATAGTGGTTCGAACGCCGAATTCTTCCCGAATCAGATCGGAAAGCCCTTTTCCGGTGACCACCCCCATGCGGGCCACCATTTCCTGGACCATGATCAATAATAAAGTGATGGGCAGGAGAGACCAGAGGAGGCTATAGCCGAAATGGGCCCCGGCCAGGGAATAGGTGGCTATCCCGCCGGCATCGTTGTCCACGTTGGCGGTGATGATCCCTGGACCGATGATGCCCAGGAAAAAGATAAAGCGGTTTTTGCTTTTGGAAAACCAGGAGAAGGACATAGAATTAATATCTCTTGATGGCGGAAGAAGGCAGCAAGATGTTCAGGATATCATCAACCGTGATTATGCCTAATAGATGATTCTCTTCATCCACCACCGGGACGGCGATCAAATTGTATTTGGAAACCAGTTCGGCCACGTCTTTCTGTTTGGCCTCGGCGATAATTTTTTTGGGGTTGGTCCGCATCAACTCTTTTAAGGGAGTCAGTGCCGAGGCCATGATCAGGTCCCGCAAGGAAAGGACCCCCAAAAGATGTTCATCCGAATCGATGATATAAATGTAATAGATCAATTCGGTTTCCGGGGACTGGCGTCTAATCTCTTCAATGGCCTGGGCAGCAGTCTGTTCCGGAGGAAAGGCCAGGTATTCAGTGGTCATTAGGCCGCCGGCCGTATCTTCATCGTGTTCTAAAAGTTCTTCCACATCGGCGGCCTCTTCTTTCTCCATCCGACCCAAAATGGCCCTGGCCGTTTCCGAGGAAAGATCGCCCAAGATATCGGCCGCTTCATCGGGCTGCATTTTTTCCAGGACGTCGGCCGCTTCCTCGAGGCCCATCTGTTCCACAATGGCTACCCGCATATCGGCTTCCAACTCATGAATGGCCTCACCGGCGGTTTCCTTATCCAGAGAATCCAGGAGCAGTGCCCGTTCTTTGGAAGATACCTGGGCAATAATATCAGCAATATCCACTGGATGCATCTGAGATAGCCCCTGTCGGGACAAGGTCAGGGTTAACTGGGTCAAACCCTCCTCCAGGGGTTGAACATAATTCCAGGGGATTAAGTTTCCCCCTCCTTTCCGTTCCCAGCCGATGCGACGCAACAAACCCTGATAACCAACATCCAGACCTACCAGGCAATACTGGTTTTGGAGCGCACCCAGTTTAATGTCATTGACTCTGACCACCTTTACACCGTTGATATCAACGATTTGTTTGTCCAGAAGGTGATCCCGGATAAAAATATGCCCTTCCGGAGGGGCTGGTTGGAAGGGTTTACCCTCCAATTCCCTGATCGTTATAAATTTTTTATTCAAGATATCCGTATATTCTAACGGTACGAAGGTTTGTTTCTTTTTCTTCCTGACCGCCAACCCGCTCACTTGGGGAAAAGGGTTTCCCGGGACAACCAGGATATCTCCCAGTTTGCCTACTTCTTCACCCCGCTGATTGATGACCGGGGCGTTTAATATTTCGCTTAAAAAAAGTTCACCGAAGAAAGACATTGCTTAAAGTTCCCTTGCCGGACAGTGAGGTGGTCCCGTTATGACTCCTGTCTTTTACTTGAAAGAAACAAAAAAGAGACTAAATGTCAACCGAAAGTTAAGCCGTGGCCCCCAATCAGGAAAAATATACAGAAAACTCTTGACTTAATGCCTAACGGATTATAATGCTTATTTTAATAGGTATTAAGGAAAAAGATGGATCAAACCAAGAACCCATTAGGCAATACATTGTTTCAGGGAGGGCTTATCTGCATGGTGCTCCTCCTTTGGCCGGTGACGGTCAAAGCGGAAACCTCTCCCAGGTTTTTAGGTCTGGAAGAAAGTATTCAACAGGCCTTTAAGGAGAGTTCCACCCTAAAGGCGGCTCAGGAGGCCATCCAGGGGGCGGAGTTTAAGAAAAAACAGGCCCAAACCGGATTTCTGCCCAAACTGGGTACCCAGTATACTTATTCCCATGTAGATAAGACCCCCTTTGTAAAGATGCCGGCACAGGATTATGGTCTGATCCAGATCCCTGCCGCGACGATGACCATGGGGACTCAAGACAATTATGCCTTCTATGTTACCCTGGAACAGCCTATTTTTACCGGTCTGGCCTTGACCCGGACGTATGAACTGGCAGGGTTAGGTCTGGATGTTTCCCGGATAAAATTTGCACAGGAAAAGGTGACCCTGGCCTATAAGGTCAAAGAAGCCTATTGGAACATCTTAAGGGCTCAGAAGATCCGAATGGTGGCCGAACAGACGGTCTTGCAAATTGCCGATCATGTCCGGGTAGCCCAGGATTTTTATAACGTCGGTTTGATCCCCTTAAATGATTTACTTAAGTCCGAGGTCCAGTTGGCTGATGCCCGGCAGAATTTGATTCGATCTGAAAACAGTCTCTTGTTGGCCAAGGCCAATTTTAACACCCTGTTAAGGATCCCGATCGGAAAAGATACCAGGGTCCAGGATATATTAACTTATCAGCCTTACGTAAATACCTGGGAGGCCTGTCACCAGGAGGCCCTTCAGAAAAGACCCGAAATAAAGGAGATTGAAACCCAGATTGAAATAGCCCGGAAGAATATCCAGTTGGCCCAAAGTGACTATTTCCCACAAGTGGTTTTACAGGGCCGGTACATCAAGCAGGGGGACAGCCCATCTGTGTCTGGAAGTCCCTTTGTTGTTACGGACAACTGGGATGTCATAGCGGCCCTGAAATGGAATTTATGGGAATGGGGTCGAACCCATTATCTGGAGCAAGAAAGGATAAAACAACAGGAACAAGTCAAAGAGGCCCTGACCCAAATCAAAGACCTTATCGGCCTGGAGGTGAAAGAGGCCTATTTGTCTTTAAGAGAAGCGGAAAAGAATATTGGTCTGGCCGAGAAGTCGATTCAGCAGGCTGAGGAGAATTTCAGGATCAGTCAGGTCCGCTACCGGGAACAGGTAACTACTTCCCTGGAGGTATTGGATGCCCAAACCTTGTTGACTCAGGCTAAAAACAATACCTATCAGGCCTTATATGCCTATAATCTAGCCCATTCCCGGTTGCTAAGGGCCATGGGCACTTGGTAAGCGAGAGAAGGGTTTAGTGACTTAAGAATAAAATTTTACGCAAAATGGAAAGAATTTATTAAAGAACAAGCCGTTGACCCGGACCAACCAAGGGTTTTAACACGTTTCGTATTTCCAATTTTGGTTCCGGCTGGTCCGGGTTGGGTAATTTTTGAGATCGTTAGTCAATTGTTGGGGGAAGGAAGCTAAATTTATTACACCTTGGGGGGATTATGAAAGGAATGCGTAACGTACGGTATTTGGGGTTGATTATTTTGGTCCTGGCTTTCTTCTTTTTGGTGAATAATCCCAAGGAAGGTATTAACGCCGCCGATGTGGAGAAAACTTTCCCAAAGATCAAACTTTTCAGCGAAGCCTTGAATGAAATTCAGAAGAAGTACGTGGAAGAAAAAGACTCCAAGGAATTGATTTATGGGGCTATCCGGGGGATGATGAATACCCTGGACCCTCATTCCACTTTTCTCTCCCCCGAAGAATTTAAAGAGTTGGAAATCGAAACTTCCGGTATTTTTAGTGGCATCGGGATCGAAATAACCTTAAAAGACGGGATCTTAACCGTGGTTTCCCCTATCGAAGGGACCCCCGCCGATAAGGCCGGCCTGCACCCGGGAGATAAAATCCTGCAAATCGACGAAAAAAGTACCAAGAATATGACCATGAATGAGGCCGTCCGGATGATCCGGGGGACCAAAGGGACCAAGGTTATCCTGACCATTCTCCATGAGGGGGCCAAGGAGCCTAAAAAATACAGCATCACCAGGGAAGTCATCCCCATTAAGAGCGTCAAATCCAAGACACTCGAAGATGGCTACGGATATGTCCGGATAAGCACTTTCCAGGAAAAAACGGATGAGGATTTGCAGACTGCCCTGAAAAAATTAGAATCGACCAAAGGCGGCCTGAAAGGGCTGGTTCTGGACCTTCGCAATGATCCGGGCGGGTTGCTCAACGAGGCGGTGAAGGTTGCAGATGAGTTTTTGGAAGCGGGCTTGATTGTCTATACCCAGGGAAGAATCAAGGAACAGAATTTAAAATTCTATGCCCATCCCAACAAGGTTGTCCGTTCTTATCCTCTGGTAGTCTTGGTCAATGAGGGCAGTGCCAGTGCCTCCGAAATCGTGGCCGGGGCCCTGCAGGACCAGAAAAGGGCTGTGATTTTAGGTGCCCCGACCTTCGGGAAGGGATCGGTACAAACCATTATTCCTCTGGATGACCATTCCGGACTTAAGTTAACCACTGCCCGTTATTTTACACCCAACGGCCGTTCCATTCAGGCCAAAGGGATAACCCCTGATATCCTGATCAAGGGAAAGCCTTTTAAAATAGGGGAACCTTCAGAACGGGAGCCCAAAATCCTGCGCGAAAAAGACCTGGAACGCCATATGGAAGATGATGGGAAAGGAAAAGAATCTCATCCCGAATTACCTCTACCCGGGGTGAAAAAGGCCCTCGGAGACAATGGGGATGATCCCCAATTGGCCAGCGCCCTGCAGCTTTTGAAGAATTGGGGGACCTTTTCTCAGGTTTTTAAGTACTCTGCCCCTTAAAGGCTCCCTGTGCCCGGGCGAAGCCGTCAAAATCATTCCAAGCCTAAAAAAAGGGGGGGCTATAAAGGTGTTATTTGGATAATAGGACTAGCCTTGGCCTTTGGAGCAGGCACTATCTGGCATTCCTGGAGGGCGGGAACCCCCTCTTCAGATCTCCCCCTTTTTGAAGAAAGCGTCCATAAAGAGACAAGTCCCATCGGCAAGTCGGGCCCATCAGCGGAACGACCCTCCCCCGCCAGGGAAAAATTGCCGCTGGTGGCCATTGTTATTGATGACCTGGGCTACCAGAAACAGTTGGCCTGGAATTTTATTAATTTAGATCTCCCGTTAACGCTGTCTTTTTTGCCCCAGGCCCCTTTTGCTCAGGAAATGGCCAGACAGGCCCTTCAAAAGGGCAAAGAGACCTGGCTCCACCTGCCGATGGAACCCAAGAACTATCCGAAAACCGATCCAGGGCCGGGGGCCTTGTTGATCAGTATGTCGGGTAATGAAATTCAGAGGATTTTGCAAAAAGATCTGGAGGCCTTCCCCGGGGTAACGGGGGTTAATAATCATATGGGATCACGTTTTACCGAAGATCCGGATAAGATGACCCTGGTATTAAAGATGATCAAGGGGAGGAATTTGTTTTTTTTAGACAGTCGGACGTCTCGCGATTCGGTCGGTCTTTCGGTAGCGGCCCGATTGGGGATAAAGGCCATTGGACGAGATATCTTTCTGGATAACGTTCAGGAAGAGGAGGCCATCCAACAGCAGTTGGATCAATTAATCCGTCTGGGTCAGGAACACGGCTTAGCGGTAGGTTGCGGCCATCCCTATCCCCAGACCCTGAGGGCCATAAAGGAAAAAATTCCTGTCTTGCAGGACAAGGTCCGCCTGGTTCCCCTTTCGGGATTATTATAAAGGAGGGTATGAATGGTGGGAAAAAAATTCAAAGTGGTCATTATAGGGGGGTCAGCCGCCGGACCAACGGCAGCCAGCACGGCCCGTAGAAGAGATCCTGATGTCAGTATCACCATGCTGGAGCAAGGGGAGTTTATTTCTTACGGGGCCTGAGAACTCCCCTATTACATCGGGGATGTAATAGCAGATCAGAAAGACTTGATCGCCAGGACCCCGGAGGAATTTCAACAGAAGCAGCGAATCGAGGTCAGGCTTAAGCATCAGGTTCGGGCTATTGATCGAGTCGGAAAACTGGTCCGGGTTTCATCTTTAGATTCGGGGGAAGAATTTTTCTACCCGTATGACCGTTTGATCCTGGCTACCGGGGCCCGTTCCCGAAGGCTGGGGATCCCGGGGGAAGAGGCCTCCAATGTCTTTACCCTAAAAGAGATGTCCGATGGAATCCGGATTAGAAAATTTATAGACCAACATACTCCTCGCAAGGCGGTGATTATCGGGGCAGGCTATATTTCCCTGGAAGTGGCCGAGGCCTTACGGGAACGGGGGATCGAAACCACCCTCCTCTATCGGGGGAAGGTCCCCTACAGCGGATTGGAACCGGAGGTGGGAGCGGTCATTGTTAAGGAACTCGACGCTCATCAGGTTCGCTTTATCGGTGAAGTTCAACCCCAAAGCTTCCAAGGAGGCGGGCAGGTGGCCGACCAACTGGTAACGGATCAAGGGGTTTTTTCAGCCGATCTTTTTTTCGTCGGAGTGGGGGTAATACCCAACTCCGAGCTGGCCCGAGAGTCAGGGATTACAGTCGGTAAATCCGGTGGAATTCAGGTCAACAGTCTTATGCAGACCAGCGATCCCGATATTTTTGCTGCCGGGGATTGTTGTGAGAAGTTCAACCGGGTCACCGGTCAACCCACCCTGGCCCCCTTGGGAGATATTGCCAACAAAGAGGGGAGGGTGGCTGGTGAAAATGTCCTTGGCGGTCAGGCCGAATTCCATGGAATCGTCGGGGCGGCCTGTGTCAAGGTCTTCGACCTGGAAATCGGTATGGCCGGAATCAACCAGGCCCAGGCAAAACGGACCGGATTTTCGGCGATTAGTCAGGTGGTGGAAGGGTCTTCCCGGGTGGGGATTTATCCCGGGGCCCGCCCGACCTTGTTAAAAATCATAGCCGATCAATCCACAGGCCGGCTTTTGGGTGGAAACTGGGTGGGCTGGGATGGAGAGGCCCGCAAGATCAATATGCTGGCCGTTGCCCTCCATCAGGGAATGACCCTGGAAGAGATATCCCAATTGGACCTGGCTTATGCCCCCCCCTTTGGGCCGGTCTGGGATCCCTTGCTGGTGGCGGCCAATCTGCTGAAAAGGAAAGTTAAGGGGGTCTCGGTTGGTTAGGTCGATCCCGGATCAGGGATAAGGCCGGCCACGACCAGGATGGTCAGTTCCTCATCCCCACTATTGGTCAGTTCATGAAAGTGGCCGACTCCGCTTTTTTCTTTACATTAAAAGGTGGGCCATTTATTATAATAGAAAACCAATCAGGTTCAACCTGATTGGGAACAGCACGTTTCCCCCGAATAACCCAACCCGGACCAGCCGGAACAAAAATTGGATAAACGAAACGTGTTAAATACCTTGGTTGGTCCGGGTCAACGGCTCGTTCTTTAATAAATTCTTTCCATTTTGCGTAGAATTTTATTCTTAAGTCACCAAGACAAAATCAGCCTCATCTAACCGATGAACCAATTTTTTCTGTTTTTGTACGGCAGATAGGAGGATCATGATGAAATCAAAGGCCCCCCGGCGTGTATTGCTGATCGAACCCCGATCGCCCGCGGAACATGTCTTCAGCCGGGCGCGAATCCCCCGCTTAGGAACAATCCTTTTGGGCACCATGCTCCGAAACCTGGGTTATGAGGCCAAGGTTTTAGTTGAAGAGGTCTCCGGGGCGGTCACGGCAGAAGACCTGGGCTGGGCGGATGTGGTGGGTATTTCCTCTATCACCAGTACTGCCCCCAGGGCTTTCTTTATCGGGGATCAGGCCAAAGGCCAGGGAAAATGGGTTGTCTATGGAGGTCCCCATGTCAGTTTTTTGCCGGAGGAGGCCCTGCTTCATGGTGACTTCGTGGTACGAGGAGAAGGAGAAGAAACCCTGATCGAACTCCTGGGGGCCTTGAGTGACCGGCGCTCCTTAGAAGATATCCCTGGTTTATCCTACTGGGAAGAGGACCGACCGAAGTCCAATCCTGCCAGGCCTTTGATCCAGGACTTGAATGCCTTACCGATCCCTGATTTTTCCCTGGTTCAGGGATGGAATCGCCAACAGGCCGTTGTCCCCTTGGCGACTTCCCGGGGCTGTCCCTACGCCTGTAAATTCTGTTCGGTGGTCACCATGTTCGGGCGGGGATACCGCATCCGCTCGATCGATCTGGTTTTGGAAGAGATCCGAGCCAACGCCGCTCAGGCCGATCATCTCTTTTTCTGTGATGATAATTTTTCGGCCAACCCGACCAGGGCCAAAGAGCTTCTTCGCCGCATGAAAGAAGAAGGTAATCACCCCCAGTGGAGTACCCAGGTTCGAGCTGAGTCGGCCTTAGATCCAGAGTTTCTAGAACTCTTAAGGGAGACCAACTGCTGGGGTGTCTATATCGGTTTTGAAAGTGCCAGTGCCCAGGTCCTGAAGGCCTACCGGAAAAAACAGGACCAGGCCACCATGCGCCAGGCTATTAAGGCCTTCCATCGCCAGGGAATTCATATCCACGGCATGTTCATTGTCGGAGCAGACCAGGACACCCCGGAGACCATTCGGGAAACGATTCGCTTCGCCATTAAAAACCGGGTCGACTCGGCCCAGTTTATGATGCTCACTCCCCTTCCCGGTACGGAAACCTTTCAATCTCTGGAGCAGGAAAACCGCTTTCTGACCCGCAACTGGGAGCTCTATGACGGTACTCACGTGGTCTTTCAGCCCCGTTTGATGACGGGAGAAGAATTACAGGAGGCGGCTTACCGGGCCCTTAACTCTTTTTATTCCTGGGGGGCTATTTTGAAACGGCTGGTCAAGATGGATATCTATTACAGTTATTTACGCTATTATGGAAGGAGGCTTCTTAAAAGGGCCAGGGCGCGGATGGACAATCATCGCCGCTGGCTGTCGGAAAATTTTCTGGATCAGGTCCAAAAACAATTTGGACCGGTCTGGCAGTTACGTGGGATTCGAAAAGTGGCCCTGATTCCGGGAAACGCCACCGAACCCTATCAAAAATTTATTACCCTCTTTTTATCCCGGCTGGGGGTGGAAGTGATCCAGACCAATGACCGGCCGGAGTTTTTACAACCCTTGAAAGAGAAGGTGGATCTGGTAATAGTCCCTTTGCTGAATTATCTCCAGGAGGCGGAGAGACGTCTTGCCCCGGCCTGGGAACAGCTTCGGGCCGGCATCAAAGAAAATCTCCCGGAAGGCCTCCTGCCCATTGAACTGGTTATCGACCTTAAGGGAGAATCCCTTTACCGGTCCTGCATGCGATTCGGCCTGTTGTTCTCTACCAATATGAAAAAGATTCGCCGGGCTTATAAAAAGGCTTACCACCAACTAACCTCCCGGACGGAGGGTGACCTGATCCGGCTTTAATGGTAATCCCCCACAAAGAGATGCCCATGAAAATTAAATCCCTCCTGGCCATAGCTGGTTTACTGGTACTTTCGGCCTGGAGTCATTCTGAGGCGATTAAAAAGAGCCAGCCGGTTCAAGATAAAACCGGTCTGTCAGTCAAAGAGAAAACAGGCCTCCCTCCTGCAACCTTCTTTTCGGACCAGAAAGAATCCCTTAGGGGATTGAAAGGACTATTCATACTGGTTGAACCTTTAAACCCCGAAGTGGAAAAGGCCGGGGTTTCCAGGGGACAACTGAAGGGAGAAGTTGAATTAAGACTCTGGCAGGCAGGAATCCGGGTGTTTAATGAAGAACAAAGGATGAAAGAACCAGGCCTCCCCTATCTTTATATCAATCTTAATGTCTATGTTTGGCGGGAAGAAGTCATCTATGGGTATTCATTCAAAGTTGATTTGAATCAATTGGTCATTCTAAACCGCGATTCAAAGATCGGCTGTTTCGGAACAACCTGGTATTCAGGGAGTGCTGGAATCATAGGCGCTAATAAATTGAAACCTTTTATCAAGCAGGAATTGGCTGACACCATCGACAAGTTCATTAATGACTACTCGGCGGTAAACCCAAAGTAAAAATTTAAGGTCTTCCCCCCAACCCGGACCAGCCGGAACCAAAATTGGATATACGAAATGTGTTAAAACCCTTGGTTGGTCCGGGTCAACGGCTTGTTCTTTAATAAATTCTTTCCATTTTGCATAGAATTTTATTCTTAAGTCACTAATCGACTGACCCCATTAGGGGGAAGACCTTTCAAAAAAGGACCTACCCGGCAACCGTCTCATTTGGTAAGAGGTCCTCTTTTATCTTTTTCCCCAGGTCCATTAGTGAAGATGTCTCCGGGGGGAAAAGGATGAGGTCTTACCTTACCAGCT